>NZ_BAABRO010000025.1 GCF_039545035.1 Novipirellula caenicola
AAAGTCGCGAAGACTTTCGTTCCCTCATGCCACGCCGAAACTCTTGGCGAGTTTCGCTACGAAAAGACTGTTCTGCCTCGGCATCCTGGAAGCCTATTCCACACCCCACGTAGCGAAAGTCGCGAAGGCTTTCGTTCCCTCATGCCCCCCGAAACTCTTGGCGAGTTTCGCTACGAAAAGACCGTCCTGCCTTAGCATCTCGGAAGCCTCTCCTGCGACGTTCTCGTGTAGACTTAATGGGACTCTTCCGAGTTCGTTTCTAATTTGACTCCATTTGTGTACAAGCGAGATTCATGGGCCTGTCACCGCCAGTGCATTTGTCCTGTTTGCTGCGAACCGTAGCAACGCGGGGACGGGGGATCTCGCTGGCATGCGGTGTATTATTGATTTTCGCGTCCTCCACGTTTGGTGATGACGCCGCCGATCGACCATCGGATTCACAAACGATCGATTTGGCAGACTTGCCGCCGCCGCCCGCAGAGATTGCGTCGCTGATCGAAGTTGGCAAAGTGCAATTTGTGTATGGGCCGCGACCGGAATCGATGCAATCGAGACTTTTGCCAGGCGATTCGTCCGCGGCGCTGCGAAAGGGGCGGCGACTTGCGGCAACGACCGAATATCGGATGGGGTATCACTATCGAAGCCGCAATCGGTGGAAGTTCGGTGGCCAAGATCGCAACGCGGAATCTCGCGAAGTGCGAATTACCATGCGTTTTAGTGACGTGCGACTCGAAATCGAGCACACCGTGTGGTTTCGCAAACGGCCTGCGAGCGAGACGTTTTGGACCGATCGGCTCGTGCTTCATGAACTCGATCATGTGCGAATCTCAACCGACCCGCGGCTTGAAAAACGTTTTCGTGACTTGTTGCGATCCAACACCTCAATCACGCGAACCATGAAACGCGGCGAAACGGTCGACGAATCAAGCATCCATCCGGCGGTCGATTCGCATGTGACGGATCTGTTTTCGCGAATTTCGGATCTCGTCGACATTCGTTATCAGGAACTCGATCGGCTCACCGATCATGGGTTGAAGGCGTTTCCCGAGGGATCCTCGCTCGAATCGATCAAGGAATTCTCGTCAAAGCCCTGATTTTTGGCTGTTTTGCCATGCTTGGGCCGCGCGGGCTCGCCAATACGAATGCTTTTATCTTTGGCATTATTGGTCAGGGGGTTCAGATTCGCGGGTGAATCATGGTAAATTCTTCGGCCTGGGAAGCCGACGCGTCGTGCGCTGGCAACCAAAATTACCTATTCGCTTAAGCTAGCATCTGATGTCAGTCGACCAATATGCAACCTGTCCCTGCGGCAGTGGAAAGAAAATCAAGTTTTGCAAATGCAAGGAATCCGTGAGCGAGCTTGATCGCGTGATGAAAATGGTCGAGGGGGGGCAGGTTGTCCCCGCTCTGGATCGTTTGTCGACGATTCTCTCGGAGCATCCCGATGCGGCTTGGGCGTTGGCCATTCGCGGGCGTTTATTGCTCGATTTACGCGAATATGACTCGCTCGCCGAGAACGCGGACCGCTTTATCCGCTTGCAGCCAAGCAACCCACTAGCGTTAACCCAACGTGCTGCGGCTCAGGTTTTCCGTGGCGATGTCAAATCGGCAACCGATTCGATGCTCGAAGCACTGACCGAAAGCGGTCGTGACGTCGACGCGTTTGTCTTGGATGTCTCGTCGGCCGTTGCATTTTTGCTAGGACGCCAAGGCGTTTTCTTGACCGCTCGCGTCTATGCCAGCTTGGCCATGATGGCGCAAGGCTATGAAGGCAGCCAGATGTCTGGAACGTTGCTGCGTCAGCTCAATAGTTCGCCCACGTTAAACCAGCTTGTCAAATCGATCCCGCAACCGATCGAGCGGCCTGCGGATGCCGAGTGGGGCGAACGCTATGACGAAGCCGCCACGCTGCTTCGCAGCAACAAGGTTTTGCTTGCCGAAGCTAAGTTCCAATCGCTGCGTCGCACCTTGCCCGATGAGCCCGCGATCTTGTCCGGCTTGTTGACCTGTGCCATTTGGCGTGGCGATGTCGCCGCACAAAGCGATTTCTTGCAAAAATTGTCGGCTTGTGAATCGCTCGATTTCGAACAACGAGTCCAATACCGTGCCATCTCTTGTCTGGTCAATCCGGACGACAAGGACTTGGCCGCGGAATGTTTCCGTTTGGACGCCGACATCGAAAGTGCCGAGCCCGTGGAAATGGCAATGATCGCCGATTCGCGATTTGCACCGTTGCCTGCGGAAATGCTTGCTCAAATGCGTGAATCCGAGGACGATGTTCCGCCTCGTGCCGGTTTCCAAGTGCTCGATCGCGATCGTCCCGAAATCGCCGAAGGATTGCCACCGATCGATCAAATCCCCGAAGCAATCGCGATGGCGTTCGTCTATGGCAAACAAACCGATCGTTCGGCCCGCGTCGAGGTCCACGACGTCACTTCGTCGGTTCTGGACGAAGTGCGAACTCAAATCCAGAAGGCTGTGGGGGATTCGGTCCAGCTGAATCAGAAGCCAAGCGATCCGCTTCCGTTCTTGGCGGTGGTACAACCGCAAGTCGCCATGGTGCGATTCAAGGCCAGCGCGGTGGAAGCCGACGCGATGCAAGAACAACTGACCAACACAAGAATGCCTTTGGCCATTGCCAACGCAAAATGGGGCATTCTTGGCAACGCATCGTTGGTCGAAACCGCCGACGATGATTCGAAATTGCTCGAGCGAACCGTGGTCGTGCGTGTCGCTGAACAGTACGACGCGATCATCTCCAAAGGCGACGAGGTGCTCGGCGAGGTCTATCGACTCGCCAAAATCCAGCCGCTGCCTCCGTTGGTGATCAGCGACGACGAGATCGAATCGGTTGCCAACACCGATTTGAACCGGATCGATTCGAGCCAACTCAACGAAGAGTCCTGCTTGTACCTGTTGCAGCGAGCACAACAGATCTCATCGACTCCGGCGATTCGTCATTTCGCAAAACGACTGATCGAAGCCGATTTGCCAGAAGATCAAAAGATGGCGAAGTTGTTGGCCTATTCCACCTTGGTCAACGCGTCGGGTAACGCCAAGACGGCGATCGCGACGATTGACGAAGCAAAGGCGTTCGCCGAAGCCAATCAATTGCCGACTGCCAATCTGCTGCTCAGCGAAGTCAGTTTGCGACTGCAAGCGGGTGATGGCGAGGGATTCCAAAAGGCAATCGAAACGTTGACGCAGCGTTACGGCAACGAGCCCGAAGTGATGGCACAGTTGCAGCAGATGCTGATTTCGATGGGGCTGATTCGTCCCGACGGCAGCCCGCGACGTGGTCCTGCCCCAGGCGGCGGTGTTGCTCCCGCAGGTGCAGAACCTGCAACAGGCGGCATTTGGACTCCCGATGGCGGCGGCGCTGCCGCAGCACCTCCGGCGGATCCAGCAGCCGGTGGCGGCAGCAAACTGTGGGTTCCCGGAATGGATTAGATCGTGAAATAGGCTTCCAGCCTGTCGTGGCAGTACGGTCTTTTCGTAGCGAAACTCGTCAAGAGTTTCGCGGGGCATGAGGAAACGAAAGTCTTCGCGACTTTCGCTACGTGGGGTGTGGGATAGGCTTCCAGCCTGTCAAGCTTCCTGTGTGACAGGCTGCCCGCCTGTCACTGCTTTTGACGACAGATCCAAAAGCCTATTGCACTTTCTTTCTGTGTGATCTTACGCCGCTGAACTCCATCGCTGATGAACTCTTCTCGTTTCGAAACCGATGATGACTTGATGCGTCTCGCGCTCGGCTTGGCCGAACAGGGACGCGGATCGGTCGAACCGAATCCGATGGTCGGGTGCGTGATCGTGCGTGACGATCAAGTGATCGGCCAAGGGTACCATCAGCGGTTCGGCGGGCCGCATGCCGAAGTCCACGCACTTCGCGACGCCGGTGACGCTCGCGGCGCGACCGCCTACGTGACGCTCGAACCGTGTTGTCATCATGGCAAGACCCCTCCTTGCTCGGACGCCTTGATCGCTGCCGGAATCAGCCGCGTTGTCGTGGCGATGGCCGATCCGTTTGAACGAGTTGATGGTGGCGGCTTGGCGCAGCTGCAGCGTGCTGGAATCGAAACACGCGTCGGTGTGCTCGAGCAGCAAGCACGCGAACTGAATGCGCCTTATTTGAAACGGTTGAAAACCGGTCGGCCGTTCACGATTGCGAAATGGGCAATGACCGTCGACGGCCGGATTGCGACCAGCACGGGCCAGAGTCAGTGGATCTCAAACGAGGCCTCACGGGCTGATGTTCACGCACTGCGAGGCCGCGTCGATGCGATTGCCGTGGGAATGGGAACCGTCATGGCCGACGATCCGATGTTGACCGCACGGCCGGCCGGAGTTCGCACGGCAACGCGAGTCGTGTTCTGTGCCAACCGCTTGCCCACGACGCGTTCGCGTCTGATACAATCGGCGACCGAAGTGCCGGTGTTGTTGATCGTCTCGCCGCGGATTGGTTCGTCGGACGTTGCCGAGCTCGAGCAGCTTGGTGCAAGCGTTTATCGCTGTACCAGTTCCAATTTGGTGCAGATGATCCATCAAACGCTTGATTTTCTTGGCGGTCAAGGCATGACCAACGTGATGATTGAAGGAGGCGGTAAATTGATGGCGAGTTTTTTAACCGCCGATGCGATTGATCAATACGAAGTGTATATCGGCGCCAAAGTGTTTGGGGGTCACCGTGCGCTCGGCCCCGTCGCAGGCGAAGGGTTTGCCAGCGTTGCCGAGGCGGCTGCACTGCGATTGGTAAGTCTACAGCGTCTCGGAGACAATGATGTCAAACTTGTTTACCGAAACACACCACGTGGTCGATTCGATGCGCCGGATGTATCGCAGTGAAAACGCCGTTTTTTGCCGTAAAAACAAACGATTCTGAAACAATTTTCGAGTTTTGGAAAACTCGTCTTGACCAGAGTAAAAGCTAACCTCTATTCTTCGCCCATCACTGAGTGACACCCAGCGTGTCGCCCAGCGAGAGGCATTAAGGAATCATGACGATTCTGCACTTGGTGACGAATTTATTTGTTGCTGCGGAACACGTCGAAGTTAATTTCACACGGATGTGAACTTGCGTCGGCGACTATGATTTTGCAATGTTGAGTTCGTCCAGTTGATACAAGGATGTATCTACTGAGTCGAACCCCCAATCCACCGGCTCCCGGAACTGAAGCGCGTTGTCCTCCGCCCCCCTAGGATTACGTACTTTCCGGGAGCTTTTTTTATGCGCCGACCGAACTCAAGTTGGCAGGGGCAAATGGTTGCGTAAGGACGCTGATTGTTTGAATCAATCGGTTGAGTCAGAGGCGATCCAATGATCGATTGCCAATCGGTTCGAAGGAAATGCCATCTGGTCAAACAGGGGCGAGTCCTTGTCGACATAACGGAACTCGGTCAGTTCCGAAGCCTGCAGCGCAATCTCTGCGGCGTTACTGACATTGCACACAAAGAACATGTCGATCACCGCGACAATGATTCGCCCATAGTGATAGTTGTTTGGGTGCGACATCAAAAAATCGTATGTCGAGATTCTTAACCGCGTCTCTTCGAACACCTCTCGGGCCAGCGCCTGTTCGATGGTTTCACCACGGTCAACAAACCCGCCCGGCAGCCCCCATTTGCCCCGCTCGGGGTCGCGAGCGCGTCGCACCAACAACAACTGGTTTTGTTCGTTGGTGACCAAGGCGCCGACCGCACCGCAAGGGCCAAAGAAGTTTGCAAACCCACACGCCTCGCAGCGAAACGGAATGCTGCCGGGGTTGGCATTAGGGGTACCGCAGTGAGGGCAAAAGCGATGGGCAAGCTCGATGGCGACTTCGGTCATTCGGTTTGACTTTGCAAAGTTGGATGGGCGTGACAGCGAACGGCTTTATTCCGAGTCGCTCTCGGTCACCGGCAGATCGAACGTGCTACCGGCATACTGAGCCGCTCGTAGGATACCGCAACTATCGAACGATTTGCTGAGATGCTGCAGCGCGTCAAGCGATTCGATCGCGCCAAGCCCAAGCGATTCCGCCACCTCGGTTCCAAGTTTGCTGTGCAGTAGCACTCGATATTCACTGCGAACGCGATCGATCGCATCGGCAATCGCGATCGAATCGTCCCAAATCGTAAAGCCGTCTTCGGATTTGCCCAGCAGCGATTGGTCGCCGAGCTCCTCTGCACTGTCCTGCGGATCATCGTGCTCGAGTTCATCGAGTTCTCGATCGCTGCTGAGCCGCAACACAAGTCGATCGCTCGGCGAATCATCAATCTGGCTCCACAACACGATCGTGCCACCGGGCTCGGTATGGGTTGCCGCCGCCGTGACCGCACGAGCCAAATTGGCCCACGAGTTCTGTTGTTTTGTCCCTTCGAGCGTCGCGATCACCAATGAAGCCGATGGCGGAAAATCATCGTCGTTGTGGCGAGGCCGTTCGAACCAACGGCGGGTCGCTTCGGGAGTGCCTGCAAAGACGCCTCCGACGTCGCCATCGGGATTGACCGCCACCGCCACCATCACTTGAACCCCTAACATCCAGCCGACGTGAGACTCATTTGATGTCTTTTTCTTCGTTGCCGGTTGCAGCAGTGATTTTTGATGTCGCATCCGTGTGTTCGAATCGGCCAGCATCGGGTAGACGCCACTGAGCTCGTTGTCGCCCACCGCGTCACCAGGCCGTGCCGCCAAGATGGGCAGAACGAGATCGGCATCGGCGAGAAAACGGTTCAAGTAGATCGGGTCCGCGTCGACGTCAGCACCAAGGTAACGCAGGAGGTCTCGTTTCTGAGAGTCATGCCGAATCACATGGGCGATCGTCTCGAATTCGCTTTCGAGTTGCTTTTGGATTTCGTCACTGGTTTCATCCCACAGCACGATGTCGATCGTTTCGGCATCCGCCTGTTCGAGCTCTAGCAGCACGCCACGAATGACATTGCACAAATCGGGCACGTTGGGATCCACTGCCAACGCGATTTGGTCTCCTGGTGCAATTGCCGCCGTCAATGGTGGGAAATCGGTCGGAGCACGAAGCGCGTTGCGAGTCGCGTTGGCGACATCACCCACTCGCTGGTGAAAGCCTGTCTCGTATTGCCAAATTTCACTGGCAGCGATTTTGTCGGCGACCTGAGCGGCGTTGGTAGATGGATTCAATGCAGCGTTCTCTGCCTGCGGGGGGAGTGCGATGGGCAAACGGATCGTTGCCTCGAAAAAAAATCAGCAACGACGAAGTGGCCGGGTGCTGAGCTTGTATTCTCTTGAAAACCGCCTCGCTCGCCAGCACCCAATAACAGCAAGGGAAAAAAGTCGACCGCTTGGTAAGCACCAAGCGGCTAGGCCCGACTGGGCAACGTTGAAAGGTTTACAGCCGGCAACTTACGGGATTTGCATACTGTAACTACGCTCGCCAAAGCGTGGATAAGCATAAAGTGTTGCCGTCCAATGCGATTTACCTGCTGCTAGCGAAGGCGGCTACCAGAAATGCTTCACAAGCCCCTTCAATAGGGGCGATAGCATTGGCCGCGGGGCGTCGTGCACCGGTTGTCGTTACCCGGCAATCGTGCTGCAGAGATCAGGCTGCAAGAAATGTCGGATGTCGGTCAGACCGCTGGAAAAGCGTGTCCAGCTCACGAAACCCATCGCCACGCCCGCCCAAGACGGCAACGGTGAACGCCTCATTCGCGTCAATCCCCCCGGTCGGAACTTGACTTTCGTTTCGAAGTGCTAAAAGATATGCATGTGCTAAACGTTTAGCACTTGGTTGGGCGATTCATTGTCGAGGATCCTGGTTGTGGCAAAACGAGCGAAAACCCCTTTGGAATTAGGGAAACGCGAGCGGCAGGTTTATGAAACCGTGGTCCGGCTCGATGAAGCCTCGGTGGCGGAAGTTCAGTCCAATTTGGATAGTCCGCCGAGCTATTCGGCAGTACGCGCGACGCTAGGGTTCCTGGTTGATAAGGGCTGGTTGAAGCATCGTCGGGATGGCCAACGCTACTTGTATCGAGCGGCCGCGAGTCGCGAAAAGACTCAGCGCAATGCTGCGCGACGACTGCTCGATAATTTCTTTGGCGGAAGCCCCGCCGCCGCAGTGGCCGCACTGCTTGATGCCGCTGATCTGGAGTTAAGTGACGAACAGCGTCGCGAAATGATCGAACGGATCCAGCAAGCTCGCAAGGAGAACCGATGATGTTTGAAAACCTTCAACAGGATGTCGGTGTCGAGGGATCGATCACGATGCTGGCTACGATCACGATGCTGGCTACGATCGCGGTTGGCAGCGTCGTGTTACTAGGGATCTCGCTGCTGATTCATTCCCGCATGCACCGCCAATCCGCTGCGTTAAGGTTCATCGTGCTGCAAAGCGGAGTGATCGCGACGTTGTTGCTTCCGCTGACACTGCTTTTGCCTGGTTATCCACTTGGATTTTTGAAGGCAACATCAAACCCCACTGTGACTCGGGCGTCGGTCGTGCCGTCGCCAGACGAGTCAGCAAAGGTCTCGTGGTCGGCGGCAGCTTCGCAATCTTCAGCAGTTCATTCGCCGCCGTTTAGTGAGTTGCACTCGCTCAAGCGTTCGCCTGAGCCAACAGCGATCATTGACGACGCTAATGTCCATGCGGGTGATGCGGTGCGTCCAGCATTTAGTCGCGAACCCTGGTTCACGTTTGAAAGCCTTGTTTCGGCGATTCTTGTCACCTGGCTAATCGGTTCATTGTTTCTTGCAGCACGCTTGCTCTTTCACTCCGCTGGGCTGCATTCCCTACGGGGGCGTGTCAACTCGAGTCAATCCGCTAACGCATTTCCCCCACAAATGCTGAAGGAAGCTGCAACCCAAATCGGTTTTTGCAACGTTGATCGCGTTCGTTTGGCGGTAACCGATGAAATTTCGATTCCTGTTACGATGGGCGTATTTTGGCCACTGATTCTGTTGCCGGTCGATGCAATTCATTGGTCATCAAAGACACTTCGAATGGTGCTTTCGCACGAACTTGCTCACGTTGCTCGGCGAGACTTGATATGGCATTGGACCTGCGAGCTTGCCAAGGTTGTCTATTGGTTCAATCCGTTACTTTGGATTGTCGCTCGGTACGCGGTGACGGAACGTGAACAGGCCTGTGACGATCGTGTGCTCTGCAGCGGCGAACGGCCCAGTGACTATGCAACGGTGCTACTGCAGATTGCAGTTGCGATCGGAAAACAACGCAACCGAGTCGGTACCGCGGTGTCGATCAGCGATCCGCCGCTAAAAACACGTTTGCAGCGTGTGCTCGAGACAGATGTCGATCGCCAGACGGCGACGTGGAGAAGTCGGATGGCCATTCTGCTGATGATGGCGGGGATGCTGTTCGTGTGCGGCTTCGTTCGTCCATTCCAAGTTGCACAGGCGGTAGATCAAACTGCAGTACCCAGCATGACGGAAAAGGGAGCCATGAAACCAGTGAAAGTCAAACCGTTGCCATTGCCGGAAACCATCATCGGCAAGGTCGTGGACGAAGCGGGGGATCCCGTTGCCGGAGCCAGCGTGTCGGTGAACTTTTTCGCCCAGCCAAGAGTGATCATGCAATTGGCGAATCGAAAACCACAACGTCAGTGGACGGCGGTTTCTGATGAACGCGGTGAATACGTGATTGAAACCAAGGGGATGTCTGCGATCCCCAAGGCTACGTTCGAGGTGCGAGTCGAGGCCCGTGGTTTTGCGATGAAAATCCTTTGGAATGCGTTGTCAGGTGCCCAGGCAAGCGAAGGGAAGCCGTTTCGCAAAGCCGAGCTCAATTCAGGGCGACTCATTTCGGGACATGTCATCGACCCTGATGGAAAGCCGGTAACCCAAGCGATGGTGCGTGCGTCAGCCAAACTTGGCGAACTCGATTTTCGGGCCATGCCAGATCGGTTGCTTCGAAGCGATCACGGCAAATTCCGTTTGTGGGTTCCAAAGGATCACGCATGCATGGTTGTCTTTACCACAGCACAATTCACGCCGGTGCAAGCCGAAGTCGACCTTGCGGAGACTGATTTTGGCACCTTGCAAATGGACGCTGGCACGATTGCCAAAGGTCAATTGGTCAGCCAGGCGAACGATCCGCTAGCCGGGGTCGTCGTTGCAATGGAAACGGTCTTGCAACAGCCGGCACCGCAACCGGCACTGCATACACGCGATGTGACAATCACGGACCACGAGGGACGATTTGCCTTTCCACCGAGAACCGGCAAGGCAACCGTCTATGTTGCTGTCGAGGCGTCAAGCAACCTGTTTGGCGAAGCCGAAACGTTCACGACGAAAACAGCGTTACCCGTTGTTGCGCCTCGCTACGTCAAGTTGGAAAAGCAAGGCTCTGTGTCAATCCAATTGCAGGCGACCGAGGTTGTGCGAGTGTCGGGAACCGCTCGCTGGCGAAACGGAAAACCGGTGATCGGAGCTCAAGTGGTCGCTCAATGCGTCTCTCCGAATGGCTTGTCGAGCATTTATTTGGACGAAACGGTGACCGATTCCACCGGACGCTACGAACTGCGTTTTCCGGCAAAAGTAGTCCAGCCGACGGTGATGTGCTTTGGTGCCGAAGACGAATCGGGAAGCTTTCAAATTGCCCACCCCGAGAACGATTTAACCGCACAGCAAAAGATGTCTCAGCACCTTGTCTTTGCACGGCTAGATGATGATGTCGAAAACGCCGATTGGATTGTGGGCGAAAAAGAGGAATCAAATCAAGCGGTTCCTCACGCCGGCAATGAACTCGCCGATCCTGGACTGGCTGAACTTGCCAAGCGGTACAGCGACGCGCAAAAGGCTTTCACGGAAGCAATGCAGAACGCGGAAAATGAAGATGAGCGAAGGAAGGTGTTCGAGACACTTGAACCCGCAAACTTGTTCGCAGAGGATTGGTTGAAGTTCGAAGAGAAACACCGTGGAACGCTTTCGGGAATCGCCGCGATCCAAGCGATTGTCAGTAAGTCATCAGGGGCTGCGGATGATCAGTCGCCCATTGCGCAAGCCCGCTCGGTCGTGGTCCAGCGGATGATCGATCACTATCTCGAACATCCGCATGTCGATGCGTGTATCGAAAATTTTGCTGGCGGCCCTCAGGTCGCTCGTGTGGATGAACTTTTGCAACTTATTGCCACTCACAGTCCGTTTGCGTACGTTCGCGCCGCCGCGATTTGGCAGCAGGCCAAATTGCATGCGATGCGTCTGGATGAGTACAGCATGATTTCGTACGGCGAGTATCTGCTAGAAACGCAAGGCGATCAGTTTCCGCTGTCTATGAAGGAAACGTTACGCAAGAAACTTGATCGCTTGAAGCATTTGGATCTCGAAGCGACTCGGAACGAGGCAATCCGATTGTTGGACACTCTGAAGCGTGATTACGCGACTGTACGACATCCGTACCGAGTCATTAGTTCGCATGGAATCGGTTTTGTCAGCATCGACTTGGACAAGAAAGACGCCAACTACCCGCCGTACGGCGAACAAGCGGAGGCCGCTCTGTTCAAAATCCGACACCTAGCGGTGGGACAACCGGTGCCCGAGCTCGAAGGACAATCTCCGAGCGGCGAAACGCTCCGCTTGTCCGATCATCGCGGCAAGGTTGTGGTGCTGCTCTTTTCCGCAGATTGGTGCGGGCCATGTAAAGCTGTCTATCCCGATTTGCGTCAACTCATAACGGAGTGTGACGAGGATCGATTTGCGGTCTTAAGTGTGATGGCAGATCAGCGGCCCCGTACGGTAATCGAATCGATCGAAGGGGGCGAAATGACTTGGCCGGCGATTTGGGATGGACACAGCGGCCCAATTGCCACCCAGTGGCATGTCACGAGTTTGCCGAGCATTTTCCTGATCGATGAAGAAGGGACGATCCAGGCAAAGGATTTGCGAGGCGAATTTTTGAAACGAACGGTCAAGCGATTGATGGCGGATTGACGTAGCTTGCCACCACCGCGGCTGCATAAAACGAGTCGGGATATAGGGAAGCGTGAACCAGCAAACACACATCAAAACCACAAAGTTGCTGATCGCATTTCTGTTTGGTAGCAAACAAGTTGCTGGCACAACGCTGATTCGATCTCAGCCGCGATCGCGGTCGACTCGCGTCCCAGCAGCAGGCAGCGGAAGAAAGCCGCAGTTGGGCCGAGTGAATGCTGCCCCCCATGTCGATTTGGTCAATCCAGCTGCGATTGTGATCAACCGGTCGGTTTTCGTAGTCTAGACAGATCGGTCTTGCCGGATCGACCGTTTCCGTGCTCGCGGTTGTTTGCCACATCCCTGCTTTGAAAAAAATGGAGGATCCCCATGAAGCGAATTCTTCTTGGCCTGTCGCTTCTTGGCGGATCACTGTTTGCCAGTTTGATCGCCGGATGTGACTCCGCAGACGATGTGGCGATCCCATCCGCGGCCGAAAACGCCGCGACCGATGGGGTTCGCACCGTTGCGTTCCGCGAAATGACGCCGCGAGACTATTTGCAAGCTATTTTTTCTCGCTATCACGCCGCTGGCTCCTACCGCGACGAAGGACTGGTGCGGCTGACAATGCCGCCGACCGATACCACTCGAGCGGAAACCAAGGTCGCTCCGCTGAGCGTTTGGACAAATCACGATACGGTTTATTTGCAAGCATATGACACCCGGCTGTGGTCCGATTCCGAAGGGTTAACGGCGTGGATTGTGGACCCGTCGACTCGAAATTTTGATTCGCAAGTGTTGCGAGCCGCTCCGATCGGTCGTCGTCCTGAATTGAAACAACTGTTGATCGATCCGATTTTGGTGGAACAAGTCGCTGCTGGATTGGCGGGGCCGCCACCTCAATTGGAATGGTTGTTTGCCGAAGAGCCGATGAAGCAATTGTTTCACCAAGAGCACAAGTTTACGTTTGGCCAACAACAGACAATCGAGCAAACGCAATGTCAGGAGATCCAGGTCCAAGCGGGATCGCAGCGGTATGGTTTTTGGGTCGACATCCACAGCGGATTGATCCGGCAAGTCGATTTGCCGTCGATCCCGGTGTCGGCCACGGCGGATCCGGCGGCACCAATGATTCGGTTGACGCTGGAACTGCGTGGAGCCACGTTTGATAGGCCGACCTCGACACCGAAAGCCGATTCGTTGCCTGAAAACCCAAAATTTGTCGGCCACTTTGTGCCGCTGCCTCCATCGCCGCCTCCTGCGATCCTGGGAACCCGGATCGATCGCGTGGGCTTGACCACGTCGGATCGGAAACCGTTTCGATTGTTAGCGAACCGCTCTGAAGCGAAATCTGCCGTGACCGCAATGGTCTGTTTTGCCGATGATGTGAATGCGGTGAATTCCGCCGCGGTGCTGCAGCAGTGGAGCGAGCAGTTGCCAGCGTCCTTGGCGGACCAGATTCGCGTGGTGCTATTGCTGCATGACGCAGTCTCGCTACGTGACGAAGTCAAACAGTTGCTGCGAGAATCGATCACGCTGCCGTTGGTCTGGGATGCCAAAAACGAATTAGCTAGCACGCTTGCGATGACACCGGGAACCTTGTTGCTTGTCGATTCCTCGGCACGGATCGTGTGGATCCAACCGATGGTGACGCCGCAATCGCTTCCTGCACTCGGGGCGATCGTCAGCGATATCGTCAGCGGGGTGGATATTCCCGAGCGGATGAGCGAGCAACTCGAACGCGACCAAGCGGCGTATCGCCGCGTTTTACGCGACGAATACAGTGATTTGGTGGACAAGGGGCTGGTTCGAACCGCAGCGAAATGACCTTGCTTTGAAACGCCGTCTGTCACGACAATCATCAGCCCCGCAGCCTCCTTGATTCTGGTGATTTTGAAATGCAATCCGGTGACCCGAACGATTTACCCAATCCTTTTGCACTGCATCTCAATGGATCCGTCAAACGGTCGACCAAATCGGGTTCCGGCGGCCACGCCTTCAAAGCCTCGCTAAAATTCTTTTTGATTGTTGCCGTCCTGTTTGGTGCGACGTTGGCGGTAGGGCGATACAGCAAACAGTGGATCGTCTCGCATTTGATGCGTGGTTTCGAAGATCTTGGCGTCGCCGAAAAACAGCAGCGGTTGGTTCAAATTTCCGAACTCGGTTCGCCTGCGATCGGTTTGATGGTCCGTTCGTTGAATGACGAATCATCCGAAGTCGCTCGGACCGCCTACGAACTGCTTCGTGAGTCACAGAACGCGTGGACTTCGCTTGAATGGGACACGGCTCGCCAGCATCATCGTGCGATGGTCACATCGATGGATTCAATCGCGGCATCACTTCCCGATGATCGCACCGGTTGGACCACGGGGCTACTGCAACAAACGATCATGGAATCGGTTCAGAAAGACGACAACGAATCGAAAACGCTTTACAACATGGCCACCACCACGTTGTCAAAAATGTCGCTGACCAAAGACGCGGTGCCAGGCGTGATCGACAACGATCCACTGGTCCCTGGACAACCTGTTCGCTTGGCGGTTCGCACCAAACCGTTGCCTGTGGCTGCCGCCGATGCGCTGGACACTTGGACCGATTGGCCGCTCGCCAAACCAGCCATCATTTCATCGGGCGGTTCGGAGCAACCGAATACCGGAAATGCGTCCGCCAATTCGGCCAGTGCTTCGGCCACTGATTCAAATTCCGGCGACGGTGAACCCTCGGCATCGGTTTATCGCTCGTCGGCTACCCTGCTGAAGCCTGTCTCGCCGAACGAGGCCATCGACTTGAGTGACGTCCACGATGATGCCGCGTCGACGCAGTCGATTGCATCATCGTCGTCGGTGGGCAGTTCTGCTGCCAGCGTTTCCACAGCCGACAGCCGACCGTCAGCGGCGACAACCGAAGTGATGCCGACGAGTTACTTAACGCAGTCACCGCTGGAAACGTACGCGACCGAGTCGGTCATCTATTGGTTGGCCAGCGACGAGGCGGTGCTGCATGAGCGGGCAAAGAGCGAATTGATTCGTCGCGGTTTTTCACAACATCAACTTCAAATTGCAACACATATCGTCTCAACCGATGTCGGGTCGCGGCTGGAGTTGGTGGATACGATTTCGCGATCCACGATTGACGACCCGCGGCCTTGGTTGACGATGCTCCTAAATGACGACAATCGTGAGGTGCGGCTGCGAACGATTTCGGTGATCGCCACAATGAAGGATCCCGCGATGAATCAGAAACTGCGATCACGGTTGGCTGACGAGCGTGACCCGATCGTCACCTCCAAGATTCGCAGTGCATTGCAGCTTCGCTAACACGGCATAGGGCATTCACGAACGGTTCGCGGGAGGGTTGTGTGATCGCGACTCGCAGAAAAAGAAGACACGAGGGGTTCGTGCGTGTAGACTGGTAGACCGAAAAACGGTACTTCCTCGTACGAGTCGCTTTCTCATGCTGCTGTTCTCTCGTGATTCTGTTCTCCTCGCGGTCGGGGTGGCTCTCGCCAGTCTGTTCTTTGCCAACGCCGGCTTGGCGCAAACCGCCGAGATGCGGCGGGCGATGAAACAGCAACAAGAATTTCAAAAGCGTTTACAGCAGCAACGCAAAGAGGCGGCCGAAAACTCGCCCACCCTGCCCACCGATCCCCAATTGATGGGGCTGCACAAAGAGTTCATTACCAAGGCCGAGAAGTTAGCGGCCGACTATGAAAAGAAAAAACAGACCGCCGAAGCCCGTCAGGTTTACGAAGCGATTGTGCGGTTGGTCCCCAAGTACAAACCTGCCGAAGAGGGACTTAGCCGAATGATTGCGGCTCAATCGGTGCAAGATCGCAAGGTGGCCGAAGTGTATGCCAATCGCGGTTGGCAAGACTCTGGAGTCACGCTGATTCAGGGGATGCCGGTTCACATGGAAGTCAACGGCGGATGGAAGGTGGTGGTTGAAACCGATGCCAATGGCGTGGTGATTCCCAACGAGATCAAACCCAAAAGCAGCGACATTAAACTTGGGACATTGATTGGCGTGATCGCGACGTCACCATCCGAATTGGAGTCCGAGAAACCCTTTGCGGTCGTCAAGCAACTCGATTTCATCAACAAAAAAACAGGCCGTTTGTTCTTGAAGATGTTTGATATCGACCCCAGTGATAACGAAGGGAAGATTCAGGTGTTGATTCAGAGCACCTTCCCGTAATTTCAACGTGGCTTTCGCTTGTGGATCCCGAGTCCTAGCTGTTGTAAATGAGCAAGCACCTCTGGCCGATCCTCAAATCGCTGAACCACACGCGCAAGGTTCTTTTTCCAACTGGCGAAACTCGGCGGTCGCCCCTCTTGGTAACACGACCATAGCCGCTCGCTCAGTTCGGTGTTCAAGTCCGATGCCATCAGCGTACAAATGGCTTCGTGGACCCGTTCCCGCTCGGTTAGTGCATAGTCGGCATCGCCGACGGACACCATGTGCCAGTAACTGAGAAAGTCGTTGCGTTGTCGAGGTGGCAAGTCGTGAACGATTTCGTCAATCACATCCGCATCCGCCAACGACCCTTGATCCAGTGGCGTCCACGCATCGGTGCGAACAGCGATCTCGATGCCATCGTTGTCTAGGATGCGGTCATTGAAGATCAGCCAACCGCGTTTGAAAACAGCGTCCTGCAACGCATGTTGTACCGGACGGCACGACGCTTCGTAGCGAAGCAGTGATCCTGGATCAACTTTGACTAGGCAATCCGCGATGAACTTAGCGGACCGTTCCCAGCGGATCGAATCGTCGTCGGAACGTGAATCGGCATCGTCCGATGACAACATGCTTAGTGCCGTGTCGAGTGCTTTGTTCAGGTGGACGCGATTGCCTTCGCACGGGGCACTGGCCAATACATTGGCAGAAAGCGAGACGGCGTGGATAGGTTGCCGTGGTGGCGAGTGGATGAAGTGAATCAGACAATCGATGGCCGCGGCGACGACTCGGTGATCGATCCAGCACGACAATTCCTGGTCCCCATCCAACCGGAAATGCTGAAGGAGTAGTTCGGTCAACGAGACCTCGCCGTGCTTCAGTGCCGACAACGTCAATTCACTTAGGAAACGACCCATCCGTTGTCGTTCTTCCGCCGTCCTGCCTGCGGCAGTGCCGCAATATGCTTGAAGTCGCAGCAATCTTAGTGCGTTGGACGTGTCGTTTCGGATTTGGCATTCGAGCCAATCCAAGTCGAGCAGGATTTGCCGCGTGATCGCCAAACGCAGCAGTGACGACTGCAATAGCGGGGATTGTTCATCGTCAATTTGGTTGACGAGCGATTGCGCGACCTCACGATCGGCCGAATGCATTGAGATCTCAATCGCTTTGACACGCAACTCATCCGGCAAATTGCGCTCCATCGCAATCCCCATGACCACGTTGGCTCCTTGATCGACGGGATGCCCCGCGAGTGATTCGATACACCGTTTGGCATCGGGATGATCCGCACGCAGAACCGCCAGACGACGGATCCATTGTTCGCGTTGCAGCGAACCGAAGGACTCGGTGCATGCAACACAGCAATGCACAATCGCCGCTGGACTCTGGCTCTCATGTAATGCGTGCGAAGGCATAACGCCCCGAGACGATGATGTCGAAAGTCCGACGGGATCCGGAACCAAGCGACGAATGAGTCGCAGCAAAAAGTCGTCCAGCACGTCACGAGATCGCGATTTCCAGTGCAAAAACCCAGGGTCCAACGCAGCGAGCGTTTCGACGTACATTCGCCTTGCGTTCGGATCACCACTCTGCTGTGTCAAACGCCATAGGTGGTTGCGAATCGGAGTGATCATGCGGGACCATTCGATCAGCGTCGAGTCGTTTTGGTGTGTGTTCCGCTGCGCATCACGCGAGACGACGGCAAGCTTGGCTAGCCGTAACAAGATTTGCTGAAATGCATCGCCATGACGAAGCCAGTGCTGGGTCCGTTCCAAAGCGACGTTGCGAAATCGTTCGCTCAGCAAGACGGCGTGATACAAAACAGACACGCGATGTTCCGATTGGATCGCATGATCAAACAGCGAGCTTTGAGCGTCGATATCTTCCATTTCCGCAACTTGCAACGCGGCAAAGTAGGTTGAAAACGCGGGGTCCACGAAATGGTATTCATCAATCATCTCGCTACCCCGATCTAGCAGACGACTTGCTAGAATCGCCGACTCGGAAACGCCAAACGCGGCAGTGGCCCGCTGCAACTCGGTTTCATGGAATTGGGCATGTTCGCGTTGGTGTCCAAATCGCCGGTTGTACGCAAATCGGCTCAGCGCTTGCAAATGTTGCTGCGTGATGACTGCCGATGCGTTACCGGAAAAGTGAGGACGCTTTTGCATCCAGGCAACAAGTTGTGCGATTACCTTGGTGGACGATAACCCGCTTGGAATGTGGTAGGCGTCGAGAAAGACGTGCAAGATTTGTCCCAGAAACAGCGGGTATTGCGCCAATCCGTGCAGGTCATCCAAGCTGCGAATTTGATCGATGATTTGCTTTGCATCATCGCGACGAGGGTGCGATTTTGGATAGCGGCTGCGAATGAGATTGTTGGCCAATTCATTCATCTGGTGCGTTCGTAATTTACCAATCCGATAAAAATCAACGTGCTCGCGATCGCGTAGCGATTGCGGCAATCCCGCTGGGCGTGATGTGATTAGCGTCACGAAATGGTCGGATTCGTATTCCAATTGTTCACGGACGCTATCACGTTGGGCCGCGGGAACCTCATCCCATCCGTCGCACATCAATAACACGCGGTCGCGGTCATCCGAGACATGACGAAGCCACCTCGACGCCGCCTTCGTATCAATGTCTTCAGCGTCGAGTGACGCAAAGAAAAACTGTAACGGAGACAACTCGGGTTGCTCGGTGATCGCTTGGGCATAGTCCTTGAGCTTGATGACGATGGGGACGTCAAACTCACCCATGCTTGATTCGGCGATCGTGTGCGCCAACCACTGAATCAACGTCGACTTGCCGCTGCCGGGGCCACCGACAATGACACAGCGATCTAGGGTGCGAGCAACGATGGTGCGAATATCCTGCGCCAATCCAATCGGTGACGGTGCTCGCCAGTTCATCGCGTCGACACCTCGTTGCTGGCTTGGATTGATTTGGGACACACTCCGGTGTATTTGTGTGTTATCGGGTTCCACGCCAAGGTGTTTGTCGTTTTCGTCGCTTCGATCTTCATACAGTTCGAGTTCCACGAACATCTCGTCGATGGGCACCGGTTTGTCACCTGGGACCACCGATGGGATGTGGGTCCATGATTGTTTGCGATGAAGGTGATCGAACCATCGTTGAAGTCCATAGACACAGTCTTGTTCGCCCTCGGTGGCGCAAGGGACTCGTGCTGGATGACCGGCGGGCGATGGCAATTGAGCGTCGTGGTTCGCATCGATCACGGTGGTCGTGCCGCGAGTCCGGCAACTGGATTGAGCGATCGAGACCGCGGTTGCTAGAAAGCTTGGAATGGTGGCGGTGCGGCGGTCACGCTGACGCAGCCAACGCCGCGTAACCCTTCTCAGTTCATCCAGGCCGACACGTTGACGATCCGAGAATTCGACGCACCACATCTCGGCGATCGACTTCATTTCCAACCGGCAGCGGCGGGGAATGATGCCCAACAATATGGCAAGCGACTCGACTCGATAACAAAAATGCGTCTCGGTTTCGTTGCCGCATCGTGACGACTTGTCCCAGTCGTGCTCTTGCCAGGGGGATCGCTCGGCGAGCTCGCTGGGATCGCCCTCCATCTCGGCGTTAGCCAGTAGAGCGAATGCCTTTTTCAGGGGTGCAGGAGCATCGATCATCTTTGCCTCCATGACTTATGATTTCAAAAGCAGCAGGGCTGGGCGGAAAATCTTGGCGACTGGTCCCTGTCGTATGCATCGATCGGGCCGGTAGACGTCCCCCATGCTTGACTCATCTTGATGTCTGACGTCGCCGCCATGTTCGCCCTTGTTCATCGAAGGGAAACAAAGATCGATTTGCGACGGGGTGATTGCGGCAGTTGGGGATGCGGCAGTGGAGCTTGTTTGGCAGGTATTGTCCCGTTGCTCCGGATATTACGGAGTTTTGGGGGCCTTTGGGCGATTTTTCATTTGGGGACTTATGCGTTGTTGGTAAGCTAGGAAGACTGGAACGCCGACGAGAGGGCGGAGAATCGTTAATGGCGTTTAAGAAGAGTCCTTAAAGGCGTTAAAAACGCTTGAAACTAGCGAAAGCACCCGAATGCATCTGATTTGCAATCAATACGGTGTGGCGGTTAAATGGGGTAAGCCGCGACTTGAGGCGATGCCCCATCGGTCTGTTTTTCCAGACCCGCCTCAAGTCTCCGACTCGCCGAACGCTGCAGATTAGAATAATATCGATATTGCCGTGCGCAATATTGGCGCAAAGCGATCAAGTCGGTTGTCAATTTCAGTTTATTCCGCACACGAGCGAGTACCGGAAATGCCCAAAGGCAGCATCAAAATCAGTCAGACAAGAAAAGAACTTGGGCTCTCGCAACTTCAACTTGCTGTTCAGGCCGGAGTTGCTGTTCGGACTTTACAGTTCGCTGAAGCGGGGAAGCGTCATTTGTCCGCAAAGATGCTCCGCCGGATCGCCGATGCCCTGTCGTTGCCGTACGAGGAAGTGATCAGCGACACTTCGCAGAAGGACGATCAATTTGACGCTTGGCCGTGGTCGTTGTCGCAATTCATTCAGAGCAAGACGGTGCCCAGTGATGAAGCGTTTTGTGAAAACGAAGACGATGCGTCTGGGGTGATCCAGCGGATGCGAGACAGTTGGCGGATGCATCTGGACGGCGCAGATCCGACCGAAGACGACCGCTTGTTCATCGCCGCTGACAAGAAGTTAAACGAACGATACGGCAGTTACGAAGATCGCTATTTGGCGTTGTGGCGTCGACATCCGCAATCGATTCTGTTGGCAGCGGCTGACGGCAAACGATACGGCGCCAGCGTCGTATTGCCGGTGACCGATTCGGCGTACGAGCGTTTGCGTGACGGCGTCATCTCGTTCATGGATATCGGACCGGATGACATTCTGGATGAGAGCCAGAACTTGGTGCTCGATTCTGCGGTCGAGTTCAAGGACGCCGGTGTTTCGGCATGGTACAAGGTGACCGACAGTCTCAGCTATGCGGTGTTCTGTCAAATCGCCATGTTGTCGATCGATCCGATGGCCGAGGATTTTCGCATGGTCTCCTTTGGCGCAAGTCCGACCAACATTCGTCGACTGAAATCAATCGGGTTCCAAGAATGTGGTACCACGATGCCCGAATTTGATTTTCCTATCTGTGAATTCGCGCAGCAGCACAGTGACGAGTCGGACGACACGTACACCCGCGTCTCGACCACCTCGCACTACGCTCATCTCTTTCATCGTGTCGTCGGATCGCGTTTCCGGTCGGTAACGCGGCGACGTGTGATCACCAATTCGCTACGTGCGTTTCAGCGTATCGTCAAACCCGTAACCGACGATCACATGAGTGAATCGGCCTATTCGGTGGCATGACGTTCGCCGCAGTGAACCGGTTCCACTTCGGTTTGCACTGCATGGATCCCCCATATTGTTCCCAGAACTGGAAATAGCGTCGCTCGTTGTTGTCCGGTTCGCTGTCGATCCACTCGCGTAATTGGAAAATCATTCCGGTCGCGTCGACTGATAGATAGCCGGTGCGGCGGTTCCAATCGTGTGATGTCCATGATTCGAGCTCATCGCGCACCTGCGGGCACATCCGTCCGTGACCACTTTGGATTAACCATTCACCATCGATCTGATCGGCGTAATCTTCGGTCACGATAGCCCGTCCATTCTCGTGATGCAGTGCAAGCCGGCTGTCCGTCCCCACCACGGACGCAGCGACCTCGGTTGCCACTTTATGAAAACGAGGATGTCCTGAATCGAATCGCTGCATCGCGGCAAAACAAGTGTGACCAATCTCGGCCACCCCATAGCAGTGCAGGAATTCAATGTCGCAACCATGTTGCCGCAGCTGCTCGGAGACAAAACGCTCCAGCGACGACGGGAAATAGTAGCCGCCGGCGGCCCATAAGATCCGCTCGGGGATCTCCAATCGATTCCGCAGCGTTCGCAGTAACAGATCGACACCCGCCAACGGTTGAGCCGCCATCACCACCGTTCGATTTTCTAACGCAGCAAGTCGCATGGCGCGAATGAACGTGGGGGGATGCAGGTAGGTGTCGACAAATGGTGCGAATCCGCTTAATCCCAATGCGGCCGGATACGCGCTGACGATCAGCGATTCAGGGTGCAGCATCGTGGCCAATTTGGGAAACGAAGCCAACAACTGGGCCAACCGCTGGTTATCGGATTGGCCCAGGATTCGAAATCCGTACGGTTCAAGTGATGACGAACCCGCGGCATAGGACAACTGGTTGGCACCGAGATTCGTGCGAGTGGTTTGACGCGATCGGATCATCGTCGTTTCCCATACAGAATTTCAAAGGGAGGTTCCGCGACCAATCCCGACAGCCGATCTTCGCGAACAAGCGTGCCTTTGACATCCCACGTCGACAGATCGAACCATTCGCGAAAGAACTTCATCAGAAAGAAAGGCTGCCAGATTTTGGTTTGAATCCAAGTGTCGTCGTAGGAAAAGAGGCCTTCAGTCCACTCCCGTTCTTCGTGAGTCCATGCCTGACGCCACTGGAAATCCTCGCGAGCGATGCTTTGGATCCGGCGGGATGTGAACGAATCACCCGGAATCACAAACGCCACACTTCCACCGGGACGCAGCAGCGATGCCATCTTCACTGCGGCTGCCTCGAGATCCTCGATCGTGTGGACATGGTTCCAGTACCATGCGGCACTGATCAAGTCGACCGATTCGTCGGCGGCATCGAAGTCGGCAAACGTGGAACACTCGTAACGAATGCTGGGATCTTCGTTCTGTGAGTTGGCGATATCGATCAAGTCTTCGGAACTGTCGACTCCGACGATCGAATTTGCGAAGGGCTTTAAGATTTGGGTTGACTCGCCATGCCCGCAAGCGACGTCGAGTGCCGATTCACATTTCTGGGGCACCAGTTGCTGTAACGCAAGTTCGTGACAGCGATGCACGGCATCGTAATACTCGCGAACACAGGTTACCGTCGATTTGTATTGGTCGTAATTAGTCCAGCGGTACACGGTCATGGCCAAATTCCTTGGAACGCTAAGGTGGAAATGAATAAGTGAAAAAAGGGGATCTTAAAAAGTGGGACGTCCAGCGATGCAGTAGCGATATCTCGTTTCGCCGCGATGTCTAGGACAGCATCATCGGTGATGCGTAACAGCTTGTTACGACTTCTTCCATCGGTAGGACGTCATCTAGATTGGCAAAGATGTCGCTACAGAAGGATCGACGATTCGGGTCAGCCGACATCATCATCGCGATGCTGTCGGTGCCCAGCGTTGGGTGGATGAAGTCCGAGCCTTCGATCACTTCGTACCCGATCCGTTGGTAGAACGGGATCAATTTTTTGTCCGCGTTGATCAGATTCAATCGTGAGCCGATGTCGACTTGGTCACGCCAAAACTCGCGCACCATCGTTCGCAGCGTCCTCAGCGAGGAACAACCGCTTCGATTGATCCGGAACTTGCAAGTCGAAACGAGGCAATCGTGATACTGCGTCATCAAGTGGGGTGAATAAACCTCGGCACAATCGATTGCTCCATCGACGGGGCGTGTCGCCGTCATTGCGCCAATCGGCTGGCCGTCGTACAACATGCTGTAGTGAAAACTGTACGCATCAAACGCGAACGAGGGCTCACCGCCTCCTTCACGGCGTACTTGCATGACTTGTTCGTGGACTTGATTGTCGGTTCCAAAATCACGCGAGATCGTCAATCCGAGTGAGTCGTCTTGAAACAGAAAACGGTAAGGATCGGCAACAGCCATTCCGCTAGATCGCATAACGAATCGATGCCTCCAACGCTCCTTCGCCTCCAACGTTGCCTGCACCATTGAAGCAACCTAGGTGGAAAGGCCATCGACGAAGGAGCGGTTTCGATGGCCTCGCACTTCTTGGGCGGCGAGACATCGAGGGACAGCCGAGGGACATGCCGATGTCCCTTGCGAAAAGACAACCAAGCGGACGCTCTCGCGAGTCGTCAAAACCAGGCGGCAGACGGTGTCATGTGAACAAATGACAACCGGGCGGGGGCACTGGTGAGCGAGCATTTGCCGTAAATCACGCAGCCGAGACTGCGTTGCCGTCAGCAAGCGGCGATCGTCAAGTGACCGGCAAAGAAGGCGATGATGCCAGCAAAAAAAATTGCAAAGTCGACGTGTCCTGTCACGTCGCTGTCCCACGCCGAGGCTTACGGCTCTGTTGGCCGTTTATTCGCTGGTAGCTACCTTCGCCAGAAGGTGGTGACGCGAATGGGGCGGCAGCCATCCGGGCTGCTGGCGAGCGTTGCTACGAAAACACAAATGAGCCATTTCGCAGCGAAACGCGCGGACAGGTAACAGAAGACCGGAATGGCGTGCAAATCTTCCACGCCCGCTGCCGAGCCTTTGCGTGTTTCAAAAAATGCCGGTCGTAAATGCCGGTCCACGCAATCGATGCTGTCCAGAAACGAAAAAAGCCCGCGAATGCGGGCTCATTTCTCAGTACCCCCACAAGGGCTCGAACAATCGACGGGAACGCCGTTGCACGGACAATCCGCTACGTTGGCGGTGTCACCGGCGGTGTCATCGTTGATCGAAACCGATCCCGTTTCCGCGGAAATGTGGAAACGCTGGGCACTGCTAAGCGACTCAGACCGCCAACGCGTGTTGGCTCTCACTGACGCCCTCATCACTTAGGTAGTAGGCTTCGTTCGATGCGCTCAAACTCCATGCTTATGGCCGCTGCGTTGTCGGCTATGAACTTGTCGTAGTCATCCATTGCGATCACCAAAGCATCTTGATGTTCTCCGGGCTCACCCTCACGCAGTTGTCCGCTGGTGGCCCAGTACCAGGTACGACTCCAGACGCTCGCCCCAGATTTTCCAGGTTCCGTGCGATCTTGAAGGGTGCAAATAACATGGCCTTGTGGCGTGTGTGATAAGCGGTTCCGCAACGTTTCTTTACTCATCATTCTGATCTTCCTCTAAAAAGTATTCCACGAAATGTGAACGTGCCCAACTAGTACAAGCGAGCGAAAGTCCGGTTTCAAGTGTTGGGGCCGCAAAAAATCCGCATGCTGTTTTAGGCTGCAAAACACGGTGTTTTCTTAGCGTCTCACGTGCTGTAGGTACTACTTTTGCGAATTCGATCCGCCCCCTACGGGAACAACCAAGCGACTTCGCACACTTGCTTGCTCATTGCGGCCGTTGACGCTCCCCCCTCTTTTCTGGGCGAATTGGGAGCGTAGACCGCACGTAGTAACTCAACAAAAAATCCCGCAGGTTTTGGGGAGGGGGGGCTCTCGGCTATTTGTTCGGCGTGCGTGCTTACTTACTTACCGCTGATTTTCAGCACGTACACAAAAACGCATCAGAAACCGGGCTACGCCCCGAGGGCACCGCCCCCTGGGAAGGACCCGCATTGCGTACAGCCGATCACGCAGGGAAGGAAAGTGTGTGTTTATACGTGCCCGTTCCCTGCACGGCTTTTTGAATGAAATGCCGCCGGAAGAACCTAGCGAAGATCGGAGATGGACTTGCCTAGCGACATCCGACAAAATGGAGCCCCCGGACCAATCATCCGGGCTCCAAGGTTGCGGCTGATTCCCGCAATCGTCGAAGGGTAGGCGGTTAGCTCCCGCCGAACGGTTCACCGGCTGCCGATGTTGTTCCTTTCATCGCGCCGCGTGAATCGGCCCGCAGTTGAAAAAGGAACCGAAATGAATTCCCTGCCTCCTGCCTTTGCAGGCATCCTGAACTTCGTTGAAACATGGGGCAAACCCTACACGTTCATCGAATTGGAAAACGATGAGCACCTTCTAATTAAATTCCTAACGGAAGCTGAACAGACAGTGCCCAGCATAGGCGTCGTACGGTTGTTTCTGACGCAATCGGAGGAAGTTCGCCAAGCACTAATTAAAGCGGGGCCGGGGAAGCTTTTGAAAACGGGCGGAAGAATTTTTGACCCGCTCATAGCAACCACATTTACAGAATGTTTGCTCGACCATGCCGAGATACTTTGCGGCTGTGCCTCAAGAGCGCGACTAATTCTTCCCGTACCAATTCCGTTTGGCAGTGAGAAAGTGGAGTGGAAGTATCGCAAGATTGACGACTATCGAAACCACGTTCAATTGGATTGGTACGCATTTGATGGAACGTTTGCATACGAGCTTCCATTTAATGTTCGACTTGAATGCGGTAAAGCGGGAATAAGAATTGGCGATTCAGACGGCCAAAGCCAAAACGCGAAACAAACGAATCAATCTCGTCACTCCGCTGATGTTGCAAACAACGGTACTGCAGAATCAAGGAAGCTGATTCCTACTTCGCGAGTTGCTCAGCTTGCTGGCGTTGAATCACGAACTGTTCTCGACTGGCAAGACAAGGGATACATTCAATCCGCTGAGAAGCGAGGGCGTCGATACTTCTTTGAAGAGTCAAGAACAATGCAAAACATCGCAGCTATTCGGGAGGCAAGAATCGTTTACCCACAGCGATGACCGGCATTCGTTCGGCATTCGTTCGGCATTGCGTGAAATGTTCGGCATTCTATCGGTGTTCGCCATGTAACGCCTTTGAACGTTTCCATTGCTCCCCTATCGTTCGGAAAACACCCCGAACACCGGAGGGCACTCAATGCCGAAGACAATTAACGTCGACCGAAACGCGGTCTATCGGTTGTCGGATGCCGCGATTCTTTGCGGACTGACAAACCACGCGGTTCAATGCGCAATCAAAGCGGGCGAGCTGCCCGCCACCAAGCGAAGCCGACGAACTTACATCGAAGGTGATGCGCTTTGGCGGTGGATCACTGGACGGCCCCAAGCAACGGAGGCCGCCAACCGTGGTTGAACAATTGTTGTTGTGGTCCGATAGCGATGCCGACGCTTCCCCGCCGATCGTCGCCCCAGCGAATGAACCGCCGCCCGCGTTGCAATTGCAACCGATGGACGATAGCCCTCCACAACTAATCACATCGGGCTTGATTGCTGTGACATTGAATGAATCGGCCCGCCGTGTTCGTGGCGTGCTGGCGACACGTCCCGACATCAAGCCCGCCGCGTTTGCGGGGCGGACTCGGCTTTACACTTCCGCCGCTGTCGCGAGGGTTCGCCACGAACTCAACGCGATTGATGCGAAGCGATGCCGACGGGAGGAAATGCAATGAGCGAAGCAACGCTTTCCCCTGCGGACCTTAGCGCACTGGCGGACCTAGTTGCAAATCGGCTTGCCGACAAATTGCGATCGGCACCGCTGCTTATCACGAAAGACGAGCTTGCCAAGCGAACCACGCTCAGTCTTTCGTCGATTGAACGCCGCGTAAACGATGGGACGTTGCCCGCCGTCCGCGTTGGCCGCCGCGTTCTGTTTTCACCCGATGCCGTTGTTCAAGCATTGTCGACCAATGAAAGAGCCCCAAAGGTTTAACCCTCTGGGGCTCTTTGTTGATGCGATGGCGACCAAACCCCGCAAACCCAAGACTTATCATAGTGACCACTCCAAACGACGAACACCGCCGCCGTGAGCGGTTGCGTTGCTTGATTGCCAAACATTGGCGAGAGCAAGGCCGCCGGAATGATTGGACCGATGCCGAAATAGAACAAGCGATCGACGCCGCGATAGAACGCGAAAACGCTCGGCACTCGGCAACCAGCAGGCCTGGACGAACAGAGCACACCACGCCGCCGGTTCAAGCAACGATGTTTGATGCCGACGAAGCAACGCGGCGAACTCGCCAAGACGCCGCCGAAAATGCTCGCCCAAAGCAATCAAGCCGCCGCGATGCGATCGAACTATGGGTAGCATCCAAAGGTGACACCGGGGCGACGCGGGATGAAATCTCGATTGCGTTTTCACTTCCGATTCAATCGGTTTGCTCGCCCGTTCGTGACCTAGTTAGGACGGGACGGTTGCGGAACACTCGCCACAAGCGACCAACACGGCAAGGTGAACTCGCAACCGTGGTTGTCTCGGCATTACTTCCGCGTGAATCGAGCGAGGGCGGCAAGTGAACTGCCCACAAACGCGGATCGATCGAGGGGAACAACTGCGATTGATCCGAGATTATCAACCGCCGTTGTTTCGATGCGACGACGCCAAAGGCGTTGCGACCTGCAAGATCAAGGCGGTACTCAAAGCGATTGATGATCGCGCGGGCGATGCGAACAAACGGCAAGTTTGCAGAGCGGCACAAGTGACGCTCGCGCAAGATGCGGGCATCAAATCCACGACTACGGTAGGTAGGGCTTTTCACGCGTTGTGCGTTTACGGTGTGGTTACGAATCTTGGCCGCCGATGCAGAGGCAGAGGTGGGGCCGTTATCCATTGCCGCGTGAATTTTGAAACGTTGAAACGTCTAATTGATGGCAACGATCACGAAGGCGAAACCAAGTTGCAACCGTTAATGATTGGTTCGACCGAAAACGACAAACCAACCATTAACCAGTGCACGACCAAACCACACTCAGTAAGCGACCAACCATTAACCAGTGCAGGACCTAACATTAACCAGTGGGTACAACCCGCCCCCGACCCGCCAATAACCCGCCCCACACCCGCCCCCAATCGACAATCGGGGGAGTGGGTGGCGTTGGTTGATGAATTGCACTTGATGGGAATGCACACCGCCCCCGATGCGATCAAAGCCGCCCGGACTCGCAAAGCGCCGCCCGAGTACGTTCGTTTTTTGATCGACGATGCCAAGCGAAAAGGGGCAAGCAATGGTTTACTTTGCAATTGGATCAAAGGCACGACAACACACGCTGTGACACCCGAGCGGTTTGAACGGACGGAGGCTCAGAAAATAACCGAACGTGTCCAAGCCGCCGGAATTGAACGCGGTGCGGATCAACTTGCGATCGACTCGGCAACCTTTAAAGAGTTGACCAAGCACGGGCTCGAGCGTTTCGCTACCGACGCCCAACGCAAAGCCCCTGCCCAATGGGAAACCAAACAGAAAGCCGCTGCAGCATCGGCGGACATCCCGCCCGTTTTGATCGAAGGGGCCCGAGCTTTGGACGCGAAGCCGCCGAAACCCAACGCGAAATTCAAACGGGCTTCCAGCCATTCCACCAAGTCAAACGACCGCCGCCGCGAACTTGATCGGCAATTGGCAGAACTTGGCAGTGGATCGACGACGCGATAACCGATAACCTTAATTCCGCTACGGCTAGGGCATGCAACCCGAAAACCGGCTTCCCGAGCTGGCCCGCCGTGGCGTTTCCTTTCATTCGGGATCAACTACGGGAGTTGTATCTGTGGCATCACTACGCAAAGAGATTGACCGGGGCCGCGTTGGCTGGCGGTTGCAATTACGAGTCAACGGGCACCGCCGATCACTTTGGATTGGCGAAGCATCCAAGCGGGTTGCAAGCGGTGTCGCTCGACACGTTGAAGAGCTGGCCCTTGCCAAAGAGTCTGGGCACCAAGCCGACGCGGGGCACATTCAGTGGGCAAACTCGCTTGAAGGCCGCATGCGTGACACGCTGACGAAATGGGGATTGATCGAACCGGCCAACCCAAAGCGATCGAGCGACGCGGGGCGATTGCTGGGGCCGTGCTTGGACGCCTACCTTGCATCACGCACCGATTGTAAGCCGCGAACGATTAGCAACTACAAGCAAGCCCGCCGGTTGCTTTGCGAGTACTTCGGCGAACGCCACTCTATCCGAACCATCACGCCCGCCGACGCTGACCGCTGGCGCCGTTGGTTGCTCGCCCGCGTTGTCAAAAAAGCAACCGAAACGACACCGGCCGAAACGATGGCAATTGCCACGGTGTCAAAACACATCAAGCGAACCAAGACGATGTTCACTGATGCGGTACGGGATCGGTTGTTGAGTGCAAACCCGTTCGCCGATCAAAAGGGAGGGAACGAAGCGAACAAAGCCCGCCATCACTTCGTTGATCGAACCGCGAGCGCTGCAGTTTTGAAAGCCTGCCCCGATCACGACTGGCGGTTGATCTTCGCATTGCCGCGTTTTGGTGGGTTGCGTTGCCCGACGGAAGTTACCGGGCTGACCTGGGCCGACATTGACTGGGCAGAGAATCGGATCCGCATCGACTCGGTTAAGACCGGGTTGCGGTTTTGCCCGATCTTTCCCGAACTGCGACCAATCCTTGATGCCGCGTTCCACGCTGCCCCCCCCGGTTCCACGCATTGCGTGCAACGCTACCGTGGCGCCGTGAACCTGGGAACGCAGATGAAACGGATCATTGAAAACGCGGGGCAAGTGCCATGGCCGAAAACGTTCGTTAATCTGCGATCGACACGGCGAACGGAATTGCAAGAAGCGTTCCCCAGTCACGTTGTCGATGAATGGCTGGGGCATTCGACCAAGACGGCCGAAACGCACTATTTGCAAGTGACGGCTGACCACTGGGCCGCCGGAGCAATCAAGCCGACGGGACAACCGGCCAACGATGGGGCCGATCCTGGCGGTGTCACTGGCGGTGTCATCGTTGCACGTCAAGACAATTCAGGGCACAGCACCGATACGAAAAAAGCCCGCGTTTTGCGGGCTTCTGACGCATCTTGGCCGCCCATGAAAAGCGACTCAGTACCCCCACAAGGGCTCGAACCTTGGACAAACGGATTAAGAGTCCGTTGCTCTACCAACTGAGCTATAGGGGCGTGTTCGATGGGGAAACCGTGGTTTCCGTCACATCAACGAGCCAATTTTAACAACTTCTTCGAGGCTCGCAATAACCGGTTCGACAATTTCCAACGCCTCGTCACTGGCCGCTCGGGGGTGCCGGTAACGCTCGCAAAATCCCTTCCGCTTTGGTCCATGTCTCTGCTTCTTCGCTCACGGGATTGCTCCGCGCCGTGATTCCGCCTCCGACCGGAATCTGCCACTGGCCACCCGCGGCAGTGACGGTGCGAATCAGGATGTTAAATTCGGCATGTCCGGAACAACTGATGTATCCCATCGATCCGCAATAGGGGCCGCGGCGGTCGGGTTCCAGCTCCGCGATCGTTCGCATCGCTTCGATTTTTGGAGCCCCCGTCACGCTGCCGCCTGGAAAACATGCCTTCAGCAAATCGATCACATTGCAATCGTCTCGCAGCGTTCCCTCGACGATCGAAACCAAATGCTGGACAAACTGATAGCGTTCGACTTGGCACAATTTGCGGACTTGCACGCTGTCGTCGCGGCAGACACGCGAAAGATCGTTTCGCATCAGGTCGACGATCATGATGTTTTCGGCACGGTCTTTCAAACTTTGCTGCAGTGACTCGGCAAGCCGCTGGTCGGCAGCGGCGTCGCCGGTCCGCGGCACCGTCCCTTTGATCGGCCGTGTCTGGACGTGGCGGCCATCGAGTTTCAAGAACAATTCCGGCGAGCTGCTGAGCACTTCGAATTCGTCGCCGTGGTAATAGACGCTGTAGGGTGCGGGGTTGACCATCCGAAGTCGGCGATACAGTTCGGCAGACGGCATCACCGCGGGATGCAGTAATCGCTGCGCTAGATTGACTTGGAACGAATCGCCACTGCGAATTCGGTTGACCACGTCCGCGACAGCATCGCGGAACGCTTGGCTGCTGAAGTTGCTGGTGACTTGCGTGCGATCACACGGGCCCGCCTGGTCATAGGGGGCGGCCTGGTTATGCTGGCTAGTCTGAGCACGCGACGTCGCCGTTTGCTCGCTGGTTTTTAATGCCTGCTGAATTTGATCTTCGATCTCGTCGGCTCGCATGATCGCTCGTTCGAGTTGGCCGGGACCAGCTACCAGGCCATCGTTGTCCTCGAAACCTTGGCAAATCAACCACGACGTCTCCTCGGCGTGGTCCATCGCGATCGTCCAACCGTACAAACCGAGTGACATCGCGGGCGTGGGCAGGTCATTGCGACGCGACACCCCAATTCGCTCGAGCCATGTTGCGGCTTCGTATCCGATCAATCCCGCGATGCCGCCCTGCATCGGTGGCAAGTTCGCAGCTCGGATCGAAGGTAGTTGGCGATACCACCGCTGCAGCACCGGCCAGGGATCAGGATCCCCCACGTTGGCCACCAGGGTTGCGACCGGGTCGGACATCAAAAATGAATATCGTGGCGGCGGCACGTCATCATCGGCCGGCGATGTCGGTTTGGGGACCGAATCAAACCAGAGGCATCCAGGCCGAGTGGCAAAGTGCGGAAAGACACGCTCGATCGAAAAATCGTCCGAGAGCCGGCGAATGACAGGGAGAGAAAGGGGCGAGCGAGTCATGTTGATAAAGCTAGCAGGAAGCCGCGGTTTCTCTAGGTGGCTTGATGTCGAAAAAAACGGGGGGCCAAACGGTCGGGGATTGGGACTCGATTCATTTGCAGCTATCTTTGATCATGTGGCGGTCGAGCCCTACGCGACGATCACGCTGTGTGGGTTTCGATTCGTCTCGTTCCCGGTTCGGATTCGCAAAACTATTACCAATTAGCAGATCGATGCCATTCACTGTGACTCATATTGCCGCAGCGGTTCCGATTGCTTGGCTATGTCGATGGCGAGTGCCTTTTTCAGCATTGGCGATCGGATGTGCGATCCCCGACATTGCCGCGTTCTATCCCGCCTGGATCGACTATCGAGCCACCCATTCGATCATGGGCATCTTGACGCACTGCTTGCCGATTGGAGTCGCGTTCTATTATCTGTACCAATCGCTGCTGAAACGTCCGCTTGCGGATCTATTGCCCAAACGACTCTCCGAGCGACTTTGGCCATGGTTGGACAAGCCGATCGATTTTTCGATCCCCGCGATCGCCGCGGTGATTGCGTGTGTCATGTTCGGCGCCGGAACGCATGTGTTGTGGGACTCGTTCACGCATGGCGGACGGTGGGGCGTCCAGCAATTTCCTGTTTTGAAGACGACGGCAATCTCGCTGAGTGACCGCGCGATCTCGTGGTATTCGGTGCTGCAACACCTTAGCTCGGTTGTGTTTTTGCCACCGATGTTATTGGGGTTCTACATCTGGATTCGGCGTCAACCGCGAGACCCCAACCAACGCTGCCATTTTCAATTGCCGCGATCGGTTACATGGCCCGTCTTGGGCCTGATGATGCTGACCATGGTCGCTCATCTGGTCTGGACGCGTCTAAAGCATCCGTCGGATTCACTGCTAGGCGTTGCCGCCTACAGCATCAAACAAAGTGGTGCGCTGATGATGATCATCGTCCTGCTGTACTGCATCTCAATGCACGTGATTTGGGCATTGCAGCGTGACGAAACGCAGCCGACCGCAAGCGAAACGTAGTGCGGATGCCCGATCTCGTCGAATCTTTCTCGCCCGCCGGCTGGTTCTTAATAACGCAGCGGCGCGGAGCAACGCAGGGAAGCATTTTTGAGGCGGCAAATCACGGCTTTTGCATTTCGTAGCTACGCTCGCCAGAGCGTGGAGGGTTACTGCAAACGCAACGCGTCTTTCCCGCTAGATCTCTTGCGAACTATCTCGCTCCCTCGCGGATCAGCTTGATCAATTCCTCGGTGTTCATCCGCGCGGCGCGATCGGTTCCATCGAGAACGCCGGCGACCAGTTCCCGTTTATCTGCATGCAGCTGCAAAATTTGTTCTTCGATCGTGCCTTCGGCGACCAATCGATAAACAGTGACCGGTTTTTGTTGTCCGATACGATGAGCACGGTCGGTCGCTTGATCTTCCACCGCTGGGTTCCACCATGGATCCAAGTGGATCACGTAATCCGCCGAGGTCAGGTTCAATCCCGTCCCCCCGGCTTTGAGTGAAATCAAAAACAGCTCGCCTTCGCCATTTTGGAACGCATCGACGCGTCGTTGCCGTTCCGATGCCGGAGTGGCACCGTCAAGGTATTGGTACTCAATCCCTTGTGCGTCGAGGGCTTCACGAATCACGCCGAGATGCTTGACGAATTGGCTAAACACCAACGCTCGGTGCTCTCCTTCGCGAAGCTCTTCGACCAAATTCATCAGCAAATCCAATTTCGCCGAGCCTTTCTTCCAGGTCGGATCGACCAATCGTGGATGGCAGGCCAATTGTCGCAGCCGGGTCAACCAAGCGAGCGTGCGAATGCGTTGCTGGCCAGCTTGCGAAGCATCGGCCGACTCGCCGCTCAGTTCCGCGAGTGCCGCAATTCGCACGTCTTCGTAGCGTTTGCGTTCGGCTTTGCTGAGTTCGGCATGCAACGTGATTTCGGTTCTCGCCGGCAATTCTTTGAGCACCTTGTCTTTGGTTCGTCGCAGGATGAACGGGCGGACCAAACGCGCCAACGATTGACGTTGTTTGTCATCTTTGTGGCGTTCAATCGGGTCGGCGAAACGGTTGCGGAAACGGTCCCAGGATCCCAGCAGTCCCGGTGAGAGCGTTCGGAACAGGCTCCACAATTCACCAAGATGATTTTCCAGCGGGGTACCCGACAGCCCGATTCGCCAATCGGCGTTGATCAAACGAATCGCCTGCGATGTCTTGGTTTGCGAGTTCTTGATGAACTGAGCTTCGTCGAGAATCAGCGTACTCCAGTCACGAGTGGCAAACTTCTTTGCATCCCGCTGCACCAATTGGTAACTAACGATCACTAGGTCGCCGGGACCGACCGAGTCGATCAATTGTTGGCGATCCGAATCGCGATACAGGTGCGATTTTAGCGACGGGGTAAACCGCTCGGTTTCACGCACCCAGTTGTCTCCGACGCTGGTAGGCGCAATCACGAGCGAGGGCCCTAGGTTGGCGCGGTCCAACAGCACGCCAAGTGTTTGTACGGTTTTTCCTAGACCCATGTCATCCGCCAACACGCCGCCGACACCCCATTTGCTCAACCGGGCCAACCAACGGTATCCATCCAATTGGTAGTCGCGGAGTTCGGCGTCAAGCCCTTCGGGTTTTTGCGGAGACCAATCGGCAAGCGATTCGAGTCGTTTGACCGATTCGTGCCAGCGTGCGGTGGCTTCGAGTACGACATCGTCGCTGATCAATTCCTGCACGACCGGCATCGCCGCGTCAGCGATCTTCATCGAATCACGCTCGCTGACGACAACGTCGCCAAGCTGCTGCAATCGACGGCGGAATGATTCGCTGATTTTGGCAAACTCGCGATCGCCCACTCGCACTAGCGCTCGGTCTTCGCGAACGGCAGCCAACAAATCGGCCAACGAGATGTCTTGTCCATCGATCGTCACCGATCCCGTCAATCCGAACCAATCGCGTTTGTCATCGATTTGCACGCGAAGTGCCGACGGGGTCAGCTCACCTCGGACTCGAATCGATTGACCTTCGGGCCAAATGATCCGTGGCGCATCACTGCCGCCTTCGTACAGACGTCCGAGCAGATCGAGTGCGGCTTCGTCGCTTTCGGCGACCCAGCGGTAATTTGCATCCGAACTGAGTTTGTTGAACTCGAATCGCTCGACGACTGCATCGGCACGCTGTTTTTCATCGTCCAAGTCGCGTTGCAGCCGAATCGGACCCTCTTCGGTCAAACATGGCACGATCTGGGGCGACGAACCCGGTGCCAAGACTTCGCGGAACCGGTCGTCGTGGATGGCCAGCGAGATCAACAACCCGGCACCGGGCCGCGGTCGTAATTCAAACACCAATTCGCCGGTGATCGGCGTGATCGGTCCAGCTAATTCGGGCGGCAGATTGACGCGAACCAGTGAATCAACGGTGGCACAACCGACCGCCAACCGGGCGGCGGATTCCGCGTCCAACACGGCGTCCTGCAAATCGCTTTTCAGCAAAAATTGAATCACTCGCGTCGCACGCGGGTCACGCAGCGTGCAGACGATCAAGCGATGGTGTTTGCGATCGGCCAAAATCACCAGCGGCTCGACGGGGCTGCTGTGCCCCATCACGACTTCGCACTGCTTGATGTCGATGTTGAAACCCGAAACGTGCAGCACTGGCCGGAAATGGGTCGCCGATGGATGCGGATCGTGGTTGTCGTCGTGCTGTTCTTCCTCTTCCTCCAAATCCCGTTCGACCGGCTCGAGCGTTAAACTCAGTTCCGCGGAATAAACGTCCAAATCACTCGCGTCCCCATCGGCCCAGCCGACGTTGGGATGACCGACGAGCGATTGCAGGGCTTGGAATTCGGCGTAGTGGTCTTCGTCAAAACTGTAGCTTCGCGAAGCGACCAAGGCGGCAATCTTTCCGTCGATCGGAAACGCGGTGAAGTCGCGTTTGAGCAATTCAAAGCCGCGAATCTCTTTGCCCTTGGTCCAACCTTTTTTGTTCTTGCGTGGTTTTTGTTCGTACGGCGTGATCGAAAGCGGAGCGTAATAACGCGAGCGTGAAAAACCGATTCGCCATTGCAATCGCGTCTCTTCGTCGCTGGTTTCCGCCGGACGACTCGACTCTTCGGCGAGTGTTAGAATATTGTTCACCAGGTCACGGCCGATGCTGACCGAATCGACTTCTAATTCGCCAAGGAAATTCAGCACCTCGCCGATGCTGCGGCGGCCCAATTGTTCCTGCAGCCACCACGCCGTCGAAAGCGTATGCGAGCATTGGTAGTGAGTCTTGAATTGGGCGCATTCACAGGTCGCAATCGCTTTGAGCGACGTGCTGTCCGGGGACGGTGCAAAATCCTCGTCCTCCTCGTCCTGTTCAGCTTGAACGTCAATGGCCGCCGCTGCGGTGGGTTGCCGATTCCCCTTGACCTTGAATTCAAACCTCAGCTGGCGGCCCTCGCGGCTCAGCGTGGGCGAGTCGACGGTCAACATCGCAGCACGTTTGTCCAACGATTCATCGTGCTCATTCACCAAGCGTTCAATCGCTTCGCCGACGAGAAGTCCAAACGCTGCAATCGCGTCGTCGGACATCAAATCCATATTTTGCCTTCCATTGTCGCGTGAATCTCGATGAACCAAAGGGCTACCATTGTATCGACGCAGTTCGGGTGTGTGAGTCGGGGCCGGGGGAAAAGGGAACGCGTGGGGCGACTGGAAAAACATCTTGCCGTCACCGGACGCTCGGCCCGATGCATGATCCAGCCATCTCGCGATACGCCATGTCAACTGCCTCGGGGGCTCCCGCCGTGGGCCAATCCGAGATTCTAACCTCCCCCTGCTTTGAAAACATGGTGTCTTTGCTCGATTCTTTTTCTCGCTACAGTGTAGGGTTGGCTCACGTGAGCTTGATCTTCCCTACTCGTACTCTGCAGGTGTAATTCATGCCCAAGTTGACGGTTCAAGGCGTCGGTGAATTTGATGTTCGTGCTGGAAAAAGACTCGTGAAAGCATTGATCGAAGATGCCGGAACGGATCAATTGCACGCTTGCGGTGGCCAAGCACGCTGCACGACATGCCGAGTCAAATTTGTTGACGGCGAACCCAAAAACATCACCGAAGCCGAAAAAGAAACATTAAAAGTTCGTGAAGTCAAAGAGCCCGGTGTCCGTCTGAGCTGCCAAATCGCTTGTGACCATGACATGACCGTGGAACTGATCAGCCGGCTCGAAGGCAGCGGTCGCAAAGACCAAGGTTCCCCAGTGGCTGACGAAATCGAACCCGCTCCGGAATGGACCACGCGGTAAAGCCGGACTCGGCCTACCCCCCTAAGCGTGAGCAAGGGACTTCATCATCCTAACCCGATGCGTGAGTTTTGAAGTTGTGCCATTGTATCAGGGGCAAAGCCCCGGAAGTTTACCTAGCCCAGCCCAACGGGCTGGGGCCAAGAAAACCAATGAATTGTAGGGCCAACGGCCCGGCCGTTTACAGGGACTTAATGAGGGCGGCTAGCAAATGGCCGGGCCTTTGGCCCGAAGAACGCCTAAACACGCAACATCAAAACTCACGCGTCGGGTTATGATTTTCCTCAGCTGGAAACGCTCGCTAGCAGCCATCGCCTAAGAACCAGTCGGCGAGCACGCGGTCCATCCAACAATTGCGTTGTCGGTCGATGAATCCAACGTGCCCCCCGTGCTTCGAGACGATGCGTTTCACGGTGCGGCTCCAGTGATGTTTCGATTCAGCAAAACAATCCACTGGCACCACCGGGTCATCTTCGGCGGCCAATACCAACGTGGGGACCGCCACCGTTTCGATGTAATGGGCAGCCGACGATTTTTCGTAATAGTCCAGCGCGTCCGCGAAGCCACTTAGCGGGGCGGTGAATTGATCATCCAATTCACGCAGCGTGCGAGGCCGCTTCGACGCAATGCTGGCTGCGAAATCGCTACGAGCTCGGACGCCGGGGGGGATTCGCGACATCAATTGGCGGATGAAGTAATAGTTGTATGGCCGCAGAATTCGCCGCTGCATGTTCTCGCTACACCTCGCCAGATCGACGGGCGGACAAATCGCAGCAATTCGATTGAGTTTGCCAAACCAATCCGGCTGCGGGTCCGCTCCGGAACCGATCCGGCCAACCGCACGCAAGATTTGGTTTCCGCCCAACGAGACGGCTGCGACCCCCAAGCGGCCGTCTGGTGCCAAGTTCGCGATCGCTCCGAGCGCCGCAATCAAATCATCGCTTCGGCCTGCATGCGTCAATTGTTTAGCCAGCCCAAACGCATCACCACAACCACGCATGTCGATGCGAAAAACACGCACGCCTTGTTCGTGAAATCGCTTCGCCAAGCGAATCATGTAGGGAGCAGCATGGCATCCCGATAATCCGTGCACCAACAGCAGCGACAGCCCGTCCTCGGGCCAATCGTGGGGGCAGGTCTCATGCAGCACCACTGCATCCCCGTCGGGCAGCGTCACCGTATGCTTCTGAGTCGGCAAACCTAACTTACCCGGCGGCGTGACCGTCGCGAGGGTTTGCAGATGTCCACCTCGCAGCAAGCGATGTTGTTGAAAGGCAGGTGGCTGAAATGAAATCATAATTCGCTATAACAGAGAGGCTGGGGCGGTCAATTGTAGTGAGCCGCGAATCGATCGTGCACCCGATAGCTTCTCGACCTATTCGTCCCCGTAGCGGAAGTCGTCAAGACTTTCGTCGCGTTCACACGACTTATTCGTAGCGGAAGTCGTCAAGACTTTCGTCGTGCGTCAAAATTTTCGTTGGATTCGCCGGTCGACCCGAAAACTCGCGCAACCGATCCCCCTACACCTATCCCCACTCCCTTCACGTTGATTGCAATCGCGGTTTGACTCATGCAAACGATTCGCTCCTTTATCGCCATTCCGTTGTCGCTGCAGGTCGGACGCAACGCGGCTCGCTTGATCGAGGCGTTGTCGGTTCCCGGCGATGGCATTCGCTGGGTCCCCAAAGACAATCTGCATCTGACGCTGAAGTTCCTCGGGGAAGTCGACAATGTCGAAGTCCCGCAGGTCTGTAAGATCATCCGCAATGTCACTCAAGACTTCGAACCCTTTGATCTCGACTTTGCCGGCGCCGGTGGCTTCCCGAACCTCGATCGGCCCCGCGTGTTGTGCGTCCACATCGATGACCCCACCAATTCACTCAGCCAAATGGTGGCAAGACTCGAGACCGAGCTGGCCGAGATCGGATTCAAACCGGAGCCTCGCGACTATGTTCCTCACCTGACCTTGGGGCGAACCAAGGGAGGGTCACGTCGCGCCAGCGGCGACGTGCTCGAGCGTGTCAAAGCCCACGCCGAGATGCGATTGGGCCAGATGAACGTCGACACGGTCGAATTGATCGCCAGCTTTCTCGAGAAACAGGGGCCGAGCTACCAAGTCATGGACACGATCGACTTGGGGGAGTAGCGACGTCGCTAGGACCATGCCACCGACATTTCGACTACCCATCTTTGCGTAGTTTATATTCCAGTGTTTCGCGAAGGGTTAGTCACGAAGTGACGACATGCAATAGCCACGGACGCCAGTCCGTGGTTTGGGAAACCAAAGTAAAGCAAGTCGCAACGCGACGACAGGAAACACGGACATGCACGAGAATGAATTACTGGGAATCCGCACCTGCCGGAGTTATCGCGACTAAGAATCGCAACAACACTTGTACAGCCTTGATTTCCACGCGATACCGAATTCTTTGCAGCCCAGCACAAGTTTCCCTTCGCGCGTTTAAGAGTCTTAGTGACTCCGCTGCATGTCGTGGATCTGATGTTATCTAGATCACCGTGGCTCGATTGGTCGCCCGGCGGTCCAAATTATTAGTGGAAGGGTAAATTATGTTTGAATTTCTAGGCTATAGTCTTGGCAGATTGGAGGATGTTGAGCTTGCGAAGACGGAAGCGGCCATCCGTGATCATGTCACTAAGCGGGATAAGCTCAAAAAGGCCAGCTTCACAATGAGCAACGCGTCTCCAATCTATCGTGTCGAGATCCCGCCTTGCACGCCAGTTTGGCCGGATGTGTGGAAGAGCGACAAGGGGATCCCAATTGACCGAAATTTGCAGATTCCTTTTTCAATTGAGAAATTTGCTTCGTTGCTTCCGCTGGTGCAAAGCCATCCAGAAAAACTTGAAGTGTCCGTAACAATTCTCTGGCCACGGCACGGCGCATTTCACTTTCAATTGCCGCTCGAATCGATCCACGAGAGGAGGTATATCGGATATAGATTAGGTATAAATCCGCACCCCAGGAATCGACATGCCGATTTATTTAAAATGCTGAAGTGCATGTTTGGTGGAGTATCAAAACTATGGGCGGTGGAAGATAACTTCAACATCACGTCGACCAAGTGCAATTTTCTTAATAAATTTACGGATACTCGCAATGGAAGAATCAGCTGTAGCAATGGCATGCGGACCCCTGATTGGGCGAGTACCATGTCGTATTTCAACATTGAAGACTTTCAATTTGCTTCGCAGCTGGCTGAGGAAACAGCGAAAGTACTTGTCGACTGCATGGGTAAACCAAAATGCATTGAAGTGAAAGTTGCATCATTCGTTGAGGAGGCCGCCAGCGCTGCCGAGTTTTGTCAAACACTCGCGCCGAAATGGTACACGGGATTTCACCCGAACCCCAACAAGAAGTTCGATCCATTCAAGCATCCAGGACACAGTGAAGGAACTCTGATTTACCCGGTTGCCTGGAACGAGAACCGCGCCAACGAGATCGACATGGAGGACTTAATGGATATCTATACTGCCGTTGAGCATCACCCGGATGGGTCGCGATTGTTGCTGGCGACCAATCATGACGACGCATGGCTGAAGAAAACCGTCACCGAAGTGGGCTACGGTGATCAATTCGAATTGCTTGGCGATGAGACGAAATACGCGGACAGTAAAGCACTCGTGAAAAACATTAAAGCACTCGCAAAGGTGAATTCATGAACTACCCTACAGTCAGATTGCCAAAAAACGCTTCGCTTGATGTCGCCTACGAATAAGCGGTTGCCAAATTTGAATCCGCGGATTTGTACGTTCATCGTCACGATACGTTTAGCTCGCTTGGTGGCGTTGGGAAAATCTTTTCATGCCACGAGGACGGACGCAACGATTCGTTTATTGTTCACGCTGGACCTTGGACCGACGACGCCATCGAGGCGATCATGCGTGAAGAGGAGTCGCTGTTGGAGACGCAAGGATTTATGGGATGTACGGGAGTGCAGATCATCGCAACCCATCCACTGCCTGCTCGGATGAGAGTGCTTGCGAACATTGGAAGCTCGTGAGATCGTAAGACTGATCGATCGCAAGACTGTTCGAGCGGATGGAGCACCGACGCCGCTAGCAAGCTTGAACGCAACAGCCCGTGAGCGTCCTATCGGCCAACCATTTTTGCGTGTGCCAATACAGTGAGGGACTCGTTGCCTCGTCCACTACGGTGTGCCAATACTGCACAGGACTCGTTGCCTCGTCCACTACGAAGGGGCTATTGGCTGATCTCAAACGGGATGCTCGCCTGGCCGTACTTCTTGCCTTCGACGTCCTCCATCGTTAGCTGCAAACGATAATTCCCTGCGGGCAATTGCTTGGGTAGATGCATTTGGTAGGCGATGAAGTAGTCTCGCAGGTAGTTGCTGGAGGTCTGTTGGTCGGCGGGCAGCAATTGGCTGGCGACCTTTTGATTGTTGGCATCCAGGATGTCATAGCTGCCTTGCAGATGCGTTTGAAAACCGTCGTCGATTTTGCGGGCAATGAAGTTTTCGACTTCGCAATACAAAATGACTTGCTGGCCTGATTGGAAGCGGTTGCTCGGAAATGGTTTGATCTGGCCGTAAGCCAAGATTTCGGTGCAAAACGCCAACGAGCGAACTTCCAGCGAATCGGTCGCGGCGGCCAAGTACTTGGTCGCTTCACGCAGTTGCGGCAGCGCCGAACTGAAGCGTCGACTTTGTACCGGGTGTCCGTCGGGATCGACCATCGTCCACAACCCAAGCAGTTGATGACGCAAGTATTCTTGTTCTTTGTCCGTCATCCCCTCGATTTTTTCGACCGCTTTGTCGGGATTTCCTGCTAACACCATCAGGTGCCGCGCGGTGATGATCCGTCGTGCCTTCTCGGCTTCGGATTCACCAGGCGTCGCCGATGCGACTCGTTTTAACAGCGTCTCGTACAACAATTGGTCAGAGATTTCGTCGACGTTCGGCGACGCGGAGCCGGTCGCGGTCGCTGCAGGAGTTTGCATCGACGCGGTGGCGACCTGCGGTGGATCTTGACTCGAAGCCGTTGCCGAAACCGGTTTGACGGATCCTGGTGCGTCCGTTGCCGGTGACTTGGCAGCGTCCGAGATCGATTGAACAATCGCTTCTTCTAAGCCGTCCTGCTGCGATGATTGAGAGGCCGATGCCGATTGAGCCACCGAGCTTGGGCTTTTCGATTCGGGTTTGTTTTCGTTTGCGTAAGTGATCACGACTGCGGATGCGTCAGGTGAATCGTGGTCCGATTTGTTCGACTCCGCCGAATGGCTGGCAAGCCGGTTGACCGGTTCGCTGGCAGGTTCATTTTTGACTGCAGGCAACTCGTGTTCTTGTTTCAGCGATTCACGGATCGCCTTGTCCAGGCTGCCTGGTTGCGACGTCGATTCGGCGCTGCGCGATAAGACGGCGACCAATTGGCGAAGCGCTTGCTCTTTCACCTCAGGCGATGTGTTGGCAAACGCCTCCATCAATTCATCGTCCGACATCGGCGATTTGTCGTCGTGTTGTTTGGATCCGCTTGGTGCAGAGTCCGCGGGTGATCGCTTGGCTACCGAATGAGTGTCATCCGAATTGGGTTTGGTTTGCGGTTTTGCACGCGAGTAAGCCGACTCGGTATTGCCCGAGCGACGCTCGGTTGTTGCCGGATCGATGCTTCGCGATCGATTGCTCGCGATCGCTTTCGAAGTCGCCGGATCGGTGTCCCGTGGGGCTTGGTGTGGTGTGGCCTCGTTTGCGTCGGCGGCATTGGTTCGTGATAGATCCGACCCTGCTCGCGGCTTGGTTGATGCCAATCGTTGACGTGGTGATTCGACCTCGGGTAAGTCCATCGAATCATGTTGAGTGATCTTGAAGATGTTCCCGGCAGGCATTTGCGAACGACATCCCGAAACCCCAATCGCCGTTGCGATCAGTGAGAACGAAATCCATTTCGATGAGCGAGAGAGCATCGGGGCCTCGCGAGGGTTCTTGAACTATGACGGTCTGTTCGCGACGGATCCTTCCGAAGCGAAACAAGCATTCTTGGCATCGACAGTCATCGACCCTACAAAAAATAACCACCCAACGACAACTGCAAACCGATGCGATTTCCAACCTCAATTGCTAGCAATTGTTTTAAGAGGGCTTCGGCGGGCGGTGACTCGGGGTTATCAACTTCAAGTAACGCTCGCAATAAAAGCCACAATTGGTCAAGCGTTGATGGCGTTGGGAGGCGACTTGATAGAGCGAGGCCTCAATTGGGGAATGGCTGCAACACGCTGGGGAATTGCCAGATCGCGTTTTGTCCCAATTCGCCCCCGGTTTGAGCCAAGTACAAAAAGTAGACGTAATATCCCACTGCGATACCCAACGCTGCGATGTTGCTCCACCGCCATACCCTTGTACTCCACTTCAATCGTGCGGGCGGTCGTGTCGTGGCGTGGTGGTAGGCTCGGCCGACCAAGATGCGGGCGGGGATCATGGTGACCAGGAACACCGCCATCAAATCCCAGCGAAAATTGTGAGGCGGCAAGGCGTTTTTGACGAGAGCGATGTACAGCAGCGTCAACACCGAACAGGCCATCAAAAATGCAGTCGACATCGACCAACACAAAGGCGTGCGAGCGGCTAACTCGTAGACCGTCCGTATTTCGAACATTGCCCCGAACCGTCGCTCGGCGGCAACATGGGCCATCAAAAACGGCAACCCCATCAACGTCACCGTCAACGTTAAACATCCGGCCGCAAAACCGAACCATTGCCAGCGGATCGTCACATCGTCGAGCAAGGTGAATAAGAGCGTGGGGATGGCGAGCCAAAGGTAGGCCGCAGCGTACGCCAGGATGCCCAGTCGCAATAACCGAAGCAACGAGATGGCCGCAACGAACTCGTTGATTTGCCGAGTGGCTTGCTGCCAAAACCGAACGCGATAATGGCGGTCGAGTTGTTGCCGGATCGTTTGAAGCGGACGCAGGAATTGCCACCATCGGCCGCCACCGGCAATCGCCAAAGCCAAGTGTGCTGCGATCACGACACTTGTGATTGCCAGCATGAATGCAACGAGCCAATCGTTGGCACTTCCCGGAGACAAAACGTGAATGTCGCGGTGCAGCGCCGCAAGCAACTCGATCGGCAGCAACCACAGCACGACCGCCAACACGATGATCCCGAGTCGCAGCGTCAGTGGCAGCCCCCAAGACGCGCTGCGGAACTTTCCGGTCCTCGCAACTTGCCCCTGGATTTCCATCAGACAGCCAAGCACGTAGACGTTGACGATCGGAATCGTGGCACCGATCGCAAGCAGCACGACGCCGCAAAGGATCGCAACACAAGATCGAACCAACCATGCGATCGCCGCCAAGGGACGACTGCGAAGCGAAGGCATCGGGGGGAAATGTTCAAGTTCGCTACGCGTAATGACCAGAGGTCTCGTGCCGGAGCGACTTCGTCTCGTGCCGGAGGTCTCTTCCGACCCGTCGATCGTCGCGTCTGGGGCAAAGTCGTTCAGGAGAGGAAGAGACATAAAAAGCCGACTCGCGTAACGGAGTGAGAGGCATCCAGGCAGAGTGACAACCAACAAGTTTAAACCATCCCAGCAGGGCCAAGTTCCGCTGTGCCCAGCCGATTGGTTCTTCGCCCTACCGAAGGCTTCTGCGCAAAAAGGTTGTGGTATCCGCAAAACTGCGAGATATTCATGGTGGTCCACCCAAGAACATTCGTACGATGACGAATCCTCTTGGGTAACGCGAACCATTTCGGCGAAACAAATTTATCTCGATACTGTTCCATCATCGTGGTCCCAAGAACAAATCAGACGTGGACGAAGAGGAATTTTTGGAAGACGTTCATGCTGTGGGATCGTTAGCGAGATCCACGACCCAAAAAACAATCTGGATGCAGCACTCGGCTGCTCGGTGAATTCTCCTGATGCGAAGTCAACAATCCCTTTGGCCAACGATGATCGTGATGATCGCGATCGTCGGCATGGTTGGCTGGAAAGCCGTGTCGCCAGGGGTGATGACGCTGCCCAAGCGTGCTTCGGTCAGCGACGACACCACGACAGTGGATCGTATCGATGCGTTGCTGGAAAAACAGTGGCAGGATTCGTCGATCCGCCCTGCGGAGGCGGCGGGCGATTTGCAAGTGCTAAGACGTCTCACGCTGGCGCTAGTCGGAAGTTCACCATCGCTTGAAGAGGTTCGCGAATTTGAGGCTGATGCATCGCCCGATCGGTTGGATCGATGGACGACGCGATTGATTAACGATTCGCGTTTCAGCGAATACTTTGCCGCCCGTTTGGGCGACGCCTTTATCGATCCGGTTTCCGAGGAATTGAAGCCGCCGCAGCGCGAACGTTTCCGACGATGGTTAGGTGAATCGATCCAGCACGGGACCGGTTACGACAAAATCGCCAGTTCGATGATCGCCGGGCGTGGCGTGTTTGCGGACCATCCCGCGACCACGTTTGTTGCCTCTGAATTGGCGATTGGTGATCTCGCAGCCGAGCGGTTAGCGGCCCGCACATCACGTGCCTTCTTAGGACAGCGGATCGATTGTGCCCAGTGTCACGATCATCCTTTTGCGGCATGGGAGCAATCACAATTTGAAGGCCTCGCCGCCTATTTCGGCGACGTCCAATTTCAACGCAACCGCGTCCAAGATACGCGGCCGCGTCCGTTTGTCATTCAGGACGACCGAGCCGAACAGTCGCGATCCGTCGCTGCCGAATTGCCCTTTGACGCCTTCATGGCCTCGGACCACAGGCATCAGCGTGAGTCATTAGCCAGCTGGGTTATCCACCCTGAGAATCGTCGCTTTCGCCGAGCGATCGCCAACCGAGTTTGGGGATTGATGCTAGGACGACCGTTCATCTCGCCGGTCGACGATCTGCCGGACCCCAGCACGTCAAACGATCCCAATGATTTGGATGTTTTGGACATCTTGGCCGATGACTTGCTCGATCACGGTGACGATTTGAGACGCTTGATCCACGTGATTGTCAAAACGCGTCCCTTCGGCCTCGCGTCGACTCACCCTGGCCTTGGCGACCAAGTGACTGCCGATCAGTTAGAAGCGTCGTGGGCGGTTTTCCCGCTGACTGAACTTGGTCCGCACCAGATGATTCGGTCGATGCAGCAAGCGTCGTCGCTCACCACCCTTCGACCCGACGAATTGAACCCGGTAGCCGCGTTTCAGCGTTGGCAACGCCAATCACGTTTTGTCACCGAGTATGGCGTTGCGGGCGATGCCGAAGATGCCCAAGCGAGTACGATCCCGCACACGGTCCAGCGACTCAGCGGCAACGAAACTCGCCAACAAAGCAAGGCGACGCTGTTCTCGGCAGTGGGCCGGATCGCAGCGATCAGCGGCACCGCCGAAGCATGTTTGGATCACTGCTATTTAGCCTGTTTGACGCGGCTTCCGTCGGCCGAGGAAAAGACGCATTTCTTGCCGGAGCTCGAGGGCAATCGAAAGCAGCGGTCTCGAGCATGCGAAGACATTTATTGGGCATTGTTTAACTCGGCCGAGTTTTGTTGGAATCATTAAAGCCATGGCATCACCGCGACCTCTCAATCGACGCGATCTGATTCACTGGGCCACCGGGCTAGGCGTCTCGTTTGCATTGCCAGGCATGGATTTGCGGGCGGCCGAACGACGTGGGACCGAGCGACCGCGATCGCTGATCACGCTGTGGTTATCCGGTGGACCGAGTCAATTGGAGACATGGGATCCGCACCCGACAACTCGGATCGGTGGCCCCACAGGGGCGATTTCGACGTCGCTTCCCGAGGTACAAATTGCCAGCTCGTTTCCGAGGCTAGCGGACCAGATGCATCACTTGTCAGTGATCCGTTCGCTGGTTTCGAAGGAGGGCGACCACGACCGCGCCTCGTATTTGGTCAAGACCGGATTTCGTCCCGATCCGACGCTTCGTCATCCGTCAGTCGGCGCGATTGTTGCCCACGCGTTGCCCTATGAACCGCTGGAAATCCCGCCGGTCATTTCGCTGGGCTACGACAATCACCTTTCGCGGGGCGGTTTTTTAGGCGGCCGCTTTGACGCGTTGCGAGTGCGAGAGCCAGGGTCATCGAATGACAATTTGAGGGCTTGGTTGGCGGCGCCGCGTCAACAACGGCGGTTGTCGCACTTGGACGTGGTCGCCCAGGCCTTCTCGCGCGGACGCGAATCGGTCGTGGATCGCACCATGCACTCGGAAAACGTCGATGCCGCGTTGACGATGATGACGTCGGATCAACTCAAGGCTTTTGAACTAAGTGAGGAATCGGCATCGACGTTGGCGAATTACGGTGATTCGAACTTTGGTCGAGGCTGTTTAGTGGCGCGTCGATTGGTCCAACAAGGGGTGCGAGCGATCGAGGTGACGTTACAAAACTTTGACACTCACAGCGATAACTTTGCCCAGCACCGTGAACTTGCGGCCGTGCTCGACCCCGCGTTTGCGGCATTGATGAAGGATTTGCACGAGCGAGACCTGCTGAGTTCGACCGTGGTGTTGTGTTTGGGTGAGTTCGGCCGCACGCCGAAGATCAACGGAGCGGACGGACGCGATCATTGGCCCCACGGATTCTCATGTTTGCTCGGCGGTGGCGGGTTGCGAAGCGGCGTGCGGATCGGAGCGACTGACCCCAGCGGAGAACGCGAGAGCCCCGAGGACCCGACCACGGTGGCGGATCTGTACGCCACCGTACTGAAAGGGCTTGGCGTTGATCCGTCGCACGAAATCGACACCTCGATCGGCCGTCCAATCCGCTACAGCGACGGCACCCCGATCACCCGTTTGTTGGCATAGGTGGCGGTGGTTTGTCGTTGCCGCACCGGCGGCGGTGCAGCGGCTTGTCGCGGAGCGACAGTTTTCTTCACCCTCCCAGCTTGCGTCGGGAAGGTCGGAAGTCGAGCCTTCAGCGAGATTTCCGCACAAGGGTTGGTGACTCTGAACTGGTACGTTCCACTGCTAACACCGCGAGGTCCCACCCATAACGTCGCTCCGCCCCTTGGGTTGAAAACCCTAGGCTATCGCGAAAAGTGCCTCCGGCACAAAATCGCCAGCGTGAGCGACTCGTCCCACGCGTTACCCGTTGCCTTGCGGCCCACGTCTCACTCACTCTCTTCGGCGTCGTAGGCTTCGATCTCGAAGGGGTTCTCGCGGTAGCCATCGCGACCACGTAGGAACAGGATCGCTGAAAACAGCAGGTACATCGGCACAAACAGGGGACCCCAGCGTTCGTATTGACGCACATGGACGCGTTCATGCAGTCGCGTGCTGGCGAGCGCCGCTTGGTTTTGTCCGAACACGACATGCCCGAACGTCAACGCTTGGGCGGGCACGATCATGCGGCGGAGCAGCCAGGCGATTCGAGGCCCGTGGATCTCGATCACACCGTCGACTCGTTGGAACCGGCCGCCCAGGATCAACCCGATCGCGATACCGATGATCGTGTAGGGGGACGCCCATAGATAGGCGGCCATTTGAATTGCGTTTGGCACAAGCGACCTTGGGAAACCGAAAACAGCCTGGAAAGCGGCCTACGGATTGTACCGCAGTCGTCCTCCAGGCTGTGATTTGTGATTGTCGTTGATCGCTCGAAACGAGCCGTTTGCTGCTGTCGTAGCTGCGCTCGCCAGAGCGTGGATTTCCACCGTCTGGCAACGTCAGCTACGTTTAAATCGAAACGCTGAGCAATCCAGGACCTTCATTCCTTTTCCGCTCGGTCCGTGGCGGATTAGATGTCCGCAATCTCGTCTTCGAGTTCATCTTCGAGGTTGCCTTCGGTGTCGCAATAGTCGCTGACTTGTTCGTCAAGTTGCAACTCTTCGCGTTGGTCGGCGTTCAGTTTGACGTAGCCGAGAGCACGAATGACTTCCAGAACTTCGCTGCAAGTAGGAAACATTCGACCGGCCGTTCGTTTGTAATCGTCCATCGCTTGCATGAATTCGATTTCTTGTTCGCTGTAATCGCGTTCGCAAGTGGTGGGATCGATGTGGCGGCGACGTTGCGTTTTGCGACGTGGCTTGGCCATCACATTGGTATCGACAGCGTCCGGATTGCCATTTCGTCGCTCGTTTCGCTTGTTGCGACGATCAAGAGTGAGGATGTTCTTATCTTCCGCTGGATTGGCAGTGACGGTTTTGGTCATGGCAGTGATGTCCCGTTTTGGTTGGAAGAGTCTTGTGGGTTGCAACAGTGGCGAGTTGTTGCAAAGACTCTCGTAACAGCGATGGTATGTGGTGGGCCAAAAAAACGTAGCACACCACTTGAGTAAAATTCGCTGTTTTCGGGTACTTTTCCGATTAGAAAAGCAGTGCCGCCTGGGAAACCCGTCCGCTTGTAACGGTGGTACCGGTTGCGCTGAAGGATCGGCCCGCTTTGGGGGCTTTCGCACTGCGGCACTTCGCAAACAATCCGATACCGGCGTCCTCACCTGGCACTGCTACCCGGCACTGTCACTTGGCACTGTCACTCGGCTCGCCGCCGCGGTTACGCCTCGTCGATGGCGGTTCGCAACTCACCGACAAACTCAGTGACCTTCTTGACGGCGTCTTCGCTGCCGTTGGATTCAGCGATGCGGCGGACGATTGCCGATCCCACAATCAATCCGTCAGCGACGGGGGCCAATGTCGCTGCCGTTTCTGGGCCGCTGATTCCGAAACCGATACAGATCGGCAGGTCGGTTTCGCCCCGCAACCACTGGACGCTCTCTTGCAGATCCGGCGGCAACTTGGCTCGTTCGCCCGTGATCCCGGTGACCGAGACGTAATACAGGAACCCGGACGACGAATTGGCGATTCGTACCTGTCGTTCTTTGGGGGTGGTCGGGGTGACCAGTTGGATCAGGTTGAAATCGGCGTCCTTGCACACCTTCGAGAACGCTTCGGCTTCTTCGACCAACAGATCCGGAACGATCGCGCCGGCATAACCTGCTTCGATCGCTTTTTTGACATAGGCCTCGGTACCGACGCGATGGATGATCGAATAGCTGACCATCGTCACGCGAGGCATCGCGACGTCCGGGGACAGTCGTTTGCCGAGGTCAAACACGCTCTGCAGGCGGAATCCTTGATCCAGCGCGCGTTGGTAGGACGCTTGGATCACAGGGCCATCGGCGATCGGGTCACTATACGGCACTCCGACTTCGCACAGATCCGCTCCGGCAGCCGAAAGGTTGCGAATCACCGCTTCGGTCGTCTCGATCGACGGGTCGCCGGCGGTGATGAACGGCATCAAAGCTTTCTTTTGGGATGCACGCAGCTGAGTAAAAAGTTGGTCAATCGCAGACATAGATTTGTGCAGAGAACGAGGAATCAGGGGATGGCAAGTTATACGTTAGACGCCGCAATTTTCCTACAACCGGTTTCGATCGCGGTGGAAATCATCAACATCTGAAACAACTGTCCCAACGTGAACGTGTCGATATGGGGCAAGTCAAATGTGGTCGTGCGGTAACCCCGTTGATGCACCGCTTCGCACGAGGTGGCAATCATGTCTGCCAACAATTGCGGGATCGTCGCGATCGTTTGGTCACCGAGCGGGGCTGGTGGATCGTCCTCATGCGTGAACCTTGACGACCGCAGCGGGTCCATTCGCCACTTGGCGGTCGACCAGTGGTGGATCACGGGGCGGGGGGCGGGAAGCGACGAGGCAGCGGGCGATGGAGAAGCACTGGGTAACGATTCAGAATGGGGCAACGATTCAGGGTGGGGCAACGATGCGGACGATTCCAATTGACGAAGCAGTCCGCTGGGGTGGGAAACCATCGTGCTGGCAAGCGGTTCGTCGACGATTTGGGTGTACCAATGAGCCACCGAGGCGAGGGCTTCGGTCCATAGACAGATGATCCGCGTCGTGGGGGCCGATCCCCGGCTGGCGGCCACGTACTGCATCACCCAATTCTCGTGGGGAGCAGCGGTTTGAAAGTGTTCGTTCATCGCCACCGCTCCCTCGAGCAGCTTCATGCAATCCAACGCCAACATCGCCGCCGGCATCAATCCGGCGGCCGTGAAAATACTATGAGATTCAGCGATCTGAGTCGGATGGTCGTAAATTTCGCGGCATCCATTGGCCAGTGCAAATTGACGAAGCGGACCCGAAGGGCCTGTGATCGGGATCAGATAATCGCCCAGTGATTCGCCAGGCGAGCGTGCCAGCGAGGATTTCAGTGCCGACAGGAAATGCGGCAGGATGACAGACGTTTCGCGAGTCTGGCCGCTCGGATCGACCACGACGAGGGCCCAGCGTGTTTCGGGAGCGGTTTCACCGTAGCCGCCACTGCGAAGCCGGTTGAGAAGTGCCCCGATCGAGTCACTGTCCAGATGATTGCCGACAAAATACATTCTCGGTCGGCTGCCGCGGCCGGCCCGACACAGCTCGTTGTGGTAGGGGTCACAGCAGGCGTCTCGCAGCGCGATCGGGCCCGCGGTCACCGCGTCGGACCCCAACACGACAACCGCATCGATTTTGTCGGGAACCGAGTTGGCAATTTTGAAGATACGGCCGACTTCGGATTCCTCGCGAACCGCCGCGTAATCCGCCAATTGTTGGGCGGGTAGCCGAAAAAACGGCATTTCCTGGATTTCCGGGCGGAGTGAATCGGCTTGACGCAGTGTTTTCCCGTACTGTGATTCGTCGTGCCCCAAATCGGCAGCCAAGGCGCGGGATGCGTCAAAACGCAGAAGACTCATACGGGATCAATCAGAAAAAAAGTAGCGAGGGATAGCGAGTGGATGGGAAGTGTCATTTTGGCGATCACCGAGATGACGGTCACGGTAGATTACCCGACCTCGCCAGAACTTCGAAGCGGACACGAGGTTCCGAATTTCGTTCGGGTTGGCTAAAACGAGAGGGATTCACCCTGCGTCTATCAAAATGCGTCTATCGAAAACCACCTTTCTGAATAAGCGAGAGAGCCTTGACCGAAGTTCGCCGAAAACCTGTTGTTTTGATCGTCCGCGATGGATGGGGCGAAAATCCGCACCCCGAATGGAATCACGCCAACGCAGTTCATCTGGCAAAGACCCCGGTTGCCGATGAGTTGATGGCCAAATACCCCAACGTCCTGATCCACACCTCGGGCGAGGACGTCGGGCTGCCCGCCGGCGTGATGGGCAACAGCGAAGTGGGGCACCAAAACATTGGTGCGGGCCGAATCGTGGACCAAGAAGTGATGCGGATCACCCGTGCGATTCGTGACGAATCGTTTTTCAGCAACGAAGTGCTGCTTGGATCGATCGAGCACGTCAAGAAAACCGGCGGCACGCTGCATCTGCTCGGATTGATGTCCGACGGACGCGTGCACAGCGATTTGGATCACGCGATCGCCATCGTCGAATTGGTTCGGCGATCGGGACTCGATCCCGAAAAATTTGCCGTTCATGCGATCACCGATGGACGCGACACCTCGCCAACCGGAGGCAAGGCGTATGTCGAAAAAATCGAAGCGGCGATGAAGGAAAAAGGCGTCGGCCATATCGCGACCGTGATCGGACGCTTCTATGCGATGGACCGCGATCTGCGTTGGGAACGGGTTCAAGCGACCTACGACATGATGACCAAAGGCGCGGACAATACAGCCGAATCCGCTGTCGAAGCGATTCAGCGTTATTACGATCACCCCATTGAATCGAGCCGCACGGGTGACGAATTCATCTCGGCCACCTCGATCCTGCACAACGGCAAACCGACGCTGGTGAAAGACGGAGATGCCGTCATCTTCTTTAACTATCGCGGTGACCGAACTCGCGAAATCACCAAGGCGTTCACGTTGGACGATGACGCGTGGAAGAACATCGAAGGAGGCGGTTTCGATCGGGGCAGCAAGATCGACAATCTGTACTTTGCGACCATGACCGCGTATCAAACCGGTCTGCCCGTGGAGGTGATTTTCGAAAAGCGAGCCAAAATGCCCAATATTTTGGGTGAGTACGTTGCTTCGCTCGGGCTAAATCAATTCCGTTGTGCGGAAACCGAAAAGTACCCGCACGTCACCTTCTTCTTCAACGATTATCGTGATGAGCCGTTTTCACACGAGGATCGTGAGATGGCGCCGTCCACCCGGACCGTATCCACCTACGATCAAGCTCCGGCAATGTCGGCGCGCGAGATCACCGAAAAGGTGCTCAAAGAGATCGAGTCAGGTGTCGCGGATTTGTTGATCATCAACTATGCCAATGGTGACATGGTCGGTCACACCGGTGTGTTGGAAGCGGCGATCAAGGCGGTCGAAACGGTCGACGAGTGTGTCGGACAAGTCGTCGAAGCGACCTTGAAAAAAGGCGGCTCGTTGATCGTGACCGCCGACCACGGTAATTGCGAACAAATGATTGACCCGGAAACCGGCGGGCCTCACACCGCGCACACGACTTACGATGTGCCGCTGATCGTGGTCGAACCGGGGCTCGAAGGTCGCACTCTGAAGACCGATGGCCGCTTGGCCGATATTGCACCAACCGCGTTGGAATTGCTCGGCGTGCCGATTCCCGCCGAGATGACCGGTGAACCGCTATTGAAGCTGTAAGCTCAACCTGCGATATCCAAAAAATGAAAACGCCGTTTGAATTTCAAACGGCGTTTTTTGTTGAAGCTCAATTGGTTGGGGAATCACTATTCCAGCGATTCGGTTTCCTTCGCGGCACGTGTGCCCAACGCACCCCACACGCCATACGGGCTTTTGGACCCAGCACGAGCATAGCTGGTTCCGGTGCCGGTTCCCGTGGTCGAAACCGAGGCTTTGGTGGCGTCGCCCGCGTCGATCGACTCGGTGATAAATTTGACGGCGCCGTCGGCCATCAACACATGACAGCCGCCTTGGTGACGGCTGGCCGCCGAAAAGACACCTGAAATTCCGCCCGCAGCACTGCTCGAAGCACGTCGGCATGATGGCGAATTCGGAGGCAACATCGTGTTGAATCCGGTGTAGCCGACATGTCCTTCGCCCCAGCGGCGGCCACGCGGATACAGCGTTCCCCCGGCAAAATGTTGAGGATCGTCGGCGGTGATGTGCGATCCTGTTTTGCACAGGTTGGGGAATTTGTGGTAGTCGACGGAACCTTGGTATTGGTTGCTGATCACTTCGCGCTGATCCAACGTCACCGCCATTTCGCCCATCGCGATGGTGTTGCTGGTCCCATCCAAAATGTCACGAAAACGGTACTGGTACCAACGTGCGAAACAGCCACGCTTGGATCCTGGGTCGGCAGCCCCGGTGTAGGTGTTGTTAAAGCGGGTGTGATGTTTCGGAGCTCCGCCAACAAAGCGTCCTGCGTCGCCATAGCAGAATGCGTAGTTCGTTTGCGCCTGGCCCGCATGGACGGCGGGATCGCTCGGGCAGCGAAGCGTTGGCACTTGCGTTCGCAGCGGAGTGTAGACTTTGCCGGCAATGGCCGCGTCATTGGTGCCGGGGGTTGGCCCCATCGCGGGAAATCCGTCGGTGGGATTGCTGAATCGTTCCCACAACGCGGTTTGCTCGAGAAACGGCAGCAACGCGATCAATCCGTTAAGCCGTCGTTGGTTGGTTTCGGCGATCGAGGCGCTGCCGGTGGTGTTTTCGCCGGTTCCGCCGCTTCCCATCGGGAACATCTGGTATGCCGAATGATAGTTATGCAGGGCTAGTCCCAATTGCTTGGTGTTGTTACTGCATTGCATGCGTCGAGCCGCTTCACGTGCGGCCTGGACCGCCGGCAGCAATAGCCCGACGAGGACTCCGATGATGGCGATCACCACCAGTAGTTCGACCAGCGTAAATCCGCGCAGCGGCGATTTGGATCTGGACATCATAAACACTCCGAAACAAAAACAAAAAAAATGCAATCTCAGCAACGTGTGATTGCTACAAGGGAGAACGGTGAATCCGCTGCCGCAACGGCGCAGTGGATCTCGAGGCCGGAAACGAAACCAGGTTCGTCACCGGTCTTTGCAATGTTGAGAAACCAGGATGTTGAGAAATCAGGATGTCAAGAAAGCGAATGGCGGGGGTGTCTTGCTGTCTCGCTAGCATCCCAAACGCGAATCGCGGCGTCTGAGATCAAACTTCGTCTGCGGGGACGTTCTTTGCAGGTGCGGCATCCGGAGCCGCGGTTTCTTCCTCTTGGTTGCTGGCGCCAGGGGGCAGATCGCCGAGTTCGGTATTTCCAGATGATCCGCCGCAACCTGCGATCACGACCGCGAACAGAGCACTCGCAAACAGTGAAGTCAGACGAATTTGCACAGATTTTGACATGGCGGTGAGCAACGCAGAGTTAATTGAAAAAGAAAATTCCAGGCCTGGCATGGTGTTTTCGATTGTCACGCGACAGTCAACGGTTGGGGCAACCCCACCGGTCGCGTGGTGCTACGATGTTAGGAAGGATCATGCCCCTGTGCAAGCGTTCGGTGCTGACTTATCCGCCATACAAGGTCCGCCGTGAATCGCTGAAAAGCCTATAGAGTTGTGTTTTTCGCGTTTTTTTCAAGTTCTAGTTTTTCTATTTTTTTTGCGTCTTGCGTGGTCTATAGGATTTGCGGACACCCCTTGGGGTGGATTAGGATGTGGGGGTACTTCGGCGCCTTACTGGATCGTTAACGTCGTTTCGACGGATCTTATTGCGTGCCGACCTCCGCCGCAGTTCCCCGCCTGCAGATTACCTGCCCGCAGTTCACTGCCCGTTTTCGTCCCCCCGCCAACCTACGTCCCTGCCAACCTTCGTCCGCTAAAGCAAATTCGTCCGCTAGAACAAATTCGCCGCTTGAGAATAGCTGCAATCGGCTGGATTGCCCTCTCGGTTGTTTTGCTACCGTGTGGTGGGATTTGAAACCGCGGGAATTCGAAACAATCGGTTGGGGCTTCGCGTGATTTATCGGAGTCATCTTGATGCATTGGAAATCCAGGTTGCGTGTTTTGACGATGCGACATGGCGTGTGGATGTTACTGACGCTGTGGGGTTGGACCGCCATGGCTCAAGCCAAAGACGAAGCGTCCGCCGATGCCGGCAAGCCGACCCGCGAGTTCACTGAGACGGCACGCTGGGACTTTGGTAGCGAAGAGGTCTCGAATCTGCAGTCGCATGGCAGCGTGTATCGCGATCAATTGGGGCCGCGACCGCCGCAGTTCCCCGATTTTGAGCCCTCCAATTTGTCGGTTCGTTTTGATGGCAGCGGCTCACGCTATTACTTTCCCGATCCAGGCGATCAGAGCGAATTCGATTTCGACAATGGCGACGAGATCACGCTGGAAGCCTGTCTCAAAGTCGGGGCGATCAGTGGCAACCAAAACGTGTACGTGATTGGCAAGGGACGGACCAACGCAAAAGGGTTCGCCCGAGACAACCAGAATTGGGCGTTGCGACTGCGTGAGTTGAACGGAAAGATCTGCATTAGTTTTCTGTTTGCGACGCCGTATCAACCCGGTCAAAGCACCGGCGCGCATTGGCATCGGTGGACCTCGATCGAAGGGCTGAAACCGGCTGACGGATGGCATTCCATCGCCGTGTCGTACCGGTTTGGGGATCCCAGCAGCATCCGCGGTTGGATCGACGGAAAACCGAGCAAGGGACGCTGGGACATGGGCGGCGAAACCAAGCAGTCGCCGGTGATTGACAATGACGCGATTTGGATCGGTTCGTCGATGGGCGGCAGCCCGGGAAACAGTTTCCGCGGCTGGCTCGATTTCGTCGGCATTTATCGAGGCATGTTGACCGACAAGGAAATGGCCAAGCGGTTTCGCACGACGCCGCGTGAAGCGGTCGTGGCAACCGAGCCCGAGATGGAAACGGTGGCCGGGAAAGTGGTCGTGGCATTTGACGAGTCGCCCGATTCTCATCGCGATTGGCCTGAGGATTCGTTCGTCGACCCTGTGTTTAGCAGCGGTTCGCGACCCAAGGTTCCGAATTGGCAGACCGAGCAATTTTTGATCCCGCGACTGCCCTATCGCTACGACACTTGGGGAATTCGCGATACATGGAAAAGTGCCGTGTTGGTGCGTGCGGCCGCCGATGTGCACTTTGCCGCGGGCAAGACCCGTACGCTGATTCGTGCTCGTGGGCTCAGCCGATTATGGGTCGATGGAAACGTGGTCGCCAAGCTTGGACCGATGAGCGGGTCGACCGACGGTCATCAGCCAGTCGATCCGCTTCCCGATCCTCCGGCCCCAGGGATGCGAATCGTCGATTACGGATTAAAGGAAGCGTTCGGCGAAGTCGAATTTGCCAAACCCACCACGGTTCGTGTGGTTTTCGAAACGCTCGTCGGCGGTCCGTCCTTTCGAGCCGAACCGGGGGAAACGATGGTCGCGGTTCAACCACCGGGGACCGAGCACTTTGAATTGCTGCGTCCGTCGAGCGATCCAGGCGACAGGCAAAACCAATGGCCCGCGAATGATTCGTCCGATGCAGTGTTAACCGACGAAAACGTACTGCATCAAATCGCCAAAACCGAAGTGTCGTTACAGCAGTTTGACGATCGCGTTCGTCGTCAAATGGCAAGCAGCCAAGATGACTATTGGGACGAGCGTCATCAGTTTGCCCGGCGTCACGTGGCACCGTCCATTCAACCGGAATCACCGTCGATCGATCGCTTCATCGCAGCGAAAATCGACCGCTCTAAAACGAGTCAACCATCACCCCGCAGTGATGCGCCCCGCAGCAAAACGAATGATGACCATGCGTCGATCGACTTTCAGAAAGAGGTGCTTCCGATCCTCCGTGAAAACTGTTTCCGGTGTCACGGAGAAACCGACGAAGGTGGTTTTAAACTCGACAGTCGCCAGTCGCTTTTGACCGGCGGCGACTCGGCTGAACCTGCGATCGTTGTCGGCGACCCGCATGCCAGCGCATTGATCGCTCGATTGATCACCGATGACGAGGGCGAACGAATGCCACCGTCCAAACCGCTAGCGAAACGCGACATCGATCTGCTGACAAAGTGGGTTTCGCTGGGAGCCCGCTGGGACGAAGCGATTGACCCGGAAGCACTGCAAATGGGCGACCCGGTAGATGACGAAACCTTCTTGAGACGCGTGCATTTGGATACGATCGGGATCCCTCCGAGCGAAGCGGAATCACGTGCCTTTTTGGCGGATCGCGATCCCCACAAACGCTCGCGGGTGATCGATCGATTGCTTCGCGATCCGCGCTGGGCCGATCACTGGATCAGTTACTGGCAAGACGTGTTGGGTGAGAACCCCAATTTGCTAAAGCCGTCGCTGAACAACACCGGCCCCTTTCGTTGGTACTTGTACGAGGCGCTGCGTGATAACAAGCCGATTGACCGGATGGTCACTGAATTGGTGATGTTACGCGGCAGTCAGCGCGAAGGAGGCACCGCAGGTTTTGGGATGGCGGCGGAGAACGACGCGCCATTGGCGTCACGCAGCATCGTGATGGCGTCGGCGTTTCTGGGGATGAATTTGCAGTGTGCTCGTTGTCATGACTCGCCCTACCATGACACCACCCAACGTGACCTGTTCTCGCTTGCCGCGATGATGTCACGAGGCAAAGTAACGGTGCCGGCGACCAGCACGGTGGCGCCGGGGTTCTTTGAAAAGAACTCAGGCCGCGAATCGTTGATCAAGGTCACGCTGAAACCAGGCGAGCCGGTGGTTCCGAAATGGCCTTTTGAGCACTTGGTCAATCTACAAGACACCCCACATGATCTGGCTCAACACCCGGCGGACACGCGAGAGCAGTTGGCCGTTGCGATCACCTCGCCGATGAATCGTAGGTTCGCCGGGGTGATCGTGAACCGGCTTTGGAAACGTTTGATCGGAGCCGGAATCGTTGAACCGGTCGATGATTGGGATTCCACAGCGGCGAGTCATCCGGAGCTGCTCGAGTGGTTAGCCGACGAATTGGTGCGTCATGATTATGACATGAAACATGTCGTTCGATTGATTTTGAACTCGGATCTGTATCAACGCCAAGCGATTGGGAACAACCGATTTGCCGAGCCAAAACATCGCTTTTTTGCGTCGCCCGACCGACGCCGATTGACGGCCGAGCAAGTGGTTGATTCGATGGTCGCATGCTCCGGACGTCCGCTGGATGTCGAAGAATTGTCATTTGATCCCGAGGCACGACGTCCTGCGACGACGATGATTAGCATGGGGACACCGCGGCGTGCTTGGATGTTCGCAACGTTGTCGAACGAACGAGACCGTCCCAGTTTGGCGTTTCCCCGTGCGACGGCGGTTGTCGATGTGTTGGAGGCGTTTGGATGGACAGGATCACGTCAATCGGCGATCAATGAACGTGACGTCGAGCCGAATGTGTTGCAGCCTGGCGCGATCGCCAACGGGGTGTTTGCATCGTGGATCGCCTCGGCATCCAACGCCAGCGAGTTGGCAGAGTTGGCGGTGACACGTCAAAGTCCATCGTCGCTGCTCGATTCGATCTACCTGCGTTTTTTAACGCGACTGCCGACGGAGGCCGAGCGACAGACGTTCGAACCCGTGTTGGCCAACGGTTTCGATTCGCGATTGGTTCCACAGAGTGAACAGAGCGAACCGGTGTATCCGCCGATGTTGGGGCGGGTGTCATGGTCGAACCATTTAGCCGCCGAAGCCAACCGTATCAAAATTGAATTAGAACAACGCGCACGCGAAGGCGATCCGGCGGACCCGCGATTGGTTCCCGAGTGGCGTGAACGGTACGAGGACGTGGTGTGGGCCGTATTCAATTCGCCCGAGTTTGTATGGATTCCGTAATATTGATTTGCTGAGCCAGACGCGTAAGCGGCCTGACTAGGAAAATCATAACCCGCAGCGTAAACGAGCGACCGAGTCAAGACGGATATTCCCTCGCTTTCGCGTCGCGTCGAGATGTTAGTTGCTAGGCGGCCGCATAACTTGGACACCGATGACAGGCTAGGAAGCCTATCCCACATTGGCTGCAAACCTTTCTCTCATTTGAAAAAAGACCATGACGATCGATCGCATCAAACTGAATCGCCGTAACGCAATCTCGTTGGCTGCGAGTGCCGCATGTTTGCCGTCGCTATCGGCCTACGCTGATGATTCGGTCTCACCGATGCCCCGTGGCAAGGCGGAGCATGTGATTTCGATCTGGCTGGGCGGCGGGATGGGGCAAATTGATACCTTTGATCCCAAACGTCGCGGCGATCCGAAAACTAAAAAACCGGGCAGCTACTACGACGCGATTCCCACCGCAGTCCCAGACGTCGAGGTCTGCGAACATATGCCGAGCTTGGCGACGTTGATGGACCGCGTCACGGCCGTTCGCACCGTTCACCACGATGTGATCGATGAACATGCCGCCGCGTCCAATCGCATGCATACCGGGCGGCCGGTCACCGGAACCGTGGTCTATCCGTCACTCGGTTCGATCGTTGCGAATCAGTTAGGCGCCGTCAGCGACGATGCACCCCCTTACGTTTTGATCGGCTATCCGAACGTCTCGCGAGGCCCCGGATTCTTGGGGGCATCGAGTGGTTACTTGTACTTGACCGATACGTCCAAAGGTCCCTCGGGTTTGTCACATCCCTATGGAATCCATGCGGATCGCCAATCCCGTCGCGAGCAGTTTTTGGCGACCACGCGAAGTGCGGCACGTCAGCGTTTTGCAAACGATAAAAAGCTAGTCGATTACGACGATGCACTGTCGCAAACGTTGAAGCTAAGCGGTCCCGAGTTCAATCGCGTGTTTAAATTGCAGGAGGAATCCGATGACCTTCGCAATCGTTATGGCGGCGAGTTTGGCCAGCGATGTTTGTTGGCGCGTCGTTTGGTTGAGCGAGGCGTACGTTTCATCGAAGTCTCGCACAATTTGAACTTCCTAAACGGGACCGGGTGGGATGTTCACAACGCGGGGATTTTGAACCAACACCAACTGATCCAAGAGTTGGATGTGGCGATGTCAACGTTGATCCGTGATCTGGAATCCCGCAAAATGCTCGATAAAACGCTGATCGTGATCACCAGCGAATTCGGTCGTCCGCCTCAATTTGATGGCGGCGGTGGACGAGGGCATCAAGGCAAAACGTTCACCTGTGTGCTGGCTGGCGGCGGTTTGAATCACTGCGGTGCCTACGGTGAAAGCGACGAGTTGTCGCAATCGATCGTCAAGGATCCTGTCAGCGTTCCCGACTTTTTTGCCACCATCCACGCGGCATTAGGCATCGACCCCAGCAAGTATCTGTACGACGGTGATCGCCCCGTTCCGGTCACGGACAACGGAATTCCGATCGCCAAGCTGTTCGCTTAAGCCGGCGTCTACTTTCGCACGAACCGGACGCGGGCCCACGGCCGCACTGCTACCCAACGTGGATGGCACGAGGCAAGACGCCGCACCGTTTCGGCGCGATCCTTTATTTGCGTTCCTGAGTGATCGCGTTGGGTTTGATCACCGCGGAAGATCGAGGCAGCACCGGGGCATCGTTTCGCTGCTGCGGTGGGACAACGACACCACAGCTGACAACGAACTGGATCGCTTCATCGATGGTCAAATCCAAGTCGATTGCTTCGCTGCGTTTCACCGTCACGGTAAATCCGGTCATCGGCATCGGACTGGTGGGCATCAACACGCTGAGCATCGGTTCGCCAGTGGCCAGCGAAATTTCTTTCATGCTATTGCCAGTGACGAAGCCGAGCGACCAGATGCCTTTTCGCGGGTACTCGATGGCCACCACGCGATTGAATTCGATCTCGCGTTCGCTAAAGGCAAAATCGGTCACCTGTTTGACGCTGCCGTAGACCTTGTTGACGATTGGGATTCGCAAGATCGCTGCATCAAACGAGCGAACGAACCAATGCCCCAATCCAAAGGTGAACAAGCGTCCGACAAAGTACAGGATGGTCAGAAAGACGATCAGGAACACAGGAACCACGATCGAGCGTGGCATGTAGACGACTTCGACATAGCGGTGCCAAAACGCATTCGCGCTCGCCGGCGCGGCGGTGTACGGGCCAAAGCGATCGGCGTTTTCATTGACGACTTTGACGACGTACTCGGGCAAGAAGCGTCGACCGGTAGGATCGGGAACGTAACGCTCGCCTTTGTATGAAAATCCATCCAAGCGTCGCGCACCGGTTGCGGTCGCTCCTTGAGGGACTTGAGAGAAGGTCTTGCTGTGGCTAACGCCTTTGACAATTGCCGATCGAATGCTCGATTCAATAGGACCAAGCACGTAGCTTTCAATCGTGCTCCAGGCCCAAATGAGTACCGCAATCGTCAACAGCGGAGGAAGCACGACGCCGAGTCCACGAAGGACGGCACGGCGGAATCCTCCCGCACGAGTCGGCTTGAACGTTTCGATGGTGTCCGATTCAGAGTCAGTGGGATGCATACGGGTCGATAGTTATGGGGGCCGACGCGATCGTCGGGGATAGTTAAGTGGGTTGTAACTGAAATCGTGGCTCCCGCGAACGGGAAAAAACATCGCACGGCGAACGGGGGCATCACTCCGCGCGGACGGCGCGGGCAACCACCCCGACCGTCACTTTGGGGGCTCCGCCCTGATGTAGTACTCCGGACACCTCGTTGGACGTGGCGCCAGTGGTGAAAACATCATCGACCAATAAAATATGCTGATTCGTCAGATCTGGCGACCGGAGCACCCCGTATCGTTTTCGGATTTCGAACGCATCACGAACATTGTCAACGCGTTCTTCGTTCTCTAGCCAAGCCTGTTTTGCGATCTGGCGTGACGCCCGCAGCAGCGGAACACAGGGAATACCAAGTGTCGAAGCAGCGGCAGCCGCGATCGTGCGAACGCCAATCCCGCCGCGTGACCATTGGCGGGTGAAGTACGAGGGGACAAACGTGACCAGCGTCGGCGGGTCGTCGGCCAATTGAACGGCCAGCACGTCGCCCAGTCGCCGGCCGAGTGCGTCGGCCAACGGTGATTGGCTGACGTATTTGGCCGCCACCACCGCGTCACACACCAGCCCGTGGTACCGCCACATCGCCACCACGCGGTCAAATTGGAACGTTTTTTCCTTGCATTGCGGGCATCGCTGCGAACCGGTGGCGTGGGGCTCCGAATCGGCGCCCGCGGTCTCAGGCTCGGCAAATTCCAAGTTTTCGATCAACTCTGCCTGTCGTGCTTGGCGGCCTAGCGGAAATCCACAGTGGCGGCATCCGCTTCTCATTTCGGCCTCGGATACGGTAAGCCCTGATAAACACGATTGGCAAAAGTCATGCTGCGGAAGCACCAGCCGACTGCACAGCCGGCATGCGGGGGGGAAGGCAAGGTCGAGAATCGCGTTTTTCGCAGAAACCGCCCCCGTGCGGACGGCGTCGCCCACGAGACGGAATTTTGTGATCGTTCCGGCCAGCAATGTCGACATTTTGGCATCGCTAAAAGTTTTTAGGAAAATCCATCTTTTTTGATTTTACCCCTGAACCTGTGGTCGATGTCGATGTCTAAGTCATCGTTACCACGGACAAGATCCGAGTGGCCGGGGATTTTCTAACTGGATTTCCCGCCTCGGTGAAGGTATTGTTCAGCTAGGTAATGGTTGGCAGAAAGTTCTGCTGACTCATCGTTCTGTTTTTTTCCTTTGCTCCGCCGCCGCACCTGCAAGGTGCCGGGAGGATTCAAATGCGTATCGAATCGATCACTGCAATCGTCACACGTTTCTTCGTCGTCAACGAAGTCCGTGAGATCCGTAGCGCCGTATCGACCGTCGTCGCGTTTGCCCTCCATTCATGGCTAGGGCGGATGCTTCTGGGGATGTCGTGTTGCACGGGTACCCGCGCGTTGACGTCCACATCCACGTTATCGCTGAGTGAGCTCAGTCTTAACGATTTGATGTGGAATGCCAGCAAACGTGGGCTTAAACCCGGTAATCCGCTAGGCCAAATGCAATTGGCCGTCGCGGCGGATTATCCGGCCCATGCGGCGGATTATCCGGCCGGTATTGGCAGAGGCTAAGCCTCGCGTTGCATACCCGGTCAACGCCCCGATGGAAGTCCACGGCAACGCCGTCGGCATTCGAGGTTTTGACCGCCAAAGCTGGAAACACCTCCGCGTCGTCACGTGTGTCGCCAAATTCCTTGTTGCGAATTTGTTCGATTCACCAAGCGATCCGGCGATTGTTTCCCATGTTTGACTAAGGAAATTTGAGCGTTTTCGTTCTGTTCTTTGATCAAACGCCCCAGAACCGAATCAAACCTTGGCATTGATGCATCCCGGTCCGTGGTCATTTCCACACGACACGGAGGTTGCAGAGCCACAACCACCTTTCCTCTGCGATGAGATTGCATCGCTGCCGTGCGTGGTTGATTTTCGGAAGGACCGAAAACATGAACATCACTGAAAATAGCTTCCTCGACTTAAACACCTCTCTCAGCACGGCGACCGTCGCCGAACTCGTTCTGGCCGTCCAAAACGGTGACCAAGATGCCTTTGGCGAATTGTTCGAGCGATACCGAGGCGGAATCGTCGCCCTGGCAATGCGACGCGTCCGCAACGCTGATGAGGCCGAAGAACTCGCACAGGATGTCTTTATCCAAGCGATGCAAAAGATCGATCAATTGCGAGTGCCCGAGGCGTTCGGGGGTTGGTTGCGACGAATCGTGCATCGCATGGCGATCAATCGTATGACGCGAAACCGAACCGCGATCGCTTGCGATCCCGAAACGCTCGAAGCAACCTGCTTCGCCGTCGGGACGCCCGATTCGTTTGCCGAGGATCGTGAGCAAGCCGCCGTGGTTCGCGACAGCATCGATCGTTTGGGCGATTTGGATCAGCAAACGCTGAAGGCGTTTTACTTGCACAGCAAGTCGTTGATCGAAATGAGTGACGAATTCGACGCTCCCGTCGGAACGATCAAGCGTCGTTTGCACGTCGCCCGAAAGCGACTGCAAAAACAAATGGAAGACGGTGTGCTGCAGGCCGTTTAAACGGACTAACGACCGAGCATCTCCAGGCCGATCGAACGTCGAGCGGCTGGAATCACTTGATAAGTGGTTTCGGCCGCTTTTTTTTTTGAAATGTCCCACGTCGCCAATAACGGACGACTAATCTCCCTTCGCGTTAGCGAAATGGAGGGTCCTGGGACGAATCGACGGCGATCCTCCCTCCGTCCTGCGATAACCCCCGCACTTTGGCTGTTTCTTTTTCGCTTTACCGGTTGCGAATAATCAGGCGAACAACTAAATTCCCTCTTGTTGCGATTGATTCTCAATACCAAGTCACCGGCATTCGCTAATGAATAGCCACTCATCCGGAGAAAAACATATGGCCAAAGGTGCCCCTCGTCACTTTGGATTTACGCTCGTTGAATTGCTGGTCGTGATCGCGATCATCGGCGTTTTAGTCGGACTCTTGTTGCCAGCCGTCCAAGCGGCTCGCGAAGCAGCTCGCCGCATGAGCTGCAGCAATAATTTGAAGCAGATCGGTTTGGCGGTTCACAATTATGAATCTGCCACTAAATCGCTGCCGGCAGCTTGGTCTCCTTCGGCGACGACCGGTGACGGCTGGTCGACTCAAGCTCGCATCCTGCCCTACATCGAAGCCATTTCGCTTGCTTCGGCCATCGATTTTGGTGCGGGGTATGGTGCAGCAACGCTTCAAGTTGATGGCGTGGCGGTTCCAATCTCGAGCTACCGCGTGCCAACTTACCTGTGCCCAAGTGAGCCAAATGACACGCAGCGTCTCGGCACCAGTGGCCCCGAGCACTACCCACTGAACTACGGCTACAACGGTGGCGTTTGGTTTACTTACAACCCCAACGACAATACGGTTGGCGAGGGATCGTTCGCAGCCAATCGCTATTTGAAATTCCGTGACTGCTTGGATGGTCTGAGCAACACCTTGGCATTTTCCGAAGTCAAGGCTTGGACACCTTACTATCGCGACCTTTCCCAAACCGGCGATATCGCCAAGCCAACGCAGACAAGCGAAATCTGTACCCTTGCTGGTTCGTTCAAAACCGACACCGGGCACACCGAATGGGTTGACGGTCGGGTTCATCAAAGCGGATTCACGACGACGTTCTCGCCCAACAAGAAAGTGCTTTGCACCGTAAGTGGCATTGAATACGACGTTGACTTTACGAACTTTCGTGAAGGCAAGACCGCGACGGCACCGATTCCAAAAACCTTCGCTGCGGTCACCTCGCGAAGCTACCACGTAGGCGGGGTGAACGCTTGTTTGATGGACGGTTCGGTCCGCTTTGTAACGGATTCGATTGATCTCGAACTGTGGCAAGGCTTGTCCACACGAGCGGGTCGTGAAGTCGTTGCGGTACCATAAAGCCACTGCAACCCAATTTATCACTGCAAACAAAAAACGCCCTGAGGAAGCCTTCCTCAGGGCGTTTTTTATTGGTTTTGCATGAACGACGTGGCTCAACGCGTTACTTTGCTTTGCCCGACACACGATACAGGTAATCGTGGGTGCGAATCAGCAGCGAATCGCCTGCCGGCACGGGGCTGGCGACGGTAAAGGGTTCGTTGTCGGCGAGTTCATTGGTGGCAACGAGAGCAGGATTTTCGCCGTCCAGCGGTCCGACCACAAAGACCACGGCGTCTTCTTGTGTGACGTACAGATGGTTTCCGGCAACAAGCGGCGAGCTGCTGTAGCCTTGACGCGACTTGGGCAGCTGGACTTGCCATTTGACTTTTCCGGTTTCGATATCCAAACAGCTCACTTGGCCGCGGTTGGCTTTGCCGTCACCGATCAGATAGAGCTTGCCATTTTGGGCAGCGGGCGTAGGAACGTCGCTGCCAAGGTCGTCGCGGAACCAAACGATGGCGTCGTCGCCTTTACCCTCGACCAGCATCTTCATGTTGACGGCGGTGAGCGTTGCGCCACGAGCATAGGGGCAAACGATGATTTCGCCCAAAGCCACTGGCGAGGAGATTGAGCGAAAGAATTTTTCGCCATCCGGATTGAATCCGCCCAAAATACCGACTTGCTTTCCATCTGCGGCGTTGTGAAGTGTCAAATGGTCGGCGCCCATCACGGCGATCATCGGTTTGCCATCGACCGTGACGTTCAGCGGCGTAGCATAGCTTTGCGCCGCTTCCTCGGGTGCATCAAGCATTCGTTCGGTCCACCAAAGCTCGTCCCCGGTCGATTTATCAATCGCGACCACATAGCTGGGACCACTTTGCATGACAGCGATGATGATCGCGTTGTCGGTCAACAGAGGCGAGGTGCCTAGATCCCACCACAGCGTGTCTTCGCCATACTTTTCTTGCAGATTAAGCTGCCATTTCACGTTGCCATCGGTATCAACACAAGCAAGGTCACCACTGCGATAGTACGCATAGACATGTTCTCCATCGGTCACGGCCGATGGGTTGCTGCCGCTGCCTTTGCGATGTTTGTTGCCACGATCGTTTCCCAGCGGGACAGCCCAGCTGGTTTTTCCCGTCTCGAGATCGATAGCGGCCAAGTGGTTCTGGTCATCCGCGCCGTAGGTCAAATAGGCATGCGAGCCGGCGATGACCGGGGTGCTGCCACCGGATCCTGGCAATTTGACCTTCCAATCGACCCCCTTGGATTCGCTCCATTGGGTCGGGAAGTCATCTCCCGAGGCCACTCCGTTTTGATTGCCCCCTCGCCACTGGGGCCACAGTTCGTCCGCCACACAGGGTGTGGGCGTTGCCGTGCCTAGCGGGCCAAGAATGGCAAAACCAGGGCCGACCAGCGAGGCGGCGGTCAACGAGGCCGCAGTGAAGGTGCGGCGAATCACAGAAAGCTTTCGCATAACGGAATTCACTTTAAAATGGGTGGGGTGAGAATGGCAGATGAGATGTCGGTCCGACGCAAAAACGTGTTTCGACAAGGCATCTGTGAAATCAAACGCAGAGGGCGATGTTGGGATCTGTACAACATACGCAATGCGACGGCGGGAAACAGGGTGACAAAAATCTTTTGATTCAGCCAAAAACGCCTAGAATACCCATCGGTCGCAGGCTGGCTTGGGTAAAATTTTAACCGTATCGGTGCGTCGCGTGTCGTGACAGGGGCGGCGAATTTAGGCACTGAAAAAATGCATTTTTCCATTTAAAAAATAGACGCGTCTCTTCATGGCTTCAATCACCGGCGGTCCATCATTGCGGTATCGAAACGTGGCTAGCGGATCGAAGGTTCAGAAATCGAAAACGCTCGATCCGCGGTTCTATCTGGTGGCCTTTGTCTTGTGCTTGACCACGCCGTTGATGGCCGGGCCACGCGATGGTGGTAACCTTGCGGGCGACGCCTCGCGAGCCCCTGCCGACGATGCGATCTCGGTCGAACAATTGTCCGCCGACAGCTATTCGCGTCGTCAAGCCGCGATGATGCAGATGTGGCGATTGCGAGAAACTTCACGGCAAGCGGTCCAAGACGCGGCGCGTCATCCGGACCCAGAGGTGGCGGATCGAGCCAATTGGATTTTGCGTCAGTGGCGGCGTGGTTCATTGCCTGAGACACCACCGGAATTAGCGAGGTTGTTGCAACAGGATGACGATCCTTCGGTGCTCGAAGAACTGCTCGAAGTGGGCCAATTTGGCGCCGTCGTCGTGGCGGTCGAAGAGTCGGCGGGAACCGCACAGCGGTTGCTGTTGAACCAACGTTTAGCCGCGGCACTGAATCGCCGCTTTCCTGTTTACGTGCGACGCGCGTATCAGGATGATTTGTTGATGGATCTGCTTCGTTTGGTCGATCTGGTCGCCGATTCGAAAGAGATGGCGGTGTGCCGAGTTCAGATGATGCAAGAGCTCGGGCTGGATATTGATGACGATCATCTGTTGCCGCAGGCGGCCGAGAATTGGACTCCGATGGTTCGCCGCGAAGCCGAAATCGTCGTGTTGGCGGTGTTGGGGCGAAACGAAGATGCAATCGCCCGTGCAAGGGAACACGGAGACGAATCGCTGCTGCGAATTTGCCAGATGTTGAACGGCCAATGGCAGGCGATTGCAGAAGAAACCGTTCGTCAAGCTGCCCAAGCGGAAGAGGGATCCACCGAGCGTAGTCGGTTGTGGTGCCAAGCGTTGGTGGCAGCGGATCGGGCGAACGATGATGGGATTCGCAACCAAGCGGTGAAGGAATTGGTTGCAATACCGGTGACCCTCAGCGATGCCTCGGTCGATTTGCGGTGGAAGTGCTTGGCCAGCCATGGGTTTGTTGACGAAGCGATCACCATTTTGGCTCGCAGCGAAGAAGTCAGCGATGCTGCCAAGCGGCCTCGCTCGGATTCCGCAGCCGTGGTCGCCATCTCGGCCGCTCGCACGAATCGAGCCTTTGAAATTTTGGGGTACCCTTACAACGAAGTCGATGCGAAGTTGCAAACTTGGATTGCCGAGGCCATCGAAGAGCAATCGCAGGACACCAACGATGCGAAAACCCTTGGAACAACGCCGAGGGTAGCACCGAAATTGAATCGGTTATTGTCGCTGATGCGTTGTTTGTTAGCGGTGGGCCGCGAACAAGCGGCGTGGACGATCGCGCGGGACCTGTCGGACTCCGATACCATCGTTGGCAGTCAACGGGTGCGTGATACGGTGTTGATCACGCTGTTGGTCACCAATCGTGACGATTGGATGGCAGCTTTAGCCGTGCGTCCTGGCGAGAGTTCATTGTCGAGCGAGACGCAGCGATTGCTTGTCGCGTCGCTTTCGGACATCGATTCGAAAACGTGGGAAATGATCCTCGAGTCGATCTCGGTGATGATGCCGACAACGCCGTTTGATCAACGAGTCCAGATCGCATTTGATTTGTGTCGTGGTGAAATTCCCGAGGCCTTTGAGGACGAAAAGCGTCTTCAGGAACTTTATCAAACGCTGACGTCCAGCCGAGACTATTTCCCTGCGGCGGGCGAACGTTCACTCGTTCGACGTTCGCTGCCTCGTCGGTTGAACACCCAGCTGGCCAACCTTTTTTCTGAACTTGGCCAAGCCGAGATCGCGAGCGAGATTTTGGCAACGCTGGCGGCGAGCGGCGATATTGCTGCCACGTTTTCGATTGCCCAGCGCGAATTGGAACTCGGCCGCGCCGAAAGTGCGTTGACGGGTTTCGACCGCGTTTGGAAATCGGTTGCCGCGTCGCCGCGTCCGGCACTTTCCGCCGCCACGGTTCGCTACCTTCGCCAAAATCCAGAGCCGATTCATCACGCGGCCAAGGCGACGGTGGCCCAGTGGATCTTGGCACGGCGGCAAGGGCATCTAACGCAGGCAGAAAGTCTCGAACGTCAATTGCGATTGATGCTATGTTCGCCTGACTTGACGCTACGCGGTGAATTGCTCGAGTACTTGGGAGATCGCGGCGAACGAGCAATCACGCTCGAAGGCTATCGAAGCTTGTTGCCGATGGCGGCGTTTGGTTCCGAAGGGGCGACAGAGTTGTACGATGTCGCGCGGAATTATTCGACGCTGGTGCGTGAACACGATCCAATGGACGCGGCGAAATGGTTCGATTTGGCGATTGGTGGGACGCTTGAAACAACGTTCTTTCGTTCGGTGGCCTATATCTCGTTGCCCGTGTTTGTTCGTCGCTGGCAACTCGAAGCCGCCATCGAAAAGGGAGACGAACAACAAGTGCAGCGGCATCTCGATCGGATCTATCAATTGGATCCGCTGGATATCGACGTCGCCGAACGGCTGCTTCCCAAGATGCGAGCCAAGGGAATGGATGCGATCGCCGATGCCTCGTTCCAGCGAGTCTGGGAGGCGGGCCGAGCCTACATTGCGGAGTACCCGTTTGACGCGACCGCTGGGAACAATTTGGCATGGGTGGCCGCGATGAATCAGCGTGAGCTCGAAGAGGCGGCTCGGTTGTCCGAGCAAGCGGTCTATTTTGAGCCCGAAAGTGCGATCTACCGTGATACCTTGGCGGAGATCTTGTTTCTGCTTCACCGCGTTGACGAAGCCCTGCAGATCGAGAGCGGTTGCTTATTGGATGATCCCGGACAATGGCATCTGCACCAACAGATCGAAAAATACTCCGAGGCGATGGCGGAATGAACGATCCCTTGTCCGAATCGGTGCTCCGCAATGTTCTGTTTGAACAATCTTCGGACGCTCAGTTCATTTACAATTCGCAGGGGATTTTGCAGTGCAACCCCGCGATGGCGAAAATGTTGGAGATGCCCGATCCGGAATCGCTCGTCGGACGTTACCCTTACGAGTTCTCGCCGCAATTTCAAATCGACGGAAGTTTGTCGAGCGAAAAAAGTCAGCGGATCGAAACCTGGGTTCGCCAACATGGCAAACACCGATTCGATTGGTTGTTTCGCCGTGTCAGTGGCGATGAGTTTGTTTGTGAAGTGACGTTGACCCGAGTCCGATTGGGGGACGAAGATGCGATCGTGGGAGTGTGGCGCGAAGTCACCGACCGTCGTATCGAGCAGGAAGAATTGCGGCGGGCGCAAACGCGGTTACAGCATGCCCTTCGCGGAGGTGACGTGGGGCTTTGGGATTGGAATCTGGCCACCAACGAAGTCTTTTACTCGGACCAATGGCACCGCCAATTAGGCGAGACTCCTGGCACGCTTTCGGAGTACGTGGATTGGGAATCACGGGTGCACCCAGACGATTTGCCCACAGCGATCCAGCGTGTCAAAACATTGTTGGCCAGTACCAATAGCGAATACGAATCGTCCTTCCGCATGCGTCATGCCTCGGGCGTGTATCGTTGGATCTTGGCTCGTGGCCAAGTGTTTCGCGACCCCAGTGGTCAACCGACGCGATTGCTTGGCGTGCACTTGGATGTAACGGCGCAAAAAGAACATGAACAGCGGCTGAGCAAGGATTTGCATCTAAGCGAAGTGATGTTGCAAACGCTCGAGTCGACCTTGAAGGTGACGTCGTTGGAAGGGCTCAGCACGATTGTTTGCCAACAAGCCCGTCGGTTGTGTTCGGCCGAGATCGCGGGCATCGATCTGTGCAATGCGTCTGGTGGTAATGCAGCTAACGGCAAACATCTGATTCACGGTCGCTCGTATTCAACCAAGTACGCCGAGTATCCAGCCACGACGTTGTTTCCGAAAACCGCAGGCGGTGCAGATCAAGTCGAGGGAAACGCTGTGGAAGGAATGGGGGCGGAATCCGAGTCTGCGGAGCATCCCGATGATATCGCGTTATGCGATTTTTTTACTTCGCTCGATCAACCGGTCCTGTCGCTAACGGCGGATCAGCTGCAGTCGCACCCGATTGGTTCCACGCTGTGCAGCAGCACGCCGCATCGTCCTCCGCTGCGTGGACTGCTGGTTTGTTTGTTAAGTGATGGCGACGGTCAAACGCTTGGGGCGATTTGGCTATCGGACAAGGACGAAGGTGATTTTGATGACGAAGATCAATCGATTCTGCGTCAGCTTGCCTACATCGTTTCCACGTTGATTGTCCGGTTGAACACGCAAGTCGAGCTGCGGCGTCAAACCGAATTGTTGGACGAAAGCAACGAAGAGTTGAAGCAATTTGCTTACGTCGCCTCACATGATTTGCAGCAACCATTGCGAGCGATTTCGAATTATGCCGAATTCATCAACGAGGATTACGGTGAAGTCTTAGGTGAGGAAGGCCGACGGTATTTGCAGTTGCAGATTGCGGCTGCGAAACGAATGAAGAAGTTGATCGACGACTTGCTGCAATACTCGCGGGTCAGCCGCGACGACGCCGAGTTCACCCTTGTGAACATGGACGAAGTCGTAGACGAGGCGATGCGGCGATTGGAAGTGTCGATCGAGGAAACGGGGGCGGTGGTGCGGCACGAAGGATTGCCGACGGTCCGTGGGATCGAGTCACGATTGTGCCAATTGATGCAAAATTTGATCGGCAACGCGATCAAGTATGGCGATCCAAGTCGTTCGCCCGTGATCACGATTTCGGCAAGCGAGCAACCCGAGTATTGGTTGTTTGTGGTGGAGGATAACGGGATTGGAATTGAGCCCAAATTCCGGCTCGAAGTTTTTCAAGTGTTTCGGCGGCTCCACGATGGAAGTAAGATCGAGGGGACTGGGATCGGGTTGTCGCTTTGTAAGCGGATCGTGCAGCGGCACGGTGGCGAGATATGGGTGGAAGCGTCACCCGAGGGCGGAAGTCGATTTTGTTTTCAGATCACCAAGTAATGCTGTTCGTTTGATAGACCGCCGTAATGATGGACAAGAAAAGCCTACGGATCTTGCTTGTCGAAGATGCCGAGTTTGAAGCCGAGATCACCAAGCGAGCGCTGAGTGGATGTGATTTCGAAAACTCGATGACACGTGTTGCCAGTGGTGAAGATGCACTTAGCTATCTGCGTCGCGAACCAGGTTATGAGGACGTGGCGATGCCGCATCTGGTGCTACTGGACCTGAATTTGCCTCGGATGACCGGACGTGACGTGCTCCGCGAGATTCGCAACGACCCATCGCTCGCACATCTGTTTGTGATCATCTGCTCGGCCTCGGATGAACCGAGCGAAGTGACCAAGGCGTATCAAGCGACCGCGAATGCCTACATCACCAAGCCGCTCGGTCTCGGACCGCTACGAGAAATGATGAACAAAGTAGGCGACTTCTTACTGAACGTCGTCAAGATTCCTTGATGCGGCAGTCGCCCGCATCGGGCGTCCGATTGCGCGAGTAAAGTGCGGCGAGTAAAACGTTCGACTTTGACCGGGCGGCTTGCGCCGCACCGCTACGAAAATCACCCGTTTTCGGCCAATGTCGACGGCATCGGGCGTTCACCGCCCGACTGACGTCTTGTAAACCGGCTTACTTCGACAAGTTGCGAAGCACGGTCGGCAGAATTCCCGCGTTGCGATAGTACTGCAGCTCGACCGGGGTGTCGATTCGCACCACGCATGGGAACGACTTGGTGTTGTTGTTCACATCGGTCGCGTGCACGGTGATCGTCGAACGGGGTTCGAGCGACTCGGACAGATCGGGGATGTCAAACGTTTCTTCGCCTGTCAAACCAAGTGACTGCCAAGTCGCACCGTCGGCAAATTCAAGCGGCAACACACCCATGCCAACCAAGTTGCTGCGATGAATTCGTTCGTAACTGGCTGCGATCACCGCCTTGACGCCTAACAGCATCGTGCCCTTGGCGGCCCAGTCGCGGCTGCTGCCGGTACCGTATTCGGCACCCGCCAAAACCACCAATGGCACATCGGCGGCTTGGTATTTCATCGATGCATCGTAAATGCTCATTACATCGCCATCGGGCAGATAGCGGGTGACGCCACCTTCGGTTCCCGGAGCCAATTGGTTGCGAATGCGAATGTTGGCAAACGTGCCACGCACCATCACTCGGTCGTTGCCGCGACGTGAACCAAAGCTGTTGAATTCACGCACTTCGACGCCCGAATCCTTCAAGAATCGACCCGCAGGTCCATCCGATGCAATCGCTCCGGCGGGCGAGATGTGGTCGGTCGTGACCGAATCGCCAAGCAACGCCAACACGCGTGCACCCTTGATCGGTGCGATATCCGGAACGTCTTCGCCGGTGACCGAATCGAGGAACGGCGGATGGTGAATGTAGGTGCTGTTTTCGTCCCACGGGTACAACGCCCCGCCCGAGACATCAATCGCGTTCCACAATTCGTTGCCCGTTACCGAGGCTTCGTATTGTTCGGTGAACATCGACGGATCGATCGACGATGCGATCGTGTCGCTGATTTCTTCGTTGGTTGGCCAAACATCTTTCAGGAACACATCGTTGCCCGATTCGTCTTGACCAAGGGGTTCGGTCAACAAATCGATGTCGGTGGTTCCTGCCAACGCGTAGGCGACCACCAGTGGCGGGCTGGCCAAGTAGTTGGCTTTGGTCAGCGGGTTGACGCGGCCTTCGAAGTTGCGGTTACCACTGAGGACCGCCGAGGCGACCAAGTCGCCTGACTTGATGGCTGCAGCGACGGGGTCGGGAAGCGGACCACTGTTTCCGATACAGGTGGTACAGCCATAGCCGACAGTGTGAAAACCGAGCGCTCGCAGGCTGTCGGTCAGATTGGCTTTGTCCAAATATTCGGTGACCACGCGGGAACCCGGTGCCAAGCTGGTTTTGACATGCGACGGCACTTTCAATCCACGCTCGGCTGCCTTTTTGGCCAACAATCCAGCACCGATCATGACCGATGGGTTGCTGGTGTTGGTGCACGAGGTGATTGCGGCAATCACCACCGCACCGTGCGTGATTTCGCTGGTGTCGCCATTGTTTTCGACTTTGCCGGTGCGTTGCAAGGCATCCGAATCGAGCCCAAAGCCGGTCTTGCCAACCGGTGCGGTCAACGATTTCTCGAAGGACTTTTTCATGTCCTTCAGCGTGATTCGGTCTTGTGGGCGTTTCGGGCCTGCCAAGCTCGGTTCGACGGTGCCAAGATCCAAGGACAATTTCTTGGTGTAGTTCAGCTCGGGACCATCATCGGTACGGAACAAGCCCTGTTCTTTGCAGTAGCTTTCGACCAAGGCGATCTGCTGCTCGCTGCGGCCGGTTTGCCGCATGTAATCGAGCGTGACTTGGTCGACAGGGAAAAAGCCCATGGTCGCGCCGTATTCCGGAGCCATGTTGGCGATCGTCGCACGATCCGCCACGCTCATCTCGTTCATTCCGGTTCCGAAGAACTCGACAAACTTGCCAACCACGCCCTCTTCACGCAGGATCTCAACCACTCGCAAAACCATGTCGGTCGCGGTCGCACCCTGTGGCAACGCGCCAGTCAATTCGAATCCGATCACCTCGGGCATCAACATGTACAGCGGTTGACCAAGCATGTTGGCTTCCGCTTCGATACCACCAACGCCCCAGCCCAACACGCCAAGTCCGTTGATCATCGTGGTGTGGCTGTCGGTGCCAACCAGGGTGTCGGGCATTGCCACGGGACCTTCGTCGGTTTCTTTCAGCGCGACGACGCTGGCCAAGTATTCGAGATTGACTTGGTGGACGATGCCCACGTTCGGTGGAACGACGCGGAAATTGTCGAATGCTTTCTGGCCCCAACGCAGGAATTCATAGCGTTCGCGGTTACGCTCGAATTCACGTTCGACGTTTTGGGCAAGCGCCCCGTCGGTACCGAAAAAGTCGACTTGTACCGAGTGGTCGATCACCAAGTCGACAGGAATCAGCGGATTGATTTTGTTCGGGTCGCCACCGATTCGCTGCATTGCCGAACGCATTGCGGCCAAGTCGACGATCGCCGGAACCCCGGTAAAGTCTTGCAAGACAACCCGGTACGGCTTGAACGGCACCTCTTGCTTGGCGGGCGAGGCGGCGTTCCAAGCGGCCAAGTTTTTGACGTCCTGCTGCGTGACGAGAAAGTCGTCACAGTTTCGCAAGACCGCTTCGAGCAAGACTCGAATGGAAAAGGGAAGACGGCTGATCTCGCCTAACCCAGCTTCCTCGAGCTTGCTGAGACGATAAATCGTCGCTGTTCCGTGGCCAGTGTCAAATTGATCGCGAGCGCCGAATGGATCGAAATTCACAGCAGGATTCTCTAGCAAAGTGGACTTAATAAACATGCAATATTAACCGATGGCCACAGTTTAACGATCCAATGCCCGGTTGTCTGTAAGGAGTCAATCAGCGGATAGCCTCGCAAGCGTCATTGGCAAAATCCAGCGTCCTGTGACGCTCTGTTTAGCAAAATGCTATCCCTTAGGTGGCGGGTATGATCCCCTCAGAAATGGCGTCTTTGGCAAGATGGGGTAACTTTACGGCTCATTCGGATTCTCTTGGTCATTCCGGATCTGCGGCGACGATACCACAGAGCAACACGATCCCATCGATAGAGGTTCCCGATGAATTCCCGTAAAACTGTCGTTTCGTCACGTCGATCTCGCACCCTCAAGGCGGTCATTCGATTCGCTGTGGCGGGCACCCTGGCTGCATCGTTGGCGACGCCGACGGTTCCTGCGTACGCATCAGATTGCGGGTGCGAAGCCACCGCTTGTGATTGCGGCGGAATCGATTTGCCGATGATGGGCGATTGCGGATGCAACGCAGGCATGAAACCGGCTTGCCCACCAAAACATGGTCCCATCTTCCGCTCGCTCGACGCATTCGCCGGCGGGATCGAAAAACTACTGGGACTGGACAAGTGTCGAACCGGGGGCTGCGACCACGCTTCGTGTGACTCGGCGATGGGCCACATGATGCCATTCGAAGGACACGACATTCATGTCGTTCCGTATGCAACCGAAGATTCCCATTACGAAGGTCCGGTCGAGATCTACGAAGACAGTTTCGAATCGACGGCGCCTCGCATGGCCGTGCCGCCCACGCAGCAACCACGTGTCATGGCGCCTCGCGTGCCGATGCACATGAGTGAACCGATCATTCGCTCGAGTCCCGCGGCACGCCAACCGACGGCGCCGCGTTCGCGAGCAGGCCAATCGCTTGGATCAGGAGTGGTGCCGCAATCACGAGGAGGCCAATCGCTTGGATCGGGAGTGGTGCCGCAATCACGCGTCGTGCCTCGTGCGATTCCCACGCCTCGCCCCGACGTGCCGAGTCGCCCGGCTGAACAACCGCCAGCCGCACCGAAAGAGGAAGGGGGATCGTTGTTCGATAGTTTGTCGGATCCGTTCAGCGAAGACGAAGTGCGAGTGAAGCGATTCAATCCCGTGCGTCAAACGCAATACGAAGTCCCCAAGGTCAACCGCACCGCGTTGCCCGGAACGAACTGACAAAATCGAATTCACCTCCCCTGTGGGGAGGTCAGAGTCGGCGGTAGCCGTCTCTGGGTGGGGCTCGGAGTGTTAGAAGTGGATCGTGCCAGCATGGTTTCACCAACCCTCCCCGAAAAACTCGCTGAAATCTCGTTTTTCGACCCTCCCGACGCAAGCTGGGAGGGTGATCGAGTTTCACCTCCCCTGTGGGGAGGTCAGAGTCGGCGGTAGCCGGCTCTGGGTGGGGCTCGGAGTGTTAGAAGTGGATCGTGCCAGCATGGTTTCACCAGCCCTCCCCGAAAAACTCGCTGAAAGCTCGTTTTTCGACCCTCCCGACGCAAGCTGGGAGGGTGATCGAGTTTTACCTCCCCTGTGGGGAGGTCAGAGTCGGCGGTAGCCGGCTCTGGGGTAGGGCTCGGAGTGTTAGGAGTGGACGGTACCAGCATGGTTTCACCAGCCCTCCCCGAAAAACTCGCTGAAGGCTCGTTTTTCGACCCTCCCGACGCAAGCTGGGAGGGTGATCGAAATTTACCTCCCCTGTGGGGAGGTCAGAGTCGGCGGAGCCGGCTCTGGGGGGGCTCGCAGTGTTAGAAGTGGATCGTGCCAGCATGGTTTCACCAACCCTCCCCGAAAAACTCGCTGAAGGCTCTTTTTTCGACCCTCCCGACGCAAGCTGGGAGGGTAATCAAAATTTACCTCCCCTGTGGGGAGGTCAGAGTCGGCGGTAGCCAGCTCACCGGTGGGGCTCGCAGTGTTAGAGGTGGACGGTGCCAATCCTCTGACTCGCAGGTTGGCTCGCGTTTCTTCGCACTGCTTATTGATTCAGCAGATCGCGATACAGAGTCCGGTACCGATCGATCATCGTCGGGATTGAAAAATCGGTACGCGCCCGTGCTTGGTTTTGTTGCCCAAGTTCACGTGCAAAATCAACGTCCTCGAGAAAACGCGTGACCCGCTGGGCCATCATTTCCGAGTCACCCGATTCGAACAACTGGTCCTCCGCCGCGTGCGCCAACAACGTGCTGGATCCTTCGACGTTACTGGACACAACTGGCAACCCGGCCGCCATCGCTTCGAGCACCACATTGGGCATGCCCTCGTAGCGGCTAGGCAACACCAGCACGCGTGATGCTCGCATCCACGCGGCGATGTTAGCGTGCCACGGTAAACGTTGGACTCGGTCATGACCCACCTGCTGCGTCCACTCATCGATTTCCGTTTCGAGCGGTCCTTCGCCGATCAACAGCATCCGCCGTTGCGAACCTGCCGGCGCCAGTGTATCGATTTGTTCCTGTAGCAGCTCCAGTCCTTTTTGCGGGTGCATCCGTCCCACAAACAGAGTCACCACGCTGTCGTCATCCCAGCCGATCGTGTGCAGGGCGACGGGATGGGCAGTTGAAAACGTCGGCACGTCCACTGCGTTGGGGATAACCGAAGTACTCGCCGCTTGGGTGCCCAAGTATCGGTGTGAAAATCGTTTCACCTCTTCGCTGACACAGACGACGTGTTTCATTTTTTTGACCAGCCGTCGTTCAATTTGGCAGCGGATTCGATTCGCCTCGGCAACACGAATGCCGCCCACACGCACATCCACTCCTGCATCGATTGCCGCCATCGTGCCGATCACGTTGGCGTGGAATAAGAACGTTTGCACCAGCGATGGCTGAAACGATCGCAGCAACTTTGCCAATTCACGTCGCGCCCGTATGAAGTGCCACGCCGAGTCGAGATTTAGATAGGTGACCGAGATGCCATGCGAGCAAAGCCGGTCGGCGAAGATCGCTTTCTCAGGTAGCGGCGGCGATCCAATACTGTAAACCCGCACATGATCGCCCTGGTCGGCCAAGCCGATCGCGATCTCGGACAAACACCGTTCGGCGCCGCCGGGATTCAATTCGGTAATGACAAAAGCGATTCGCATTCGGGCGTATTCTCTACAACCTGCGTTTCTCTACAACATGCGAGCGGCAATCACGACCGCGGCGGTTTCGATTCGATAAATTCGCTTGCCAAGCGGCAGGCACTGGAATCCGTTTTGCATCGCCAAACCGACTTCGTCCTCGGTCCATCCACCCTCGGGCCCCACCGCGGCACAGCAATTTGTCGCGTCGTCGCGGTTAGCGACTGCGACTTGATCAGCATCGTCGGCAGGATGGGCAATCCAGAGGAGTTGATCTTGATGGGCCGCGTCGGCAAAAAATTGGCTGCTGGTGAGCGTGTCTTGGATTTCCATCAAATGGTTACGGCCGGATTGTTTACAAGCTTCGATCACGGTCCGTCTCAGTTTTTCTAGTAGCGATGCCGATGGCTCTCGCTGCGTCCGTGCCGCCACGATTGGTGTTAACGTTTTCACTCCGATTTCGGTCAAGCGTTCGACCAGCTCGCGACAACGATCGGGCTTCGGCAGCGCCACGCCCAAATGCAGTGACACCTGGGGCTCACGATCCGGCTGGGTGGTCGGCTGGGTGCTGCAAAAACACTCGCGCCTGGTGATTGATTCGATCACCGCCTCGGCCTCGCTTCCCTTGCCATCAAACAGCGTGATCGATTCGCCGGTTTTGACCCGCATCACCCGGATGGCATGCTGAGCCTCGGCGTCGACCAGGACGATGTTTCCCCCGTTGGAGGGCAGGTTAGAACAATAATAACGACGAGTCATTGTGGAATCGGGGGAGCGTGGCGAATACGCGAGTCGGTACCCCAGGGATGCTGGAGGATCGATCAAAGCAGTGCCGATAATACACGTAATGACGATCGACGTCTGGGTGGTGTCGTCTGGAGGAGGTTCTCGCAGCGAATCTTCCCCTTTGAAATGGATGGCAGCCTATCGAGAAGGATTTTACGCAATGACTGACGTCCTCAAACATTGGCGTCTTTCGGCACTGCCGTTTTCAGAATCCCCGGGCCAATGGTTCTTTGCTGGCTCGGCACAAAAGTCGGCCATGGCGCAAATCGCCCAGTCGTTAGCGGTTCACACTCGCTGCGTGATCGTACAAAGCGAACCACGTTGCGGGGTGTCCACTTTGCTGCATCAATTGGTGGCCAGTCGCGGGATGGGCGACCGAGCGACTCTGTGTGTCATGACCGACGCCTCGCGTGCACTGGATGTTTCATCGACAATCCGCCAACTGACACGTGGCTTGGGGATTGATGCCATTTCAGCGGTGCGTCCGCATCGCGCAGCGACGACGCGAGAGCTGCAGCGAGCGATTGAGTTTCTCGCCTGTCAAAGTGTACATATGGTTTGGTTGGTCGACGGCGTTACGCCCGCCGTGTTGTCGGTCCTGAGATCGCTGTCCGATTGCGATCATCTATCGGTCGTGGTGGCCGCGACTGCAACGCAAGTCAAGCGATTGCCTGCCGCGAGAACCTCCGATTACCGGACTGTCAAATTAGGACGTTTTACCGCCGAGGATACCGATCGTTTTCTTTCGCAATCGGTAACGCGAGTCGGTGGACGCCAGTCGCTGTTTCATCCCCGCGCGGTGGATCAATTGCATGCTTACAGCGGAGGCCGCGTCGGCATTTTAACGCAGCTCGCTGCGTCATCGCTTGTCCACGCCGCACGCCAGCGTCAGGAACAAGTCATGCCGAATATCATCGCCAGTGTCGCCGCCGAGTCGACCGCGCGTCGTGCCGCCTAGGACGCCCTCCAATGTCGGCCAGCTTTCCAAGCTGGAACCGTCGCGGTGAGCGTGGCGTCCGCAATAAACGCGGATCAACTCGCGTCGACGATCAAATGGGATGCACGCCAACGGCTTGGAAAGCCGAGCGACAATCGCAGCGGAGCGGAGATCCGGCGTCGCAGCGGCAACGAACGTGAGGTCACCTTCGGTCGCCGGACTTACGACTCAACGACTCTAATTTTGCGAGCGATTCAAATACAGAGTCTCGCAGCGGTCAATTTTGTTTGCTCGCGCCAGCCAATCCAACTCGGTACTGACGTGCTTGCGATTGCGTCGGTTTAAATCTTCGCACATCCGCTGGATGAGCCATTGCTTCTCGATATTCCCAAAAGGATGCAATAAGACAAACAAATTATGGGCAACTTTTTCATAATGTGACGTGCTTTGTAGCTGTCGTTCATAACCGACCGTCAAGTCGATCAAGCGTGCAACAGTGCATTCATCGCGGAGAAACTTTCGTACGAGCTGACCACGTTCTATATCGCGAACCGGAAAAACGGGGCCTCTAAGTATCCCCGTGAATGCGTCAGGCGTTCCATTTACAGAAATCAATCCTCCGTGAACATCCGTTGTCAATCGCAACAAGTCGTTCGTCGCGGTCGGCAAGCCACGAATCTCGCCATCGGAAAGAAAGTCGTCCGAAATTGGCACTCGCACCTGTCTGCCGATGATTTGATTCTTGCTAGGCCGACCGTCTTGTTTTCTGTTCAGCGGCGTGTTCTCAACGTCATGGATACAAAGCGTAAAATCAGCGATCAGAAAACCGCTCAGGGGATTTTCTCGAGGCTGCATTCCCATACCATTCCACACGGTTCGATGTCGAACTGGCAATCCGGCGACAAATATCGACTGATAGCTAGTGATACGCACGAGCACCACGTACGAATAACAAGTGCCAGGGACCAACTTAAGATTACGTTCGCTTTCCCCGAAATCGCTCTCTGCTTCGAGATCATTCCAAATGATTTCAGCGGGTGGTCCAATGGAGTTCACCTCATACGATGAGCCCACGCTCATCCTCAGATCGCGTTGCCAATGGATGGGACGAATGATCACTTCTTCCGAGACGCGAATGGTAAATTTCACGATCGCAACGTCACTCAAGTAAAGTGGTTGACGAGCAAAATCGATTTGCATGTCAACCGCATTGAGATTGTTTGCCTTAGCTTCGTTGCAGAATGCAACCCAAAAACAAAGTACCGTGACAAGAAAGGCGGACCGGTTCATGCTTCAATTCTTGAACAAGAGTAGTCTTGGATCGAGCGTTTTCTGGTATTGCACGTAAAGTTGCGTCTTTTGCTTTGCCGTCAAGTTTCGTCGAATCTCCTCGATTAACTTCGGACGTATCCAATCTCGCTCAACGGGTGAACATGAAGCGATAGACGACTCAACGAATTCGCTGAGTCGACGGACGTCAAACTCATCAACGCAACAAACGTCGGCCTGTTGAATGACTTGATGCAAACGCACAAGCGTTGAAGTTTCATTGAGTTCATCTTCCAGCAATTCTCTCCACCTTTTTTCGTACGTCCCCCGACCGTCGATCGATTCCAGGCTCAATATCCCCGTCCGCGCTTGGCCTTCAAAATTGCCTTTCCGCCTACCGCCGGCCAGAAACGTTGCACCATGGATCTCCGCAAGCAAGGCATCATTACGATCATGGTCTCGTGCAAGAAACCCAACAAATGAAACCCTTTTGCGTTCACCCAATATCAGCACCTCTGCATTGGCATCATTCGAACCGGCATCCCGATCGACTCGTTTCAGACGCACGTACAAATCAAGGTCGCACTCTTCCAAGTGAACATCCTCAATTGGAAAAACGGGGATCGTTGTTACCAGGACAGTGACGGACGCCGTTTCACCTGACGCAATTGCTTTATTGACGTCGTCTGGATATCGACAAGCGATTTCGGAAGCAACTTGCAATGGCACAACTTCAACATCGCCACCAATCGCCATTCCCAACCAGTTGTCCAAAGCAAATTCAGGAATGGAAAACTGATTCTTTGTTCCATTGGTGATTTTTAGGTTGACCAAGAAAACGTCGCCAGGGATCAGCTGTTCGCGGCTGAGAGAAAACGTGATCACCGGTTTCGAAACCGGGTCATCCGCGATCACTGACGAAACAAATAACGTAAACAGGACAATGGGAAACCACGATCGATGACGAGTCGTCGGGTGCTTTGCAGAAAAGATTTGCAAACGCATGGGAGCCAACCTGCTGAGTGAAGGTACTCGTCATTCACGGATCTCCACATCGAGGTGGAGTCGTCAATCAACCGTCTGAAATACGATTGTAGACAATTCCGAGTTGGCCGGGTGCATTTGGACCATGTAAGTGTCGGATTGGGAAATCCGACTCAACGTGTCACTATCGGTAGCGTCTGCCGTATAGAAAACAGTATCGAGCAAGCAGTTGTCACATGCAAGTCTCTGGTGAATAGGTGGGATCCCGAATATCTGTAGGCCGGATCGCGGTGGCAACGAACATAAGGTCACCTTCGGTTGCCAGATCGGCGTCGCTTTTTCGTGACTTGGTCCGGCCTGCGGAACTACACTCGCTTTGACGATCAAACGGGATGCACGCCAACGGCTTGGAAAGCCGAGCGACAATGCAGCGGAGCGGCGATCCGGCACCGCAGCGGCAACAAACATAAGGTCACTTTCGGTCGCAGGAACGGCGTCGCTTTTTCGTGACTTGGTCCGGCCTGCGGAACTTCACTTGCTTTGGCGATCAATTGTGATGCACGCCAACGGCTTGGAAAGCCGAGCGACAATGCAGCGGAGCGAAGATCCGGCGTCGCAGCGGCAACGAACGTGAGGTCCCTTTCGGTCGCCAGATCGGCATCGCTTGTTCGTGACTTGGTCCGGCCTGCGGAACTACACTCGCTTTGACGATCAAATGGGAAACACGCCAACGGCTTGGAAAGCCGAGCGACAATGCAGCGGAGCGGAGATCCGGCGTCGCGGTGGCAACGAATGTGAGGTCACCTTCGGTCGCCAGATCGACGTCGCATTTTCGTGACTTAGTCCGGCCTGCGGAACTTCACTCGCTTTGACGATCAAATGGGATGCACGCCAACGGCTTGGAAAGCCGAGCGACATTGCAGCGGAGCGGCGATCCGGCACCGCGGCGGCAACGAATGTGAGGTCACCTTCGGTCGCCGGATCGACGTCGCATTTTCGTGACTTGGTCCGGCCTGCGGAACTTCACTTGCTTTGACGATCAAATGGGATGCACGCCAACGGCTTGGAAAGCCGAGCGACAATCGTAAGACCCGATTTAGCCTTCGATTCGATAGAGCGCCTTGTCGGTTCTCAGGATCAATGCGTTGTCGACGACGGCGGGCGAGGCCATGATTTGGCCATCGACCTCGTTCTCGGCTACGACCTTGCCTTCACTGCCGGGCTGGATCAACGTGACTTTGCCTTCGTGCGATCCGATCAGCAAATGACCGCCCACCAACACCGGCGACGCAGAATACTTGCCGCCAATTCGCTGCTTCCAAACTTCCTCGCCGCTCTTTGCATCAAAACAACTGGCCACGCCGCTGTCTTCGATCACGTACAGCAATCCGTCGTGCAGCACCGGTGACGGTTTGGCGGGGATGCCTTTTTTGACTTGCCATAAAACATGCGAGTCGGTCACGTCGCCGGATCCTTCGACGTTCACCGCAAACAACATCGGTTTGCCAAAACCGGTGCAGAAATAAACGACACCGTCGCCATAGACGGGACGCGGGACCACCGAAAATCCTTTGCCGTGATAGACCTTCCAAACTTCGCTGCCATCGCTGGGGTTGTAGGCGACGATCCACTGCGATCCCATGCAAATCAACTGCTCGCGGCCTTGTTTGTCCGTGATCGCAATCGGGGTGCAGTACGACTTTTTCATCTCGCCGCTGGGAGCTTCCAACTCAGGTCGGTCGGTTTCCCATACCGTTTCGCCGGTCGCTTTATCCAGTGCCGTGACGTATTGGCGATCCATTCCGTCTTGAATCAGCACGAGGCGATCGCGGAAGATAAACGGTGAACTGCCGGGACCGACCCCGTGTTCTAACGGCAGCGTGCGACTCCATACGATCTGGCGGTTCGTTCGATCGACGCAAAACGTCCCAAAGGTTCCAAAGTGGCAATAGATATGTTCGCCATCAATCACCGGCGTGGGCGAGGCGTAGCTGTTGAGCGAATGAATCGGATCGGGAGCCTCGATTTCCGCAAGGTCAATCGTGTGTTGAAGTTTGCCGGACGCGAAATCGACCGCCAGCAGTTTCAGTGAGATCGACTTGGCGATTGCAACCTGATTGAACTTCTTTGCCTCAATGTCTTTTTGCTTGAGTAACGCGATTCGTTCATCCTCACTGGGGATGTTCTCGATCGCGGTGGTCAACCAAATCGTGCCATCGGCGATCACAGGGGACGACCACGCTTTTCCAGGAAGCTCTGTCTTCCAAGTCACGTTTTCGGTTTCACCAAAGTTCAGCGGAATCGATTGGCCACTGACGATGCCGTCCCCCGACGCACCCCGGAATTGCGGCCAAGGCGAATCGGCAAATGCAGTGGTCAGATGTGTCGATGTGATCAAGGCGATGGCAAGCATGCCGTGCGAGCCGGGAAAGCGGAGCGTCATTGGTGAGGTCTGCTTAAGTGCGAGGGATGTGGGATAGGCTTCCAGCCTGTCACGGCAGGCATGGTCTTTTCATAGCGAAAAATCGCCAGGAGTTTTCGGGCGGGGGCGTGGGGGACGAAAGTCTTCGCGACTTTCGCTACGAGGACTGGGGAATAGGCTTCCAGCCTGTCATGGCAGCATGGTCTTTTCGTAACGAAAAATCGCCAAAGCTTTCGGGCGGGGGCATGGGGAACGAAAGTCTTCGCGACTTTCGCTACGAGGAATGTCAAGACAGACGGGAAGCCTATTCCACATGATTGTAATAGGAATTGCGGGGGAGATGCAGCTGGCTTAGGCACGAAGCCCTTGAGCGCGTCGCCAGGCCGACAATTGCTTTTCGCGGCCCACTCGCTCGGTGATCGCATCCCACTGCTTGGCCACCCGATCCAGGGCCGGTTTTGCCTTGATTTTCCCGTCAATCGCCTCAAGAATCGCCGAATCGAGCACGCTGTAATATTCACCCGCGTCGAAAAGCTGAAGCGGCGGCAGCGTCACAGGCGTCCGCAGTCGCTGAGTCAGCCAGGTTTCATAGGCACTTTGGCGACGTGGTTCGGCCGCGATTTCGGACTGCACCATCGCTCGGGTCGTTGTCACGCTCGAAATTTGCCGGCGGATCGCCTCGCTGCCGTCGCCGCCAGTGATCCAATCCATCAGCCGTTTCGAAACGGCACTTTGTCGGCACATCGCCGAAAGCGAAATGACAGGCGAATAAGGGTCCAGGAGCAGGCGGTTTTTGTCGTCGGTGCCCGGCAAATTGCTGACGCCGACCTCGGCTTCGTCGGCTGAACTGTTTTTTGCGAAACCGATTCCACCCATCAAATCCCCACTTTGAATCGAGCCCCAAATTTCCGCAGGGGTTTGACGCTGCTCGGGGTAATGGGCCGCGGTTTTGATCATCTGCTGCAGTGCATCGACATAAGCTTCCTCGTTGAGCGTGGGCTTAAAATCATTGCGACTGAACAACCATCCTTGCGAGATCGTTGACGCGGCCCGCCACAAGAACATCGATGCTGCCCATCCCTCGGCGAGCGGTTCATTCGCTTTGCCGCCAAGGTCTTTGCTAACCCAGCGATCGTAATCGTCCCACGACGCCAGCGGCGGGACTTCCGCGGTGCTCAGCAGTGCCGGTTGGTTCGCTCCCAGCGGCATGCCAATGAATTCGTCGGCGTAGCGAGCCGCCCCGTTGCGAACTGCCGAGTAGAGTTCGCCGGTCTCGGTCTGCATCGCTTCGAATTGGTCTTCGCTGATCGGCACGATGGCTTCCGCATGGACCAATTCCGGAACGGCTAGCAGCGGGTAAATCACCAGGTCGCTTTTGCTCGTTTCCGCGATCAGCCGGTCCATCGTCTGGCGTTCCGTGTTGCCTCGAGCCAGCGGAACGGGGGTGATTGCCAGAGGTTGTTCGTCAATCGAGGACCAGGACCGCGAGACGATGTCGGCCTCTTCGGACGTCCCGACCATCGCGATGCGGATCGGAACGTCGCTGCGGGACGTGGTCGGCTGAGGTTCGGCCTCGGGACGTGGCGTGCAGCCAGAGAATGTCAGCGCGGCACCGGTTGCCGTGGCAAGTAGCTGGCGTCGATTCAGTTGGATCGCATGTCGAGATTCAGCCACGGTGTTTACTTTGCAGGGAGATCGGGGGAACAAATGGGACAAGGAGAAACCGCGAAAGAACAGTGGGATTCGGTCGAGGTCTGCCGTATGGCTAACGCCGTATACGCATTATAGTGGGCTGCTGTTCGAGACCGTTTTTGATACTTTTCTTTGGAATCCTCATGAGCCACTATCTTGGAATCGACATTGGAACCAGCGGCACCAAAACGCTGCTAATTCAAGCCGATGGGAAAATTGTTGCCGAAGCTACCGCGGAATATCCACTCGCGCAGCCTCGCCCCGGTTGGACCGAACAAGATCCTGAGCTGTGGTGGAACGCGACCGTCAAAACCGTCGGTGAGGTGATGGCCGCGAGCAACGTCAAGCCAGCCGACGTCAAGGCAATTGGGCTGAGTGGCCAAATGCACGGCTCGGTTTTCCTCGACAAGCAAGGCAACGTGATCCGTCCCGCATTGTTGTGGAACGACCAACGAACGGCGGCCGAGTGCGATGAAATTACGTCGGCGGCTGGCGGACGCAAGGCGTTAATCAAAATGGTCGCCAATCCAGCGTTGACCGGTTTCCAGGCCCCCAAAATCCTCTGGCTTCGCAACAACGAGAAGAAAAACTTTGACAAACTCGCCAAAGTTCTGCTGCCCAAAGACGAGATTCGCCGCCGTTTGACCGGAGATTTTGTCACCGAGGTCAGTGATGCCAGCGGCACGCTGCTGCTAGACGTGGTCAGACGAGGTTGGTCGAAAAAACTGTTAACGAAACTCGATCTCGATAGTGACTTGTTGCCTCGAGTCGTCGAGAGCGACGAAGTCACTGGGACGCTAACCAGCGAAGCGGCTAAGCAGCTCGGATTGACCACCGATTGTAAAGTTGTCGGCGGTGCGGGGGATTGTGCGGCGGGTGCGGTCGGTAACGGTGTCGTCAAACAAGGCGTGCTCAGCACGTCGATTGGCACCAGCGGAGTGATGTTTGTTCACAGCGATCAACCGCAATACGATGCCGCCGGACGACTGCACACGTTCTGTCATGCGGTCAACGGAAAATGGCACATGATGGGTGTGAATCTGACCAGCGGCGGGGCGCTGCAGTGGTGGGTCGATTCGATCGTCAAAGGCTTGGCGGGCATCGACCCAGATAAACGCTACGAAGCGGCGACGGCCGAAGCCGAAGCGGTCAACGCTGGCAGCGATGGGATGCTGTTCTTGCCGTATCTAAACGGCGAACGAACACCGCATGCCGATCCCAATGCACGCGGCAGCTTTGTGGGCATGAATCTGACTCACAAACGCGGGCACATGACTCGCAGCGTGATGGAAGGGATCACGTTCGCACTTCGTGACAGCCTCGACATCATCCAATCGCTCGACGTCCCGGTGCGTCAAATCCGTGCTTCGGGCGGCGGCAGCAAGAATCCGTTTTGGCGACAGATGCAAGCGGATGTGTTCGGCAAAAAGATCACGCGTTTGGAAGTCGAGCAAGGACCCGCGTTCGGCGTTGCATTGTTGGCAGCCGTTGGCGACGGAGCCTACAAGTCGATTGAGTCGGCTTGTAGTGCCACGATCAAGATCGCCGAAGAAACCAAGCCGGATCGCAAGGCGGTTGCGAGTTACAACAAGTTGTTCCCGATCTACCGCGATCTGTACGAACAGCTGAAGGGGCCAATGTCGGCGCTCGCGGAATACCAAAACGGATAGGGGGCGGCAGCGCGATTCACCTCCCCTTTCGGGAGGTCAGAGTCGGCGGCAGCCGGCTCACCGGTGGGGCTCGTTGTGTTAGAGGTGGATCGTACCAGTGAGAATTCGCCAGCCCTCCCCGAAAAACTCGCTGAAGGCTCGTTTTTCGACCCTCCCGACGCAAGCTGGGAGGGTGATCGAATTTTGCCTCACCTATGGGGAGGTCAGAGTCGGCGGCAGCCGTCTCTGGGTGGGGCTCGTTGTGTTAGAAGTGGATCGTACCAGCAAGAATTCACCAACCCTCCCCGAAAAACTCGCTGAAGGCTCGTTTTTCGACCCTCCCGACGCAAGCTGGGAGGGTGATCGAAATTCACCTCCCTGTGGGGAGGTCAGAGTCGGCGGCAGCCGGCTCACCGGTGGAGCCCGCAGTGTTAGAGGTGGATCGTGCCAGCAAGAGTTCACCCGCCCTCCCCGAAAAACTCGCTGAAGGCTCGTTTTTCGACTCTCCCGACGCAAGCTGGGAGGGTAATCGAATTTCACCTCCCCTGTGGGGAGGTCAGAGTCGGCGGTAGCCGGCTCTGGGGGGGGCTCGTTGTGTTAGAAGTGGATCGTACCAGCAAGAGTTCACCAACCCTCCCCGAAAAACTCGCTGAAGGCTCGTTTTTCGACCCTCCCGATGCGAGCTGGGAGGGTGATCGAATTTCACCTCCCCTGTGGGGAGGTCAGAGTCGGCGGTAGCCGGCTCTGGGGGGGGCTCGTTGTGTTAGAAGTGGATCGTACCAGCAAGAGTTCACCAACCCTCCCCGAAAAACTCGCTGAAG
>NZ_BAABRO010000026.1 GCF_039545035.1 Novipirellula caenicola
AGGCAGCGGGGTTGACCAAACATGTGACCAGCCACACGTTCCGTCACTGCTTCGCGACTCATCTGCTGTGGACGGGAACGGACATTCGCCGGATCCAAGAACTGCTGGGACATGCCGACATCAAGACAACGCAAATCTATACACATGTCGACAACACGCTGGGACCGGTCGTCGTCAGTCCACTGGATCGGTTAGCGGCGGATGCGGCGGGGAAGGCAGCCGAAAAGTGAGGAACTGGGAGAATTGAAAAAGCTAAACTGACAATTGAAATAGGTAAATTGAAGTGGGGGCGGATGATATGCCGGCAGCCTGTGCTACGTGAACGTTCGGTTCGACCGTAGTGGATCTTGCTAAAGATCCTCATGTGGCAGGAACTTAAGCAGTACCCACTACGCTGAGGTTACCATTGATTGACGGCTTAAAGAGACTTGGTTCTTAGGCTGGAAGCCTAGGCTACGTGCACCTTCGGTTGCTCCGGTGGCACTCCGCTGAGCTCCACCGCAATGGCGAGAATCGGATTATTGGCAATCCACGCGGCAGTTGCAAGCGAATTCTCGGAGGATTTCTGTTCGCTGCCGGAGCTCGAGGATGGGAGGTGACGACTGGCCCCGAATGGGGAAGAAGTCATTGAACAGGAGGAAAGGGAGATAACGGAGAAAGAGGGGATTTGTGGCTCGGGCGTCTCGGCTTGCCGCTGTTCAAATTGTCCGTGCAAAATCCACTTCCGTATGCATCGGAGAAATCGTGTGTAATGCGGAGGCGTGATTGAATGGGGGCGGCGGGGAGTGGTTGACGGTCGAATGTGGGCGGGATCTTTAGCAAGATCCACTACGGGAGGCCTCGACGGCCCGTCCGACCTCTCCCGCGCTGCGCTCGGGAGAGGTGGCTGATGGAGAAGCTTATGGAGAATACGTGACTTGCGGCTCTGTTCCCTCGGTTTGCTCCTGTTTAAAACAGACCTCGCATCTGTTGCTTGCGTCTGTGGCGGCGAGCATCGATGCGGAGTTGTGATTGAATGGGGGCGGCGCCGAGGGGGTGACGGTCGTCTTGAGGCGGGATCTTTAGCAAGATCCACTACGGGAGGCCTAAGGGGCCCGTCCGACCTCTCACGTGCTGCGCTCGGGAGAGGTGGCAGATGGAGCGAGGGCCAATGGGAAACATTGTCCATCACCAGGTAACCTTTACCGCGGCCTGTGGATCACTCGTCGGTGACACAGCCTTCGCTAGCGCTTTTCACGTTCTTGATGTACTTGTACAACGTGCCGCGAGTTGCTTTCAGCGGTGGTGCGGTCCAGGCGTCGCGGCGTTTGGCCAGTTCGGCTTCGTCAACGTCCACATCCAGTCGATTGGTTTCCGCATCGATCGTGATCGTATCACCATCTTGAACCAGAGCGATCGGGCCACCCTCTTGGGCTTCCGGCGTAATATGGCCGACGATAAATCCGTGGCTGCCGCCGCTGAATCGGCCATCGGTCAACAGTGCCACATCCGATCCAAGTCCCGCGCCCATGATGGCACTGGTCGGGGTCAACATCTCAGGCATGCCGGGGCCGCCCTTGGGACCTTCGTAGCGGATCACAACGACATCACCCTTTTGGATCTTCTTTTCCTCCAGTGCATGCAGCATGTCCTCTTCGCTGTCAAAGACGCGTGCCGGGCCGCTGAACTGCAATCCCTCTTTTCCCGTGATCTTGGCCACCGCGCCGTCGGGTGACAGCGATCCACGCAAGATGCGAATGTGACCGGTCTTTTTGATCGGTTCCTTGGTGGAGTGGACGATCGTTTGCCCTTCTTTCAAATCGGGCAGCGACTCAAGGTTCTCGGCCAGCGTTTTGCCGGTCACGGTCATGCACGATCCGTCGAGCAGGCCTTCTTTGAGCAGGTACTTCATCACCGCAGGAGTACCACCGACCGAATGCAGGTCTTCTTGCACAAATTTGCCGCTCGGCTTCAAATCGGCGAGGAATGGGATGCGGTCACTGACGCTTTGAAAGTCGTCGATCGTCAGCGGTACTTCGACCGCACGCGCCATCGCGATCAGATGCAACACGGCATTGGTGCTGCCACCGAGTGCCATCACGGTCACCATCGCGTTTTCAAACGCAGTGCGGGTCATGATGTCGCGTGGTTTCAGGTCCAGTTTCAGCAGTTCTAGGATCGCATGGCCTGCGTGTCGGCATTCTTCTTTTTTCTCGGGATCGACTGCCGGGATGCTGGCCGAATACGGCAGCGACATGCCCAAGGCTTCGATTGCCGAGGCCATCGTGTTGGCAGTGTACATCCCGCCACAAGCGCCTGCACCTGGGCAACTGTGGCGGACGATTTCTTTGCGTTCCTCTTCGTTGATTTGGCCGGCGATGAATTGGCCATAACACTGGAATGCGCTGACAATATCCAAGTTCTGGTCCTTGAATCGTCCCGGCTTGATCGTTCCGCCATAGACCATGATGGCAGGGCGGTTCAATCGTCCCATCGCGATCAAGCATCCTGGCATGTTCTTGTCACATCCAGGTAGTGCGATCAGCGCGTCGTACCACTGAGCGCCCATGATCGTCTCGATCGAATCGGCAATCAAATCGCGGCTTTGCAGCGAGTAGCTCATGCCGTCGGTGCCCATCGAGATGCCGTCGCTGACGCCGATCGTGTTGAACCGCATTCCGACCATGCCGGCGTCCACGACGCCCTTTTTGACCTCGGCGGCCAAATCCAATAGGTGCATGTTACAGCTGTTGCCTTCATACCAAACGCTTCCGATACCGACTTGCGGTTTGTTCATGTCTTCGGAAGTCATCCCGGTGGCGTAGAGCATCGCTTGGGATGCGCCTTGGCTTTTGGGCTGGGTGATGTGTTGGCTGTACTTGTTTAGCGGAGCATTCATGGCCGGTGGAGTACGCAGTGCAGGAGGAATGGGGGAGAAACGTCAACAAGCGAAGAGAGGATTTTGCGGGGCTGAGTTCGCGTTCTCTGGCAGACTAAATCTGCGTCGATTTGCCGACTTCACAGGCCACCGATTATGATCTTCAGCGAGCGTTTCACAACGGGACGGCGAAGCGAACTTTATCGGAGTAGACAAAATGATGCGTTTTTCGTGGTTTTTGCTGGCGTTTGCGGTTTTTGCCCCTGGGGTCACGCTCGGCAACCGCGAGGCGTTGGCAGACGATTTTCAGCTCAAGTCGATGTCGCTGTTCGATGGGGATACCTTGGCAGGATGGGAAGGAAACGGTTACTGGTTCCGCATCGAGGACGACGCCATCGTGGCGGGGCGACTAGACGAGAAGATTCCGCACAACGAATTTTTGTGCACGATGGAACGTTTCGCTGATTTTGAACTGCGATTGGAAGCCAAATTGGTCTCGCCGAACGTCTCGGATGGGAAGGGGCCGGACCTTGGTAAGAAAAAGCCTTCGCTGAACGCCGGAGTCCAGTTTCGAACCAAACGCATCCCCGGCGATACCGAGGTTTCGGGCTACCAAGCGGATATGGGGAATATGGGCGAACGATCGATTTGGGGGGCGTTGTACGACGAGTCGCGTCGCCGGAAATTCCTGGCTGAACCCGCTGCGGATCTCCCCCAAGACCTCGTCAAAGACAACGATTGGAATTCGATTCGGATCCGCTGCGAAGGTCCGCGAATCCAGATTTTCATCAACGGCGTGCAAACGGTGGACTATACCGAAACCGACGACACGATTGCTCGCGACGGGATCATCGGGCTGCAAATCCACAGCGGTCCTCCGGCCGAAGCCCACTACCGCAACATCCGCATCCGCAACCTCACCGCAAATTAGGCAATGTCGCTGATCGCTCCGCGATCTTGCGTTTTCGGGCATGGTGCGATTCCGAGCCCCTGCGTTTTTACAGACTTCTCGTTTTGATCGCCGAGCGAGCAACGACATAAATATGATGAAAATTGCATTTGTTTACTTCGATCTCGGCAACGTGATCGTTTCGTTTGATCCGAAAATTGCCGTCGGCAATGTCGCGAGTCGCTTTGGGGTGGACGTCGCGATGGCAGAACAGGCGATTTATCGGAGCGGATTGCAGGATCGCTTTGAACACGGCCATGTCACCGGCGAAGAATACGCTCAGCTGGTTCGTGATTTGCTGGCGGTTTCCGATTCGCAAATGCCGACCGCCGACCTGCTTGACGCGATCAGCGACATGTTCACGCCGATCGAATCGATGCGAAATACGGTCACGAAGGTCCACGAATCGGGAACACGTTATGGGTTGCTATCGAACACCTGTCACGCTCATTGGGACTGGATCGCCCGACAAACGTGGCAGGTTTCGTCGCTTGCGTGGCCTGTTCGTGTATTGAGTTGCGAAGTCAGCTCGATGAAGCCCGATCATGGGATTTATCAGGTGGCTGAAGAATTGGCCGGTGTTTCTCCCGAAGCGATCCTGTTTCTCGACGACAAACCTGAGAATGTGGCCGCGGCAATCGACCGAGGCTGGAATGCGGTCCAGTGTTTCGGAGGCGATCAAGCCGAGGATGCTCTGAAGACATATGGGGTGATCGCTTAGCCCGTTCGCCATCTCGGCGGTCGGTCCCCTAATGCCATCGACGTTGGCCGGTCCCCCATGCCGGCTCGCTAAATAGGGGAAGCCCTTCGGCTGTGCCGGGCGGCGTGGACGTCGTATGATGAGGCCAGGCACGACATCCGCTCTTTTTCTTTTCATCTTTCGCATCAACTGCAATGGCACAGCTGGCACCCCCCTCATCGATCCCGATTCAATCCACGCCTCCTCGTCCCGTTGCCGTGATTGATATTGGGGCAACCAGCGTTCGCATGGCGATTGCCGAGATCCATGCCGATGGCGAAGTCCGCACGCTCGACACACTGGTCCAACCGGTTGACCTGGGACGCGAAGCGTTTGACGTCCGGCGGTTCTCGCGAGGCACGATCGAAAAGGTCGCCGGGATCCTGAAAAAGTACCAGCGAGTGCTGCAAGAATACGGTATTTCCGCACCGCATGATTTGCGGGTCGTGGCCACCACGGCAGTCCGCGAAGCCCTGAACCGGCTTGCCTTCACCGACCGCGTCTACATCGTCACGGGGATGAACGTCGAGCCGATTGACGAAGCCGAGGTGAACCGCATCACCTACATGGGGATCATGCCCCAGCTCCGCACGCATCCCGATTTGGCCGACGGTCGTTCGGTGGTGGTCGAAGTCGGCGGCGGCAACACCGAATTGTTGGTGATCCGTAGCGGCAATGTGTTGCACAGCCAATCGTATCGCTTGGGATCGCTGCGGCTGTTGCAACTGCTTGACCAAGCCAATGTGTCGGTCGCGAGACGACGGATTTTACTAGAAAGTCACATCCGCCGAATCTTGGACATGATCGTCGAAGAGGTGCACTCCGATGCGATGATTCATTTGGTTGCCTTTGGTGGCGACATGCGTTTCGCCGCCCATCAATTGCTCGATGGTTGGGATGGCACCTCGCTTGCCCAATTGTCGACCGATCGGTTGATCGAATTTACTAACGAAGTGCTCAAGCTTGACGAAGACGCGATCGTCAAACGATTCGGGGCAAGCTTTATCGAGGCCGAAACGCTCGGCCCGGCACTGCTTGCCTATTCGATGTTGGCCCAAGCGTTCAATCAGACGCACGTCTACGTTTGTGACACCAATTTGCGTGACGGTTTGTTGCGTGACATGGCGATCGGCGGCGAGTGGACTGCCGAATTTCGCAATCAAATTGTCCGCTCAGCCATCACGCTCGGGCGGCGGTTCGATTTCGATGAAACGCACGCCCGAAATGTTGCCGAGTTGTCGCGGAAATTGTTTGAACAATTGGTTGCTGAACACCAATTGGATCAGCGACACGAAGTGATTCTGCACGTCGCGGCGCTGTTGCACGAGATTGGATTGATGATCAACGTTCGCAGCAACCACAAGCATGCTTTGTACGTCATCCGCAACAGCGGATTGTTTGGATTGTCCAAAAGCGAATTGCTGCAGGTCGGTTTGGTGGCTCGCTATTATCGCCGCGCCTCACCCCAACCGGCTCACGAAGGGTACGGATCGCTGGAACGCGAGGACCGTGTCATCGTGGCAAAGTTGGCGGCCATCCTTAGGCTTGCGATCGCACTGGACGATACCCGCAGCGGACGGATTCGCGAGATCGAATGCACTCGCGAAGGACGACAACTCGTCATCAATGTTCCCGGTGTCGATGACGTTTCGCTTGAACAAATTGCGATGCGACAAAACTCGGGGCTGTTCCGTGACGTGTTTGGGATGCAAGTGTTGCTGCGTAGCGGTCGTTAGTCCAAGGGATAAAAACGGTTGCTTGATTGATTACAATGGACGTTTGGCGAGACGTTCGCGTTTTGACCGTTCCCCCCCTTGCGGGACGGCGTCGATTCGCCGCGTGAATCCCCGTCCTACAACCCGAATCGGGCTCGTCGTAGATCCGGTGACAATCCGTTCGTCGACACCGCTCACGAACTGCGCAGAGGCATATCCATGAGTTTTTCTAATGACGTTCCGGCGTTTATCAAATCTATCTGTATCTTCGGGAGTCTGGTTTTGGCGTTTTTGATTCGCAGTGAAGAAACGTCGGCGGACGATCTGTATACGATTTTGCGAGAGCGTTTGGTCGAAGACCGGATCGCCTCGGCCGGGGTCAAGGACTCTCGCGTGCTCGACGCGATTCGAAATACCGAGCGACATGAATTTGTCCCCAAAAGCCAACGAGAGAGGGCATATTTGGACATGGCGCTGCCGATTGGCGATTCGCAGACGATTAGCAGCCCGTTTACCGTGGCGTCGATGACAGAGGCGATCGAGCCCGAACCCACCGACAAAGTGCTCGAAATCGGTACCGGCAGCGGTTACCAAGCGGCTGTGCTTAGCCCGTTGGTCGAGCATGTCTATTCGATCGAGATCGTTGATGAATTGGGACGCCGAGCCGCCGAGACGCTCTCGCGTTTGGGCTACGAGAATGTGTCCACGCGAATTGGTGATGGGTTTCTCGGTTGGCCCGATGCCGCGCCATTTGACAAGATCATCGTCACTTGCAGCCCTGAATCGGTACCGCAGCCTTTGATCGATCAACTTCGCGAAGGCGGGCTGATGATCATTCCCGTCGGCCAGCGCTATCAGCAGACGTTGTATCGAATGCAAAAGGTCGACGGGAAATTGGTCCGCCAAGCACTGCACCCCACTCTGTTTGTCCCGATGACCGGCGAAGCCGAAGAGACTCGCCGCGAATTACCCGATCCGACCAATCCGGTGGTCGTTAACGGGAATTTCGAGACGCTGCCGACGCCGGAACAGAGTTCGACCGAAGATTTTGTTCCTGGGTGGTACTACGGACGCCAAGTTAGCCAGGTCACGCCCGGCTCGGAATCCGCCAGCGAGGGGACGCTGTCGTCATCCGGATCGCCACGAGCGACGGTGCCTGAGGGCGCGACGTTCGTGCGATTTGAGAACGAGACATCGGGGTTGAGTTCACATTTGTTGCAGGGGATTGCGATCGACGGCCGCGAAGTGTCCATGATCCGGTTGAGTGGCCGCGTGCAAATCGAGAATGTGAAAATTGGCCCCGACCCCGAATCACTGCCCATGATCGCAATCAGTTTGTACGACGAACAACGCCGTGATTTGGGAGCCTATTGGCTCGGACCGTTCCGAGGGACCCGGTCATGGCGCGAAGTGAGCCGTTTGGTGCGAATCCCTCATCAAACCCGCGAGGCCATTCTGCGGATCGGATTGTTCGGAGCGACTGGCAAGGCGGAGTTTGACGCCATTGCCATCGAAAAAGTGGATTGATTTTTTACCGGCCGCCTCTATTTTTTTCTCGGCGGCACGCTGTGGCGTTTTGACTCAGATTCTGCGGCTGATCGCTTGATTGGTCGCCCGATCGGCAGCAGAAAATATCTCAATTTTGCGACGGAAACGGCGGTTTCTGTCGGCTCTTTCTCGTTTTCGGTTTGCCGAAATCCGGTGCGAGCATTGTTAACGCAGATCGGTCCGGGGGGTAAAGAGTCCGCCCTAGGATGTCGGTAATCGGTAAATTTTGCCTAGGCTGCTTGTTTCCCGCATTTCAACGGTTATTCTACCGCTGATACCAATCGTATCGGATATCGCTACAAGGCTTTCATAACGCGTTCAGAAATCGACGGAGGGGATTGAATTGGCTATCAGGCATTTCCAGGTTTTGACCATCACCGCATCGGTGGTCCTATTCTCAAGCTTGCCGGATTCGGTTCAGGCAGGAGGTTCATGGGGAGGCAGCTACGGCTCGTCCGGTGGCTATTCTTCTTCGGGTGGATCCTCTGGCGGAGGATTATTGAGTAGCTATCGAGCCCGCCGATATTCGGCTGGCTCAAGTGGCGGGTCCAGCGGCGGTTCGTCCGGTGGATACTACAGCGCTTCGAGCGGCGGATCTTCCGGCGGTTCAAGTGGCGGTTCCTCCGGTGGATCTTCCGGCGGTTACTCGGTCTCGTATGCCTCCAGTGGAAGTTCGGGCGGCAGCTCGGGCGGGTCTACCGGCGGACACGTTGGACCGATTCGTCGATTGATCGCCAAGATGCACGCTAAACGTAGTTCGGCCGGCAGCAGCGGCGGGTCAAGTGGCGGCTACGCCAGCCATGGCAGTTCGGGCGGTAGCTCGGGTGGCAGCTATGTCCGCTACGCAAGCTACTCGATGAGCTCCGGCGGATCCTCTGGTGGCTCTTCGGGCGGATCGTCCGGTGGCGTGATCTACGGTCACTACTCGAGCCCAGTGTCGTCGGGTTTTGATGCAGGTTACGAATCTCCGGTCATCGAATCGGGCTACGAAACCTACTCGGCACCGATCGAAGGCACGATCATTGACGGCAGCCACGACTCGGGGGTCAGCGCTCCGGTTCAAACTTCCGAAGATCAATCCGCGTCGACCGCAACCGAAACGATCAACGACTCGACTCGTTACGAATCGGCCAAGCCAAGCATCGAGCAAGACTCAGCGCTTTTGACCGTGGCAGTGCCAAGTGACGCAACCGTCACCGTGAACGGCCATGCCACGACCAGCGAAGGCAACATTCGCCAGTTCATGTCTCGCGGGTTGAAGGAAGGTTACGTTTACACCTATGTCGTCAACGTCGACTACACCGTCAATGGCGAGAAGCAATCGGATTCCAAGGAAATCAAGCTTCGTCCCGGCGATATCGAGCAGATCGTATTCGATCTGAATGAAGCAAGCGACACGGCCAGCTCCGAAGAAACTGTGGCTCCGAAGACCGACGAAGTCGTAACGGTTGTCAAGTTGCACGTGCCCGAAGACGCAAAGGTCGTTCTGGCTGGCAATGAAACCGCGGGTCAAGGTTCGATTCGGACCTTCCGCACGAACCAATTGAAGGTTGGCGAACAGTGGACCGATTACACCGTCCACGTGACCGCGATCGTCAATGGTCAACCGATCAGCAAGGAACGCACCGTCGACGTGATTGCCGGTGATACCACCGAGCTGACGTTCAACTTCGACGATTCGTCGATTGCACAGCGTTAATCTGGCGGATTGCATTTCGTCGTCAAGACGGAAAGCAAGTCATCGATCAGCCGCGTTCTCGCCTCGAGAACGCGGCTTTTTGTTTGGCTGTTCACTATCTCGCACACTGAACACGTCTGTACTTCCACGCGTTCCCAACTAACCTAGAACGGTCTACCATCTATCATTTTGGGGAGCTCCCTAAGCGAAATGACGTCCGAAGAAACTCCTCAGGTGTCCAAACGCACACGATGGATCGTTTCGATCCTGGTGTCTGCTCATCTGATCGCACTTGTCTTACCTCCTCTCGCTTTTCAAACTCGCGGCGCGATGGGCGATTCGCCCTCGGTACAGACTCTGATGGCGTTGGTGCGTGATTACACACAGTTCCTGTATATCGACCGCGGTTATGCCTTCTTCGCTCCCGATCCGGGACCAAGCCATTTGATCCAAGCTGCGATCACCGACGCATCCGGAGAGGTCGAGGAGAAGATGATTCCAAGTCTGGATGATCAATGGCCACGGCTGCTGTACCATCGTCATTTTATGTTGGCGGAATACTTAAGCTCGATCTATCAGCCGCCAAATCCACCCGAAGAAATTGCAAAATTGGATCCGGTCGGAGCCCAGTTGTGGGAACAATCCCGTGCCCGTTATGAGTACGTTCGCCAATCGATCGTCGATCATTTGCAACACAAAAACAACGGGCAACGCGTTGTGATTCGTCGGCTCGAACACGCCTTGCCCGGATTCATCGAACTTGCCAATGATCCCATCCCGCTGAACGATCCACGGCTGTATCGCGTGCTGCGTGATCAAGCGATTGATCCACTGCAAACCAACGAAACGTCCAGCAACCTGCCCGAAGCGATCCCGGCACCGAAAATGGTTCAGCCCGAGGGCGAATCCAGTGCTCCGGCTGCGAACGAAGGTGAAACCACGCCACAGCAGCCATCCCCAGCGGCTAATTCTGAGTTGAGCTCTGAATCAAACGCCGAGGCTGACGAAGAACCGGAGACTGCAGCGGAGGGCGAGGAATGAACGGATCAACCGTGATCGGGATTTTAAAAGCATGGGTGCTGCAGTTGGTTGCCGCATGGGATCGATTCTGGTTCACGCCGCGGTATTCGCAGGTGTTAGCCGTATTGCGAATCGTGACCGGAGCCATGCTGTTCTATTCGCATCTCGTGCTGGCGATGCAGCTAAGCGATTTTCTTGGTGATCATGCATGGATCAACAACACGACCATCGCGCAGCTACACGATGGCGCGTTTGGTACATCGGATATGGGGCGTAGCTATCTGTGGCATCTGAGCAACCCGTTGTTGCTGTGGCTGCACCACGCCGTGACGCTGTCGATTACAGCGGCGTTTGCCGTCGGGTTCATGACTCGCGTGACTGGCCCAGCGGCTTGGTTTCTGCAAATCATGTACATCCACCGTTTAACGGGAACCCTGTTTGGGCTGGACCAAATTGTCACCTACATGGCGATGTATTTGATGCTGACGCCCAGCGGCAGTTGTTTCAGCGTCGACGCATGGCTTCGCGAACGTTTTTCCGACCGCCGCCAATCCAATCGCAAATTAGCGTGGCTGTTGCCCGAGAATCGCCCTAGTGTGGCGGCCAATGTGGGAACGCGATTGTTGCAATTGCACCTCTGCGTGATCTACCTGTTTGGCGGTCTGGCCAAGGCACGCGGCGAATTGTGGTGGGATGGAACCGCCATTTGGTTCGCAGTGGCCAACTACGAATACCAATCGATGAACATGACCTGGATCGGTAGGTACCCGCATGTTTTTTCGGCACTGACGCATCTGACGCTGTTTTGGGAAGTGTTTTATTGTGCGTTGGTGTGGCCGCGACTTAGCCGTCCCCTCGTCATTGCGATTGCGATCTTGGTGCATGGTGGGATTGCGACCGCGCTAGGGATGGCCACGTTTGGTTTGATGATGATCGCCGCGAATTGCATCTTCATTGAACCGAAATGGTTGCTGTTGCGATCCGCTTCTGAACCCTTGGCCGCGGCCGAGGGGACGAGTGCCCAGGAAGACTCGGTCACCGATACCCAGGTGGACGACGCCGATCTCCGGCAGCGAGAGGAAAAGCTTGCCGCGGACAAAGAGAAATTGAAGCAGCGTGTCGAAACGCTGAAGAAACGTGAACGCAAGGTTCGCCGCGCCGCGAAGAAACTTCGCGAGCAAGGTGCCGGCAATCACCAAGAACTGGCGGAGTTGGACGAACCGCTCGAGCTGGATTAGCCCGCGGATTTGGTTCGTCCGGATAGCCTGGATCAATACGCTTCGGGTTGGCTCCAAGCCACTCGCAGCGTTTTGAACAAGATCTTGATGTCCAACCACAGCGACCAATTGCGGATGTAGCGATGGTCCCAATCGATCCGCCGTTCCATCTTGTCGATCGTATCGGTTTCGCCGCGACAACCGTTGACCTGGGCCAATCCAGTGATTCCTGGTTTGACTTTGTGGCGAAGCATGTAGCCGCGAATTCGGCTGCGGTATTGCTCGTTGTGTGCCGAGGCATGAGGTCGCGGCCCTACCAAGGACATCGTCCCCGCGATCACGTTGAACAGTTGCGGTAATTCGTCCAGACTGGTGCGGCGCAGAATGCCTCCCAACCGAGTCACCCGCGGGTCCCCTTTGGTCGCCTGTTTCACCACTGCGCCGTTGTCACAGGTTCGCATCGAGCGAAACTTCCACACCAAGATTTCTCGACCATCCAAACCGTAGCGTCGTTGCCGAAAAAAGACGGGGCCGGGGGACGATAGCTTGATGGCGATTGCGATTGCCAACATGGGGATCGCCGCGACGACCAAGGCTGCCGTGGCGATCGCGACATCCGTCAATCGCTTGATCACGCCATCGACACCAAACAACGGATTCTCGAACACGCTGACCGCCGGAATGCCTCCCATGCTGGTCCATCGAGAGTGCAGCAGTTCAAAAACAAAAAAGTCGGGAACGATATAAACGGACGCCGTCGAGTCACTGAGTTGTTCTAGCAGTTTGCGGATGCGATCCTCGGCCCGCATCGGTAACGTGATAAAGATCGTGTCAATTTCACCTTGCCGTGCTTTTTCGACCATTTCCGTCAAATCGCCTTCGAGCGAAAATTCTTGGCTCGACGAAGCGTCCGCGGATCGAAATTCGTTTCGGTCGTCAAAAAAGCCAACCATCTGAAAACCCAACGAGGGATCATGCTGGACATTCTCGGCCATTTGCACCCCCAACTCGTTCAGTCCTGCGACCGCGATGCGACGGGTGCCGATGCCTCGCTGCAACAAGCCTTGTTGGATGATTCGCAAACACATTCGTCCCAACCCGATCACCGTGGGGGCTAGGATGATCCAGCAAAGCATGACCGAGCGAGCGAACTCTTGACCGTAGCGAGTGGCAAATGCTAACAACGCGAGCACCAAGACGGTCATGCTCCAAGCGCCCGCGATGCTGGACATTTCCATGTTGGCCGACCCCGCGTGCGATCTGCGGTACAACCCGGTCAAGTGGCCGGTCAGCAAGAACACGATCACGGCAATCAAACCCATCGCCAACGTGGTGTCGTCGACCCAGCCACGCGCGATCCATTTGACGGTCGCCAACGATGCGATCACGCCAGCAGCATCAAGACACGGTTGAAAGAAATCCCACCAATGGCGGTGAGGAAGAATGGGTAACCGCATGAATCAATTCCGGTCGATTAGGGCGTCTCGAATTTTGTGCAAAAGGCCGCGTGACGTGTGAAAACGAAGACGCTTTCTTCACGATGGCGACGCTACAAAACCCTAGCTCAACGATTGATCGAACCAGTCAAAACCGAGGTCTAACCAGGTCGCTTGGTGTGTCAAAGCGCCACAACTAATTCGCTCTACACCGGTTTTAGCGATCTCGGCAATCGTATCGATCGTGACATTGCCCGAGGCTTCGAGTTCGACCGCGGAATTTTGCTGGTCGCGAATCGCCACGGCTTCACGCAGCGATTCGAGCGAGAAATTATCAAGCAAGATAATGTCGGGATTTGTTGAAATCACGTCGCGAAATTGCTCGAGTGAATCGACTTCGATCTCAACCATCGTTGGCGCTACCAAGTGTTCCACATTGGCACCCCGCCACTGAATCGCTTTTTTCGCGGCCGTGCTGGCAGCAATCGGTCCCGACGAATCGCCTGCCAACGCCAAATGGTTGTCTTTGATCAAGAACCCGTCGTGCAAACCGCTGCGGTGGTTATGGCCTCCACCGCACCCGACGGCGTACTTTTCCAGCAACCGCCAACCCGGTGTGGTTTTACGAGTGTCGTACAATCGTGACCTAGTCGATGCGATCACTTCGGCGTAACGCCGGGTCTGTGTTGCGACTCCGCACATCCGGCTGAGGATATTCAAAATCGTTCGCTCGCAAGTCAACAAGTCACGTGCATTGCCGGTCAAGCGTGCAATCGATTGACCGGCGACCAAATCCGATCCATCCTCTTGCAAACACGTGACTTCCAATGATGCATCAAATTCATCCACAATCCACGGCAGCGTCGCTAGTCCCGCGCAGACGCCCTCGCCGCGAGGCACGATTTCGCAACCGCCTTGGCGATCGGCGTCGATCAAGCAGACCGTCGTCCAGTCCATTGCATCACGGAGGTCTTCGGCGATCGAAAGTCGAACCAACATTCGCAAATCATTTTCGAGCAGCGAGTCAGCTTCGACGCGGGGATAATCAGTCATCGATGTACGTCCAGGGTTCGATTCGTGTTAATGGTTGGGGGGCAAGCGGAATGTGCCATCTACTTTCGCACTAACCGGGTGGTATTTATAGCGGAGTGGCGCGAGCCGCCCGGTCTAATTCGAACGCGTTACTCGCCGCAACCGGACGGCTCGCGCCGTGCCGCTACTAAAGTAGATGACATTGGGCTCGCGGACGGTGGCAAGCGATGTTGTCGATCGATCGTGCGATCGCATCACAGCAAGCTCGCTAGCATTGTAGCGTTTTTGCCAAAAAGTGGACCTGCCGTCGAAGTGATGCGTTGTTTTCGTCCGGCTCGATCGCGGATAATGAGCGAACCGTAACTCGATATTAATCTCGGATCGATGAATCCAATTCCCCCAACCCCCACGCGGCATTCGCCTCTGCTGCAGCCCTCGGTGCAGTGGACATTAGCGGTGGTTTTGTTGGTTTGTTTTGGGATGTTGGGCGGGCGGATTGCCATGCATCACGAATTGCCGCGGGCCGAGCCCCGCCGTGATGCGGACGCAAAACTACTGTGCTTGGACGTCAATGCCGCGGCCGAACATGAATTGTCGCTGCTGCCGACGGTCGGCCCGGTGCTTGCCAAACGCATCGTCCAGGATCGTCAACAGCGTGGGCGATTTGAATCGGTCGAGGATCTCCGCCGCGTACCGGGGATCGGTCCCAAAACCATTGCCGAGATTGCTGAGTACTGCTGTGTCGAGGTCGCTTCGCCGCAAGATGAAATCGCTCCCCCGCATGAGGCGATCGCGACGAACCAACAGTAAACGCCATCCTCAAACACCGCGAATTGTGGCGTTTCGCAGTCCCTCGCTCACGCGTTCTGAAATGACGCTGTTGTCGTTTCTGCCGGCAAATCACAACCCGACGCGTCAGCGAGGGACCGAATCATGATCGAGATTCCCTCGCTAACGCTTCGGGTTGTGATGAACGCTTTGCTTCAGAACTCACATGTCGGGTTCTGATTTTCAAGGCCGGACCATCGTCGTTTTCGCGGTTCTTCGTTACAGTGAAGCGGTCAACGCATGTCACCATGACCGCCTGTGGAACGATCCATGACGTCCAAATCAAAAAAGCTTCCCCGCGCCGAATTTCACCTCAATCAGCCGTTTCCGCCTGCGGGAGACCAACCGCAAGCGATTGCAGAGCTGACGCGAGGGTTTTTGGCGGGGCGGTCCGCTCAAACCTTGCTCGGAGCGACCGGCACGGGCAAGACGTTTACGATGGCCAACGTGATCGCCAATCTGGGCCGCCCTGCGCTGATCCTCAGCCACAACAAAACCCTGGCCGCTCAGCTGTACGGCGAATTTCGCGAATTCTTTCCCGAGAACGCGGTTCACTATTTCGTAAGCTATTACGACTACTATCAACCCGAAGCCTACATCCCCCAGCGTGATGTCTATATCGAAAAGGATTCGTCGATCAACGAAGAGATCGACCGGCTACGTTTGGCGACGACAAGTTCATTGGTCAGCCGCCGTGACGTCGTGATCGTCGCATCGGTCAGCAGTATTTACGGATTGGGATCGCCCGAGGATTACAAGCAGTTGATCGTTTCGCTTCAAAAGGGCGAAAAGACGCGACGCGACCACTTGTTGCTGAAGTTTGTTGACGTGCTCTACGAACGCAATGACGTGGCATTTGAACGTGGCAAGTTTCGCGTCCGCGGCGACAGCATCGAGCTGTGGCCGAGCTACGAAGAATTCGCTTATCGAATCGAAATGTGGGGTGACGAGATTGAACAAATCTCGCTGATCAACCCTGTGTCGGGCGAGACAATCAAAACGGTCGATAGTCTCTACATCTATCCCGCCAAACATTTTGTGATGCCCGAAAATCGTATTCAAAATGCGATTCGTTCGATCCGCGAAGAATTGACGCAGCAGGTCGAACTGTTTCAACAGCGAGGCAAGCTGCTCGAGGCCCAGCGGATCTCGGCTCGCACGCGGTTTGATCTGGAAATGCTTAGCGAAGTTGGGCATTGTCCAGGGATTGAAAACTACAGTCGTCCGCTGTCGGGCAAGCCGCCTGGTGCGACCCCCGATACCTTGTACGACTTTTTTCCCGACGACTTTATTACGTTTGTCGACGAGTCGCATGTGACGGTTTCGCAAGTTCGGGCAATGTACGCCGGAGACCGCAGCCGAAAAACAACCCTCGTCGAACATGGATTCCGTTTGCCGAGTGCGTTAGACAACCGCCCGCTGAAATTCGAAGAATGGGAAGAGCGAACGGGGCAGATTTGTTTCGTTAGTGCAACGCCCGCCGAGTACGAATTGAACCGTACCGGAGGCGAGGTGGTTGAACAGATCATTCGGCCCACCGGTTTGCTCGATCCCGTTGTCGAGGTGATTCCGGCGCGAGGCCAAGTGAATCACTTGCTAAACGAGATCCGCATCCGCGCCGAGAAAAATGAACGTGTGCTGGTGACCGCGTTGACAAAGCGGTTGGCCGAAGACCTTTCCACGTTCTTTCAAGAACAAAACGTGCGTTGTCGTTGGTTACACAGCGAACTCAATGCGTTCGAACGTGTTGATTTGCTGCAGGAACTTCGCACCGGTCGCTTCGATTGTTTGGTCGGTGTCAACTTATTGCGAGAAGGCCTGGATTTGCCCGAAGTCTCGTTAGTGGCCATCTTGGATGCCGATAAAGAGGGCTTTCTGCGTAGCGAAACCAGTTTGATCCAAACGATCGGACGCGCCGCTCGGAATGCGAATTCGAAGGTCATTCTGTACGCCGACAAAGTGACGGCATCGATGCAGATGGCGATCGAAGAAACGAGCCGCCGACGAAAGATCCAAGAAGAGTACAACGCCAAACACGGGATCGTTCCCCAGACCATCTTGAAATCGATTCGGACGGGAATCGATTCCGATGCTGCAAAACGCAAGAAAGAGACGGCGCTGGCAAAAAGCGAGGCCGAGACGGTTTACATCACATTGGAATATGTCGAAGCACTCGAGCGTGAAATGTTGTCAGCTGCCGAGGATCTCGAGTTCGAGCGAGCCGCGTCGCTGCGTGACCGGGTGCTGCAGTTGAAAGAGAACATCGGCAAACCGATCTCGGAAGTCGAGTTCACGACCAAAAGCGAAGCGACCGGAATCCAAAAGAAACGTCGCAAAGGCGTCAAGGGAGCCGGCCGTAAAAACGTCCCCCGTCCCAATCGCGGGTAAGGGGGTAGGCTCGAACTTGCTTCACTCACTCGGGCTGACGGCGACACTCCGAAACTCGCGTCGCTCCGCTATAAAAACCACTCAGTTTGGGCCAAAGTCGATGGCATTGGCCGCGTGGCGTTCGGCGGTAAATCAATGATCGTGATACCCATTCGTCCCCAAAGCCTTTCGCTGCTTGGTGTATAGACTTTTGGTCTGATTCGGTCGCATTCCTGTGGGCGAGCCATTAAAATTGATGGGGCGTTACCTGCCAAAAACGTTCGTCGACCCCATCCCTCGACCTTTAACGCCTGCGGTTCGAACTGACACATCGCCGCCAATTCGAATCGCTGTCGACCGGGCTGCCGAGCGTCTTTCGCGGGTTTCCTGCGTTCCCCGCGTTTCCAGAGGGGGCGAATCAATTTCTCCGCAAGTCATCGTGAGGTCTCTAGTGAATTTCGTAATGAGTCGATTTTGGTTGTGCGTCGGTTTGGTTTCATCTGCGACGATCACGTTGGCCGAGGAATCCAATCGTTTGCCGACCATCGATCTTTCCGGAGAAACCGAACGTCAACTCGTGATCGCCGAGGGCACACCGCAAACCTACCAAGGACACCCCACGACGCTGAAATTGCCTGGCAGCGACACGCTGTTTTGTGTGTGGTGTATCAACCATGGGGGGGCGGCGGGGCCGATGGCGCGAAGCGACAATGGTGGACGAAGTTGGGTGCGTCTGGATTCCACACTGCCACCCGGATTTTCAACGCATCAAAATTGTCCCAGCATCTATCGCATGGTGGACCCGCAAGGAGTCGCCCGGTTGTGGGTGTTTTCAGCTGCACTGGGTAAACGAGGCGGCCCTGGGATGCCAAGCATCATGAGTGAAGACGATGGCAAGACGTGGAAGGAAATGCCGCCGCTCGGTTTTCCCTGTGTGATGACGTTTAGCAGCGTGATTCGGCTAAACGATGGACGCTACCTTGGACTCTATCACAAAGGCCCCGACGGCCAAGACCGAACCCCACTCAATGTGTTGCAGTCGATCTCGTCCGATGGAGGGATGACTTGGTCGGATCCCAAAGTGGTTGCGGCCGTGGACGGTAAAAATCCATGCGAACCGTTCGTGCTACGATCACCCGATGGAAACGAACTGTGCTGTTTGATGCGTGAAAATACCCACACCGGCAACAGTTTGATGATGTTCTCTCAAGACGAAGGCGAAACGTGGAGCGAGCCGGTCGATACCGCTTGGGGGGTGACGGGGGATCGCCATATGGGCATCCAAGCTGCCGATGGACGCTGGGTCATCGCGTTTCGCGATCAAGCCCCCAGCAGCAAAACGAAGGGGCACTTTGTCGCTTGGGTGGGCACCTATGACGACATCAAACACGGACGCCCCGGCCAATATCGGATCAAGCTACTACACAACCACGCACGCAATGTTTTCGACTGTGGCTATCCAGGACTCGAGCGTCTAAGCGATGGCACCCTCTACGCAACGACCTACATCAAGTATCGCCCAGGGCCCGAGAAACACTCGGTCGTCAGCACGCGTTTTCAGCTGTCTGAAATCGACAAACGGGTGGATTCGCAGTAGGCACTGTCTGAGAACGCATCCGAGGCGGAAACTTGGCAGCGGAATTCGTTAACGGCTTGTTGTTTTAGTCGTACGATGGACTTCCTAGTCCGTCGAATACACCATTGACGGACTAGAAACTTCATTAAATCAACAAACCGTTAACGACTTGTTGATTTATTGAGCCGTGACGCGTCAGCGGCCGGGTCCCACGCGGTACCCGGTGCCTTACGACCCACGGCTCACTATTGCAATTCGCATTTGGACTAAAGCAACAAGCCGTTGACGATTTCCGCTACGGCATTTAGACAGAGCCTAGTACGTTTGTATTCTTAGTTTGCGTATTGTAGGCGAGGGTCGTCCAAACCGAGTCGTTTCATTTTCTTGTACAGCGTGGTGCGGTTGATGTCCAACGCGTCTGCCGTGGCGGCTCGATTCCAGTGGTGGGAACGTAGCGATTGCAGGATGATTTCACGCTCTGGAGCTTCCAAGGCTTCACGGAGTGTTTTGCCATCGATCTGCCCAATCGCGTGGTTGACGCGGTTGGGCGTGCTGGTCCCTGGACTGGCAAAAACCACATCGGACGTTCGCCCAGTTACCTCGGGTGGCAGATCGTCGATCGTCAACACCGGTCCTCGGCCAAGCAAGACCGCACGTTCGACAATGTTTTCGAGTTGACGCACGTTCCCCGGCCAATTGTAGCTTTGTAGCGCCGCGATCGCCTCGCGGTCAAACCCTTCGATCTCTCGGCCACACGACTCCGCTGCTTCGGTGAGGAAATGGTCCACCAATAAGGTGACGTCGCCGGGGCGTTCACGTAGCGGTGGCAGAACAATGTTCACCACATTGATTCGGTAGTACAAATCCTGGCGGAACGCGCCACTGGTTACCGCGCCGGTCAGATCTTCGTTAGTAGCCAGAATAACGCGAGTGTCGACCGAGTGGGTTTCGTTGCCTCCGAGCGGCTCGAATTTGAATTCTTGCAATACACGCAGCAGCTTGACTTGCATTGCCGGAGTTGCCGTTGCGATTTCGTCCAAGAACAACGTCCCACCGTCGGCCATATCGAATTTGCCAAGCTTGTCATGGTTGGCGCCGGTGAATGCGCCTGAAACATGGCCGAACAACTCGCTTTCTAGCAGCGTGTCGGGCAACGCCCCGCAAGCAACTTCGACAAAGGGGCCATTTCGCCGCGAGCTACGAGCATGGATCGCGCGAGCAATCATGCTTTTGCCGGTGCCGTTTTCGCCGGTGATCAACACCGAGGCCCGGGCGTCCGCCACACTGTCAATGACATCAAATACCTTCAGCATTCGATAATCGTGACTGAGGATGTTTTCCATTCCGCTGCGGCGGTCCAGCTGCAAACGTAGCGTCTCGTTTTCTTGGGCGATCTTACGCTGTTGGACGGCGCGTTCGATCGCCAGCGTCAATTCGTCGTCGATCAACGGTTTCGTCAATAGATCAAACGCGCCGGCGCGGACCGCTTGGACGGCGGTGTCCGGAGTCGCGTAGCCGGTGATCACCAACACCGAGGTGTCCGGGTGTTGTTTTTTGGTGTAACCGATCAGATCAAATCCGTCGTCTGCTCCGAGACGGAGGTCGGTGATCAGCAAATCAAATTTTTGTTTTTTTAATGCTGCTTTGGCTGCTGCCAACGTTCCCGCTGTCTCTATATAGTGGGACATCTCGCGCAACCACTGCGCCATGGAATCGGCGAGATGTTGGTCGTCGTCGACTAACAGGATCGATGCAGGTGCGCTCATGATGATTTGTAGATCGAAAGGGCGTGAGACGGATGTTGCGTTGCCAAAGGTCGCCATACCGGTCAAGGTATGCCAGCAATCACCTCCGGAGATCGAAGGAGTTTGCTGATTGGGTTCGCCGTTTGATTGGCGCTCGTCACGGTCCTGCACCCTTCGTCTGGGGCAATTGCCCAGCCGGATGACGGAACAGCGGTGAGGTCGTGCTAAATACCAGCAAACTCTGCGGATGCGGAGTGATACAGGTATCTAGGTCACCATTAAGAATTGGTCAAATAAGTGCGAATCCGCGCGCCCAAAGGCATACGGCAATCCGAAACCCCTCCTTTGACGCACTTTTTTGCTCCGTTATGACTGTAAGTGCTGTTTTATCAATGCTTTAGCGAAAAAGTGGGCTAGTGTTGAGTACACAAACAGTGAACAATCGTCGACATCACAAGTTCAACAGCACGTTCATCATCATCGTTTTTTGGAAGCAAGCATGTCCCCACAACTCCTAGTTGTAGACGATCACGAAGCCGCACGTTTTGGCTTAAAATGCATGTTTAATGGGACTTCAATGCAGGTCGCGATGGCGACCGGCACCTCAGAAGAAGCGTTGAAATTCATGGCCGAGCAACCGTTTGCCGCCGTGATTATGGATATCCGAATGCCTGAGATGAATGGGCTTGAATTACTCGAAAAAATTCGGCAATCCGAATTCGATGTGCCGGTGGTCGTGCTCAGCAGCTACGACAATCCGACCTACATCGCCCGCGCCGCGGCGCTGGGAGCGAACGATTACGTCCTAAAAAATACCGAGCGAGAAGGACTGATTGACGCCGTTTCTCGCGCGATCAACGCACAAGGGGCTGTTCCGGAGGGGCGTTTTCATCAAATTCGTGAAAAAATGCTCAACGAAGTGGACCTCGCCAAATTCAAGTGCGATTGGCCTCTGACGAGCCGCGAATCCCAAGTGTTGCTGCACATCGCGCTGGGGCTTAGTAACAAAGAGATTGCCAAGTCACTGATGATCAGTGTTGAAACGGTCAAAGAGCACGTGCAAAACATCTTGCGAAAACTTGGTGCCAACGATCGAACCGATGCCGCCGTCAAAGCGGTGCGAGTGGGCTTTATCGACTAGGTGATTCTATGGACTTTCCTGCTCTATGGACTAGCGGTCTCTATGCACTCGACACGTCTATGGATTAGTTGCCCACGTCGGCGAAACCGCTCAATCGGCTAACCGCAAAGGAGCCAATGTGATGGTGCTCCGCTCGCGATGATCATGCGTTTCTCTCATCACGCTCGATACTCAGTCCCGCCGCCTTCCACTCAGGAACGCTGAAACGCAAACGCTGGGATTTGAATTGATGTTCTCGCAGCCAGCGATTTCCCGCAAACGCGGCCGCGCAAAATGGGCCGCGGCAATAAACCAACATCGATGCCGATTTGGGTAGCTTTGGTGCCGCTTCGGCAAGCGAAGCAAAGGGGACGTTTCTCGCTTTGGGCAAATGCCCTTGTTCAAATTCGGTTGCCGGCCGCAGGTCCAACAGGGTGAAACGTCCGCGATCGAGCTTGGCGTTGAGTTCAAGTTCGGTCAGCGGGGATAAACCGTCGTCGGCATCAAATTCCTCTCGCATGACCTCGCGAATCTCGGGGACGACAACTTCGCCAAGATCGCGAAATCGCAGCCAAAGTTCCGCGACACGCGGATCTTTTAGCGAACAATAAACGCTGCGTCCTCGCTTTTCTGTCGCGATCAAGTGGCAGTTTCGCAGCACCTTCACGTTGGCGCTCGCGGCCGCCAGCGACTGATTGGTCAATTTTGCCAATTCATCGATCGGTTTATCGCCCTGCGCCAACAGGCTGATCATTTTCAGCCGATGGGGATTCGAAAGTGCCCCCCCGACCTCGGCAAGCTGCCGATAAATCGCCGCTTGATTCTGTTTGTCGAGCATGATTCCCCTCGGGGGGTGAGTGAATTGGCTGCGTCGCGGTCACCGTGCCGGCGTCAAAAATCGGTGTCGAATGTCAGTCCTGTCCGCGATCAGCATCTGTGATCAGCATCCCCGGCGGCATGGGCGTTTCTGTTTTGCCATCATAGCCGTGGTTGTTACAAAGTCAATGAACTTTTTGAGTTTGGGTTGGCGGACGTGACGGAGTTGCGTACATTAAAAAAGTCAACGAACCCTTTGAGTGTTGTGGCGGGGGAATTCATCGGACGCCCGTTCTCAACCAAACGCAGTTCATCCATCAAGGAGCCAACGATGAGCACATTCTTGAGCACATTCAATCGACGCGAAGTCCTTCAGCACGCCGGCGCGATCGGGCTGGGAACGGCCTTGCTGACCAAATTCGGAACGATCGCCCAGGCTGGCGAGAGCTCCGACGCCACCCAGCCACCCTCGCATCTCGTGCTGGAGACGATCAAAGCCGGCGGCTTGTCACACTATTCGTATTTCATCGGTGACAAAACCGCGGGCGTGGCCGTCGTGATCGATCCACGACGCGATGTTCAGGTCTATTTGGATCTGGCGGAAAAACATGGCATGACGATCACCCATGCGGTGGAAACACATGTGCATGCCGACTTTGTGTCGGGATCACGAGAGCTTGCCGATCGTACAGGCACGGCGCGGATCGTGGCCAGTATCGAAGGCGATCCAGGGTATGGATTCAAGCTCGATCGGCCTCTGCGTGACGGTGACCAATTGACCGTCGGCAGCATTCAATTGCGTGGTATTCATACTCCGGGGCACACGCCTGAGCACATGTCCTATTTGGCATCGTCCAAAGACACGGGCAAGGCATGGGGGTTGTTCACCGGCGACTTTTTATTCGTCGGCAGCGTCGGACGCCCTGATTTGATGGGGGTGAAAAATACCGATTCGCTCGCTAAATCGCTCTACCAATCGGTCCAGAATGCCTACGCTCAATTGCCTGGCGAACTGACAATCTATCCCGCCCATGGTCCAGGGTCTCCGTGTGGTGCCGGAATCAAAGCACCCGAAGGGGATCCCACGCTTGCCAAAGAGCGGCAAGGCAATCCGTATTGGCGGATGAATGACGAAGCGATGTTCATCGAAGCGCTGCTAAGTGCCCAGCCGCCCGTGCCGTATTACTGGCCGCGAATGAAGGAAATCAATTTAGCTGGCCCTGAAATTTTAGGAGGAACGCCACACGTCCAGCGGCTGAAGCCCGATGCCTTTGATAGAGAGCTACGTTCCAACGACATGCAACTACTGGACCTCCGTTTGATGCAAGCCTTTGCCGGCGGCCACATTCGCGGTGCGATGAACATTGGTTACAACGAAGTGCTGTCGATGTGGGGAGGCTGGATGCTCGATCCGGATCGCCCGATCGCGATTGTCAAACCGGCCGAAGGGAATTTTGAAGATCCGTTGGATTGGCTATCGCGTGTCGGGCTGACCAATGTCAAAGTCGCACTTGATGGCGACATGAAAGCGTGGATCAATTCGGGACGCGAATTCGATTCGTTCCAAACGATGTCGGTGCATGACGTGAAGCGGCAATTTCCGACCGACCAAATGACGCTGCTGGATGTGCGTCAGCCGTCCGAATGGGACATGGGCCACATACCCGGAGCGAAGTACATGTTCTTGCCTGAAATTCCCAAGCGAATCAGTGAGCTGGATCAACGCAAGCCGGTGATCGTGTACTGCGGCAACGGTTACCGCGCCAGTGTGGCTGTGAGCGTACTGCGCGCGAATGGCTTTGACGCGCGGACCGTTCCAGGGTCTTGGGACGCATGGACTGCGGCTGGTTACAAAGCGATGAAACCCGCGAAGCCCGGCAAGGCGAGCGATACAACGCGAACAGCCTAGGGCTCCCTGAGTAGAGTCCCGTGGGATGCGTCTGCGAAGCGTCTCTTTCTTCTTCTCTCTTATTTGAAAGCTTTAATCATGAATCCTATTGGCATTTTTATGACTGCCATTGTCGGATGTTTGGCGACAACATTGTCGGCGTCCGCTGCAAACAGCATCCCCGCAAACGGTGCAGAACCGAACGCCAAAAAGTTCTCGATCGCCTTTGTCAATGACATTCATGCACAACTGGAACCGCACCCCGAGTTGTTTTGGCGAGACGACCATTCCAAGCGTGTTCACAACGCGGGCGGGCTGAGCCGGATCGCCACCGCGTTCAAGCAACTCGAAGCCGAGCGTCCCCACGGGATGCTGAAAATTGATGGTGGAGACACCTTCCAGGGCAGCGGTCCCGGTGCGTGGACCCAGGGCGAAGTCATGGTGCGACCGCTGAATGCACTTGGATTGGACGTCGCGGTCCCTGGCAATTGGTCGGTGGCCTACGGAGCAAAACAGTTGCAATCGCTCAGCGAAAAAGTCAATTATCCGATCATTGCTGCCAACATCTTTGACCAGAAAACGGGCGACAGGTCCTTTCAGCCTTATCTGGTCAAGGAAGTCAATGGATTGAAGATTGGTTTGCTTGGGTTTACCGATCCCGATGTTCCAACGCGACAACCGCCGCACATGAGTAAAGGGCTCAATTTCCAAGCCGCCAAGGTGCTGCAGCCGCTGATTGACGAACTTCGCAACGAGGAAAAAGTCGATGTAGTGGTGTTGATCACTCACATTGGTTTGCACAAAGCCGTTCCGCTGACGCGTCAGCTTCGCGGTGTCGACATTTCGCTTTCGGCGGACACTCACGAACGCACTTACGAACCGATCGAAGTGGGGGATGTTTGGGTGGTCGAAGCCGGTGCATTCGGTTCGCTCGTTGGCGTGATGGACATCACGATGTCCGGCGGCAAGATCGTTGATCGGCAATGGGAATTGATCGAGCTACGCGAAGATAAGTTCGCCGAAGACGAACATGTCAAAGGGATCGTCGACGAAGTGCTTGCCCCGCATCGCGAGCGAATGAATCGCGAGATCGGTCATACCGATATCTGGCTTGAACGTTACAACGTCATGAGCACGTCGATGGACCGTTTGATTGCTGACGCGGTAAAGGAATCAGCCGGCACCGATATCGCGTTGAGCAACGGTTTTCGCTTCTCGCCGCCCACCGCTCCCGGCCCTATCACCGAGGCCGACTTGTGGAATTGGTTGCCATTGAATTTGGAGATCAAAGTGGGCAAAGCCTACGGAAAACAGTTGATCGACTATTGGGAAAACGAATTTGAAAACGTCTTCTCTCGCAATCCGTCTCGGCTGTATGGCGGTTGGTTGGCGAGACCTTCGACCAACATGGACGTGCAGTTTGATTCCACCGCCAAGGCCAACGAGCGACTTCGAAGTCTGGAGATCGACGGCGAACCGGTGGGCCCCGATAAATCCTACAGCCTGGCTGCAGGAGCTCGCGACGGCCAACCCGCCGACCAGATTCACCGCGTCAAACGATGCCACGTTACCAAGCAAATCGGACTGACCACGCATGATGCGGTCCGCCATTACTTGGCACAACGTGGCGATGTCACCGAGACCGGAAAACCGCCGGTACAGTGTGTGGTGCGTCCTGATGTGTTGCGTTCGCAATATCTGGCATTCATCAAGGAACGTCAACAAGAACGCGAAGCGGAGATGCAGGGTGCAGATTCCCCGGCTGATCCCAAAACCAGTATTAGTCCCTCCGTAGATTCCAATGAAAAAGAACCTCATGAAAAGGAAATGAATGATGAATAAGTTTTTCACGACCACGCTTGCGTCGCTTATGGTACTTGCCGTGAGTGTTACTTTGCCGGCATTCGCAGCATCGCCGACGGACAGTCCTTCGGCCCAATCGAATTCCGACCCCGCAAATCGGCCCGTCATTGGGCTGCAGTATGAAGGCCCGATCAAGGTTGTCTATCAATGCACCCGAGACGAATGGAAAGAGGGGGTCAGTAAGCCGCTGCTCTATCTGAAGAAGCTTCGCGGTTACTATGCGAAGCAAGGCATCGATCCGGAGCAACTCGATTTGCGAGCTGTTTTCCACGGAGACGCGTCGACTCATGTGTTAACGGACGAAGCTTGGAACCGAGTCAAGCAAACCGATACGGGTAACCCCAATACAAAGCTACTTGCAGAGCTGAAACAGATGGGAGTTCACGTCGAATTTTGTGATTCACGGCGTCAAAAGGAAGGATGGGCGAAAGCGGATATCCATCCCGATGTGATGCTTGCCGAAGCGGCGTTTGCCCGAGTGATCGATTTGCAGCACCAAGGTTATGCCTACATTCGTTTCTAAACGCGTGTCGTCGACGAAATACAACGAGCAAAAACGAGGAGCAGGTAATTCGATGAAAACATTACATCAACCGATGCGGTCTGGACTCATTTCAATCTTGGTCGTTGCGATCATGATGTTGGCTGTCATGGTCACCGCGATTTGGGTCTATCGCGGTGGCGTCGTTCCTGGTGCGATCCCCGACTCGGGGGCGACGCTAGCCATCGAGTCGGCCAGTGGTGACGAAAGCCACGTGGCAAGGCGTGAACCGGTTGACGGGAATCCCAAAGAAGAGGTGAACGTCGCGGTGACAGCGGCGGAAAGAGTCCCGGAAACCGAAGCGGTGTGGGAGAGCGACTACGAGGAAGCAATTGCCAAGGCCCGAACGTTGAAACGACCGGTGCTGATCGACTTTGCCGCCTCGTGGTGTGTACCCTGCCGAATGATGGACAAGCATGTCTGGCCCGATGCCGCGGTTCAGCAAGCGTTGTAGAACGATGTGGTGCCGCTACGGGCGGACATGGATGCGGCCAACACCCACGTTTTAGTCGAGAAGTTTGGTGTCGAGTTTGTGCCAACCCTATTGCTGGTCGATACCGACGGCACCGTACTGAAGCGATCTGGTTTCGTCGATGCAAAAGGCTTGCTCGAACTATTGTCAAAGTGACGTGGAATCGCGCGAAATAGTCGCTCGGCTCTCCGAGCCGTCAGCAGGTGCGGCATGGTCGAAACGTTTGCCGCTTTCTCCGCGTTTCCAGATCCGCGGATCGTTCGGTGTAATGCGGTACCAGCTTGGAAAGCTGGCCGACAATGTCGCTCGGCTCTCCGAGCCGTCGGCGTGTGCGGCATGGACGAACCGTTTGCCGCTTTCACCGCGGTTCCAGATCCGCGAATCGTTCGTTGCAGTACGGTACCAGCTTGGAAAGCTGGCCGACAATGTCGCTCGGCTCTCCGAGCCGATAGCGGGTGTGGCGTGGGCGAGACGTTTGCTGCTTTCACCGCGTTTCCAGATCCGAGGATCGTTCGGTGTAATGCGGTACCAGCTTGGAAAGCTGGCCGACATTGTCGCTCGGCTCTCCGAGCCGATGGCGTGTGCGGCATGGTCGAAACGTTTGCGACCTTCACCGTGGTTCCTGATCTGCGGATCGTTCGGTGTGATGCGGTACCAGCTTGGAAAGCTGGCCGACATTGTCGCTCGGCTCTCCGAGCCGATGGCGTGTACGGCATGGTCGAGACGTTTGCCGTTTTCACCGCGGTTCCAGATCCGCGGATTGTTCGGTGTAGTGGGTTACCCGCTTGGAAAGCTGGGCGACAATGTCGCTCGGCTCTCCGAGCCGTCGGCGTGTGCGGCATGGACGAACCGTTTGCCGCTTTCACCGAAGTTCCAGATCCGCGGATCGTTCGATGCAGTGCGTTGCCCGCTTGGAAAGCTGGCCGACATTGTCGCTCGGCTCTCCGAGCCGATAGCGTGTGCAGCATGGTCGAAACGTTTGCCGCTTTCTCCGCGGTGCCAGATCCGCGGATCGTTCGGTGTAATGCGTTGCCAGCTTGGAAAGCTGGCCGACAATGTCGCTCGGCTCTCCGAGCCGATAGCGTGTGCGGCGGGGGCGAGACGTTTGCCGCTTTCACCGCGTTTCCAGATCCGCGGATCGTTCGGTGCAATGCGGTACCAGCTTGGAAAGCTGGCCGTCATTGTCGCTCGGCTCTCCGAGCCGATAGCGTGTGCGGCATGGTCGAAACGTTTGCGACTTTCACCGCGTTTCCAGATCTGCGGATCGTTCGTTGTAGTGCGGTACCCGCTTGGAAAGCTGGCCGACAATATCGCTCGGCTCTCCGAGCCGATAGCGTGTGCGGCATGGTCGAAACGTTTGCGACTTTCACCGCGTTTCCAGTTCTGCGGATCGTTCGGTGTAATGCGGTACCAGCTTGGAAAGCGGCCGACAATGTCGCTCGGCTCTCCGAGCCGATAGCGGGTGTGGCGTGGGCGAAACGTTTGCGACTTTCATCGCGGTTCCAGATCCGAGGATCGTTCGTTGTAATGCGTTACCCGCTTGGAAAGCTGGCCGACATTGTCGCATTACTTCGCGGCGACGATGTAGCAGATCCAACTTGGGTCGCTTGATGCGGATTCGCACCGCTCCCAGTGGGTGTCTCCGTCCTTGTCTTCGATTTCCCAGTAGACGTGATTTTCGCTAAAACCTGCCTCGCTGAGCATCTCGCGGACTTCTGGGATCGTCCAGAAACGCCAGTGGTATTCGAACGCTCGTTTTAGTTTGCTGCCGTCTTTGAATTTGAAGCTGATGTAAAAGCTTGCGTCCGCGTTGATGGGGTTAAACGAAGCTTGTTCCCATTCATAGCGAAATCCTTTGCGTCCTTTTTTGATGGTGCGTTTGTCGACGTGTTCTTCGGTGTAACATTCACCGCCCCCCATCATGTCCATCACCATCACGCCCTCGCTTTTCAAATTCGCACGGGCAGCTTTGAAGTAATTGATCACCTCGGCTCGCGTTTTGAAGATCCAGAACGAGAAATTCTGGGCCGACAGAATATCGACTTGGGGACGATTGCGTTTGCGAACATCTTGTTCCAGCAACTTCACGCGGCTTTGCTGTCCTTCGCTCAGCGTGGCCAGGTTGTGTTCGCGGCCCCAATCGAGCGTTTCGCCACACAGGTCGACGCCGACGGCCGTCCGCTCGGGATCGGATTGCACCCAGTGGCAGCAGATCGCAAAGGTGCCACAGAAATCTTCGCGTAACGTCAGCGGTTTGGTTTGATAAAAGTCGCGATAGGCTTGCTCAAAAAACTCGACTTCATGCTCCGGTGTTTGCACCGATTTCTGGTAGCAGTCGAACTTGTCCGCCAACTCAGCTTGCGTTGGCTTGGCGGCCTTTGGCTTCGGTTTGTCCGCCTTCGCGTTTTTATCCGATTTCTTGTTCTTGGGTTTTCCCATCGGTGATGCACTTATTTGGAGACGTCGAGCAATTCAGTGCGTCCAGATTAGTTTAGAGCTTCCCGTCGCGAAACGGGAAGCTTCCAAGAATTCACAATCGATGGGGCTATCGGCTGCAGTTGCAACGTAAGCTGCTAAGGACGTTCAGAATAATCAATGGCGTGCGGTACGGAAGACGCCGCCGGTTATGCTTCCGACGGTGCTTAGCTGACTTCCATCGAAGTGCCCATCGTCGTGCCAGGGGCGGGCAGCGAACTCGAGCCTTCCAAGTAGATGTCGATCGCACGTGCCGCACCGCGGCCTTCGTTGATCGCCCACACGACCAAGCTTTGGCCACGACGGCAATCGCCTGCGGCAAAGACCCCGTCGATGCTGGTGGTAAATTCACCATGCGTCGCTTGGTAATTGCTGCGTGGATCGACTTCGATGCCGAGCGATTTTGCGATGTATTGCTCAGGCCCCAAGAAGCCCATCGCCAACAAAATCAACTGTGCCGGCCACTCCTTCTCGCTGCCTTCGACTTCGGCCATCTTCCAGCCGCCGTCGTCTCCCTTGGTCCACTGCACTTGGACCGTTTTGATGCCACGCAAATTGCCGGCTTCGTCCTTGAGGAATTCCTTGCTAAGGATTTGGTATTCACGAGGGTCGCGACCGAACTTGGCACTTGCTTCTTCATGTCCGTAATCGACACGGAAGATACGCGGCCATTCAGGCCATGGGTTGTCCGGAGCACGATCTTCGGGCGGTTGTGGCAACAGTTCAAAGTTCACCAGGCTTCGGCAACCATGGCGAATGCTCGTGCCGATACAGTCGGTACCGGTGTCACCACCGCCGATCACGATCACGTCTTTGCCTTCGGCGCTGATGAATGCATCGCCAAGCGAATCGCCATGCACGCTTTGCTGCGTATTGGCGGTCAAGAATTCCATGGCAAAGTGAACGCCATTGGCATCGCGGTTTGCGATCGGCAAATCACGAGGCTTGGTCGCACCACAGGCCAACAGCACTGCGTCAAAGTCGTTGGTCAATTCCTTGGCATCAATGTCTTCGCCAACGTTCACGCCGGTGACGAATTTAATGCCTTCAGCGGTCATCTTGTCGATCCGCCGCTGGATCACTTGCTTGGAAAGTTTCATGTTGGGGATGCCGTATTGCAGCAATCCACCGATGCGGTCGGCTCGTTCATAGACCGTGACTTCGTGACCAACCTTGTTCAATTGATCCGCGGCTGTCAAACCGGCCGGTCCGCTGCCGACAATCGCAACCTTCTTTCCGGTGCGAGAGGTTGGCGGTTCCGGATGGATCCAACCTTCTTCCCACGCGCGATCAACGATTGCATTTTCGATGTTTTTGATCGTCACCGGCGGATTCGTGATGCCTAGCACGCACGAACCTTCGCACGGAGCCGGGCACACACGGCCGGTGAACTCGGGGAAATTGTTGGTTCGGTGAAGTCGTTCGATCGCTTCTTTCCAGCGATCGTTGTAGACCAAGTCGTTCCATTCAGGGATCAGATTGTCGATCGGGCATCCGCTGCTGGATTGGCAAAACGGCACGCCACAATCCATGCATCGTGCGCCTTGTTCACGCAGATGCTCGACTCGTGGTTCGGTATAGATTTCGTCGTAATCGTTGATACGAACGACGGGCAGTCGCCAAGCGACTTTTTTGCGATCAAACTCTTTGAATCCGGTTGGCTTTCCCATAACTATTCTCAATCAGGTCGGTGGGTGGTTGTTCGGTAATGGACGTCGCCAATGTTTGCGATCGTCCGATGCGACAGAGTCGAGCGGCCGGAGGGTTCGGCCAAGGCCGCTCGACGATACGGGTTGGGGCTTACGATGCCGAAGCAGCGGTTTGAGCCTTCATTTCTTGCAAGACGCGTTTGTAGTCTCGCGGCATTACCTTGACGCACTGGGCGACAAAGGTATCCCAATCCTCGAGGGCTTGCTTGGCCATCGCACTGCCGGTGTAGTCGTAATGCAATTGGATCAACTCCTTGACCTCGGCCTGTTCCTCGTCCCCTTCGATTGATTCGAGTTCGACGGTGGCAAGGTTACAGTTCAGGTTGAAGTCGCCCTTCTTGTCCCAGACATAGGCGATTCCTCCGGACATCCCGGCTGCAAAGTTTCGCCCGGTCGTTCCCAGCACCACCACGCGGCCGCCGGTCATGTATTCACAACCATGGTCGCCGACACCTTCGACAACGGTTTTGGCACCGCTGTTGCGAACCGCAAAACGCTCGGCCGCACGTCCTCGCAAGAACGCTTCGCCGCCGGTCGCCCCGTACAAACAGACATTGCCGACAAGGATGTTGTCCTCGGCGACAAAACTGCTTTGTTTCGGTGGGTAAACCACAACGCGACCGCCCGAGAGTCCCTTGCCGACGTAATCGTTGGCATCACCATCGAGTTCGATCGTGATTCCGTGTGACAAGAACGCACCCAAGCTTTGCCCTGCCGATCCGGTCAACTTGATGTGGATCGTGCCATCGGGAAGTCCCGCTTGACCGTATCGCTTGGCCACTTCGTTGCTGAGGATCGTGCCGACGGTGCGGTTGATGTTGATGATCGGCGATTCGATCGTCACCTTCGTTCCGTTTTCGAGTGCCGGCATCGCGGCTTCCAACAACACCGTCATGTCCAACGATTTGTCCAATCCGTGGTCTTGAGCACGCGTGCAGCGGACGTCGACATTGGGATGAGGCTTGTTCGCTGGTTGCAAGATCGGAGTCAAATCGAGACCGTCCATCTTCCAGTGGCGAATCGCTTCTTCGGTCTTCAAACAGTCGGTGCGTCCGATCATTTCGTCGATCGTGCGGAACCCGAGCTTCGCCATGATGCGGCGAGCTTCCTCGGCCACCATGAACAAGTAGTTAACGACATGCTCAGGTTTGCCAGTGAATTTGGCTCGCAATTCAGGGTCCTGAGTCGCGATACCCACGGGACACGTGTTCAGATGACACTTACGCATCATGATGCATCCGAGCGTAATCAACGGCGCGGTGGCAAAGCCAAACTCTTCGGCACCCAGCAGCGCCGCGATGACGACGTCGCGACCGGTTTTCAGTCCACCGTCGGTTTGCAGTACCACGCGGCTTCGCAAATCGTTCAGCACCAGGACCTGATGCGTTTCCGCGATACCAAGTTCCCATGGCAAACCAGCGTGTTTGATACTGGTCAGCGGTGAAGCACCCGTTCCGCCGGTGTCGCCAGCGATCAGGATGTGGTCGGCGTGTGCCTTGGCCACACCCGATGCAATCACCCCAACGCCCACTTCGCTGACCAGTTTGACACTGATCCGAGCGGCACGGTTGGCGTTCTTCAAATCGTGGATCAGCTGAGCCAAGTCCTCGATCGAATAAATATCATGGTGAGGCGGCGGGCTGATCAAACCGACGCCCGGCGTGCTGTAGCGAATCCGGGCGATGTTCTTGTCGACCTTCTTGCCCGGCAATTCACCCCCTTCGCCTGGCTTCGCCCCTTGCGAAATCTTGATTTGCAATTCGTCGGCGTTGGTCAAGTACTCGATCGTCACACCGAAACGTCCCGATGCGATCTGCTTGATCGCCGACCGCTTTGAATCGCCGTTATCCATTGGATGGAACCGAACAGGGTCTTCCCCCCCTTCGCCGGTGTTGCTCTTGCCGCCAAGACGATTCATTGCGATCGCCAGCGTTTCGTGTGATTCGGCACTTATGCTGCCGAAGCTCATTGCGCCGGTGCAGAATCGTTTGACAATTTCGCTCGCCGGTTGGACTTCATCCAGTGGAATCGCTTCACCAGCAACGCCTTCTTTGAAACCGAGCAATCCACGCAGCGCACAACGTTTGCGATTGTCTTCGTTGACGCCATGAGCGAATTTCCAATAGGCATCTTCGTTGTTGGTTCTCGCAGCAACCTGCAGTGTCGCGATCGACTGAGGGTCCCAAGCGTGTTTTTCGCCTTCGGCACGCCAGTGGTATTCGCCCATGTTGGGCAGCTGGGCTTGGCGATCGACGTTTCGATCGGGATAACCCAAGCGGTGGCGGCGGAGCGTTTCTTCGGCAAGCACGTCGAACGAAACCCCTTGAATTCGGCTGGCCGTTCCGACGAAGCAGTTGGCAATGATCTCGTCCTTCAAACCAAGCGCCTCGAAGATCTGAGCACCCTTGTAACTTTGCAGCGTGCTGATCCCCATCTTCGCCATGACCTTGAGCATGCCTTTAGCAACACCCTTGCGGTACGCCGCGACAATCTTGTCGTCGTCCAGCGTCGAATCCATCAAACCATCGCGGCGAGCTTGCCACAATGCTTCGAACGCCAAGTAAGGGTTGATCGCGTCGGCACCGTAGCCGATCAACAAGCAGTGATGATGCACCTCGCGTGCTTCGCCGGTCTCGATCACCAAACCGATACGGGTTCGTTTGGCTTGTTTGACAAGGTGGTGGTGAACCGCACCGACGGCCAACAGGGCGCTAACCGGGACACGGTCGTGGCTGATCTGACGATCGCTCAATACCACCAATTGGATGCCTTCGTCGGCCGCCTCTTCGGCTTCCTTGGCGATCCGCTCGAGCGTTGCTTGCAGTCCCGCCTTGCCTTCGCTGCGGTCAAACGTGATGTCAATCACGCGGCTATGCCAGCCTTCGTAATTGATGTGCTTCAGCGCTGCGATTTCTTCGTTGGTCAAAATCGGATGTTCAACGAGCAAGCGATGGCAATGTTCAGGGCTTGCGTCCAACAAGTTTTGCTCGGGACCGATGTAGCACTCGAGCGACATGATCACCTCTTCGCGAATCGAATCGATCGCAGGGTTGGTGACCTGAGCAAACAACTGCTTGAAATAGTCGTAGATCATTCGCGGCTTGTCGCTTAGACAAGCCAACGCACTGTCGTTGCCCATCGATCCGACAGGGTCACGCAGTTGTTCGACCAACGGCCGCAGCATGAAGTTGATCGTTTCAATGGTGTAGCCGAACGCTTGCATCCGAGGCAGCAATGTCTTGCTGTCGAAACCATGCGGTTCGGATTCGGGATGCAAGTCCGCCAACCGAATGCGGTTTTCTTTCAGCCAATCCCCGTAGGGCATCTTTTTGGCGAACGAGCTTTTGAGTTCTTCGTCCGGGATCAAGCGGCCCTCGGCAAAATCAACCAAGAACATCTTGCCCGGTTGCAAACGCCCTTTTTCTTTGACGATCGCAGGATCGACCGGCAACACGCCCACTTCGCTGGCCATGATGACGCGGTCATCGTGAGTGATGTAATAGCGGCTCGGACGCAGCCCGTTTCGGTCCAACGTCGCACCGATGTAATGACCATCGGTAAACGCGATCGAGGCCGGACCATCCCAAGGTTCCATCAAGCACGAGAAGTACTCGTAGAAAGCACGTTTGTCTTCGGGCATGGTTTCGTGTTTTTGCCACGCTTCAGGGACCATCATCATGATCGCTTCTTGCAGCGTGCGGCCGTTCATCAACAAGAACTCGAGCACGTTGTCGAAGGTTCCCGAGTCGCTGCAGTGAGGTTCGACCACTGGGAATAGCTTCTGCAGATCGTCACCGAACAATTCGCTCTTGGCCGAACCTTGGCGAGCACGCATCCAATTCGAGTTGCCGCGAAGTGTATTGATTTCGCCGTTATGGCTCATGAAACGCAGCGGTTGAGCACGGTCCCAACTGGGGAACGTGTTGGTCGAAAACCGGCTGTGAACCATCGCCAAATGGGTTTCGAAATCTTCGTCTTGCAAATCGGGATAATAAGGCAGCACTTGGGCCGGAGTGAGCATGCCCTTGTAGATAATCACTTTCGTGCTCAGCGAACAAACGTAGAACATCATCGCTTGCTTGAGCGATTCGTCGGCGCGGAGCTTGCTGGCCTGCTTGTGGATCATGTACAGCTTGCGATCAAAGGCGTCGTCGCTCAGTCCATCGCTGGCGCCGACGAACAATTGTTCGATCACTGGCTCGCTACGACGCGCGGTCGGACCGACGTCGGCGGCGTCGGTCATTTGCGGAACGTCACGCCAACCGATCAATTTTTGGCCCGTTTGGGCAATCAATTTTTCGACGGTTTCTTTGCAGTATTTTCGCTCGGCTTCGTCTTTGGGCAGGAATACCAAACCGGCAGCGAATTGGCCCGCCGCGGGCAAATCGACACCGAGGTCTCGCTTGGCAACCTTCTTCAAAAAGGCGTGTGGTAATCCACACATGATGCCCGAGCCGTCACCGGTGTTGGGCTCACAACCGCATGCACCACGATGGTCCATCGCTTGCAGGATTTGGTCGGCGTCCAAGACGATTTGGTGGCTCGGTTTGCCTTTGATGTGCGCGATGAAACCCACGCCACACGAATCCTTCTCGTGGTTCGGGTCGTACAAGCCTTGTGCCGGCGGCAAATGGAATTCGGCAATCGCTTTCTCGGCACCGGTTTCCGGAGCCGTCTGCGTTGGTTGGATTAAATGATTCAGAGATGAATTCTTGTTTTCGGGTTGAAGCGTCATTTTCAGTCTTTCCATTTCGCTAGTAAAAATTTGGATGAGGCGTCCGAGCTACACCGGGAATTCCCGATGCCGCAGGCAAAACCAATCGACTAATTCGATGCGTCTTGCAGCTCGATCGAATCAAGCGACAACCGAAGTGCCCGTCCTGGCGTCGGTTGCTGAGTTTTCCGCGGCATGCTTCCCGCTGCCGGATTTGCGTTTTCCCGTCTCAACCCTGCGACCAAGCAACAGCGACGTGTATTCACTCGCCGCTTTGCTCAGTTGTCCTCGTCGACGAAAAATAATTCCAAGCGGGCGCGTCATCCGGAGCCCGCGACAAGCTACTACTTTTAACGATCCGTTGGCCGTTTCACGACGCACCGCAGCCTCGGGGACAATCCCCACACCACGGCTCGCCTGAATCGCACGGATCAATGAATCGGCGTTGTCGAATTCCATTCGAGTGTCAACCGAAACGCCTGCCTTCAAAAGGTAGTGATCAATCTCTTTTCGTAGCGTCAAACCACGATCAAAGCCGATCAAAGCGATGCCTTTGAGAGCATCAAGAGAAAGGTTGGTGCGGGATGCAAAGGGATGCTCCGAGGAACACACCAATCGCATCGGTTCCTGTTGCCACATCACGCTTTGCAATGTCTTGCTGCTGCGTGGGAAGCTGACCAAGCCAAAGTCGACCTCGCCATCGGTCGTCATCTCGACGACCTTTTCGACCGAACCAAACTCGAGCTTGACGTCAACTTCCGGATGCAAGGCCGCGAACTCTTCGCTGGCCTCGGGAAGGTAGCTGAGCCCGACCGAATAAATGGTGCCAATCTTTAGCTGGCCACTCAGCTTGCCGCCGATCGAGACGACCTCGGCTTCCAATCGCTGCAACTGACGCAGGATATCGCGAAGCCCGCGAACATAGGTTTGACCGGCTGCGGTCAACACCAACGGCCGCTTGGATCGATCGATCAATTGCACGTGCAGCGAATCTTCAAGTTGTTGCATCGCCTGGCTGACCGCACTCTGAGTCAAATCGTGCTCGGCCGCAGCTTTGGAAAAGCTGCGTTCGTCGGCAACGCTACAGAACAACTCGAGATTTCGGACGTGCAATATTCGATTCGTGCTAAATAAGTATTCCTAATAGTGTGGCTTCCCTGTGGCAGCCGATTTAATGCAAGGTAGATCCCTGGCCCCCATTCGTCAAGACAGTCCCCCACAGGCGGTGTGCTGTCGCGACCGGGGCGATCGTCATTGCCCGGACGATTGCCGCCATCGAGCATAGCGAACCGGGATCAGGTAGGTGTACACAATGGTGATGATTCCGCCGCTAAGTAGAGACCAAGGCATCCAATCTTTAGGTCGGAAGACTTTGGCAGAGTTGGCGGGAGCCCCGGTGGGATCGACAAAACTGACCGCACTGGCCGATTCGCCTTGGTAGAACGTAGCCGAATCGATAAACAGAAATTCAAGGCCGACGATGACCGCCATGATCCCAATCGCGATGAATACGGAACGCCACATAACCACTCAGTCCGTTCTAGAGGATTCGAAGTACATCGAACCTCTTCGTCATCGCCGAGCGGCGGCCATCAATGATATCAAACCCGCCTCTACAACCCGTCCCTCCAAACCCTCTTGCCCAGCCCAAAAAAGGTGTCGGAGCAAAAACGGACCAAGAAGGTGCCAGGCGCTTTTTTGGGCGATTTTCTTAGCGGAGCAGGATATAGAACGCGTTGGGGGGCAGGGTTAGGCTTAGGCCGTCGACGTTCTTTTGAACTGGCAGATCGGCGATGGCGATTCCGTTGGCGTCCAGCAATGTCGCCTGGCTGAGCCCCGAATTGGATAGGGTGACGTCGGCGGAGGCGTTGTCGATGTTCCAGGGGCTGCTGCCAAGATTGACAATTCGCTGAGACTTGCCGCCGCCAGCCGGTTCGGTTTTCCAGCCATGAGGCCGAGCGACGGTGCCGATTTGTAGTAACACCTGTTTGGATTCAGAGAGATTCACGCCGTCCATCGAGACGGCCAGCACGGTGGCGTAGTCGTTGTCGCATCGCAGCGTCAGGGTGCCGAGCGATATCGTTCCAGCGGCGGCGAGGTTGCCCGCCGCGCCTTGTGCCTTGGCCGCGTTGAGCGTGCAGTAGCCGTCGCCGTAGTTCCAATTCAATTCGCCCGTGATGCTGCGGACGGTTCGTTTGTCCGTATCGATCAGGGACGAGATGTCGGCGAGCTGCGTTTCGCCACTGTCAAACGCTACTTCGACGGGACCGGCAAGGTAGGTCAGCGGGGTGATCGTGCCTTGCCGGGCAGCTTCGGCTTTCGTCGCCTGCGTCGATGAATCGCGATTTGGGTCAAAGCCTGATTCCTCGGGCAACAGCGGTGGTTGGCGATTGAACACATCGTTCAAGTTGCGGCTTTCGACCAAGGCTGGTTCACCTTGCCGGATGTAGCCTTGACGAAACATCACCGCGGCGGCGGGGAACATTCCGATTTGGGCAGGCGTGGAAAGTTGCCACTTTTCCATCGGAGGACCAAACCCGATTTGGTCGGTGGTGAACCAGTAGAAAATATCGACTCCGGTCATCGCTCCGTAGGCCGCGACCAAAAAGGGGCCTTCGGTTTGATAACGCAGCGGCGGCACCCAGGCGCTTTCCGAAACGATCATCGGATGTCCGCTGACTTGTCGCAGCGCCAGCGGAAATGCCCAGGGTTGTCGCAGTGCCGAAATCCCATCAAACAGATCACCACGACTGATCAAATATCCTGCGCGATGATTGTCGGTCGGATTGGTATGGTTGCCGCCGGTGTAATAGCGATTCACCCCGATGACATCGTTTGCGGCGTAGGCGTAGCGTTCCGCGTCAAGCAGTTTGGCTTGATCGGCGGTTCGCCAATTGCCGGCGTTGATCAACCCTTCGTAACCAATTTCCTCTTTTAGGAATTTCGCGATCGAAAGGTTGAAGTCACGCATTCGCTCGGTGTAGAAGGCCAATTGATCGGCCAAGCGTTTGGCCATCGGCCCGTGATGGTCTTGCGTCAGCTGCCAAATTTGGTGAGGCATCACGATGTCGTTGGCAAAGTCGTCGCCTTTACATCGAGCAGTGCCTCCCCAGACGCGAACCGCGTTATCGAGCGATCCGTGTTTAGCGTTCAGCCAATCCGCAAATTGTCGACCCAGTTCAACTCGCTGTTCGCCTTGGATGGCGTTTTCGGTCCAAAACAGCAGGCTGTCTTCGTTCTGGATTTGAAAGATCGCCAGCGCCGGATCTTGGGCCAACGGGATGCCGGTGTGCGGGTTGGGGGGTGTCAGCAGTTGTTTGAGCCACCGTTTGTAAGCCGCTTGCAGCCGAGCGTCGAAGAACAGCAGCCCGGTCAAATTTTCCCCCTCGGCATCCTTCAGACCCCAAGCGGGATCCGGTTTCACGCTGATGGCCCAGTATGGCGATAGTGTGACGTAGATGCCGTTTTCTTTCATCGCGGCGACCAATCGCCACGCCGCCTCGATATCCTCGGTGTTGACATCGTCAAGTTTTTGACCGTTCCGCGGCGCAAGGTGTCCGTGATGCCGGACCATGTTGACGCCACGTTTGGCGAGCCAGCGGGCATGTTCGCGGACCGCTTCGATGTCGTCACGGTGCTGGACGCTGGTGTTGACGGCCCAGAATCGCAGCGGTTTTCCGCCACCATCGACAAACGATTCGCCGTCGGGTGATCGGGCCACTCGGCCTTTCGCACCCGCCGGTTTCTCGTTCATGCTACTTAAATCAAGCAGCGAGTCGGGCGAAAACGCATCGCGATCGGGTTCAAACGCCCAAGTGCCTGGATCCGCCAGCCCCGTTTTCTCGCCCGGTCGCAGTTTGCCTTGAGGCAGAAACGGCTGGCGACTCAAAACAAAGCAGTCGAGGCCGCCATGGCGATTGTTTTGGCTCTCGAAACGCACCTCAAGCGAGTTTTTACCCTCCGATAGCGAGACCGGATCGGCCTTGATCCATGCGACAAATCGGAGGTCCGGTTGTCCATCGGCGGCAATGTTGACGCTCTGTTCATGCTTTTGCGGCGCGACCGGTGCCCAAGTTCCGCCGTTGACACGCACCGAGATTGCTGACGCAATCGGATTGGCACGCAGCCACAGTTCGTAGCGGCCCGCCGCGGACACATCAAACTCGAACCGGGCGACCGGCATGTCGCCATCGGCGAAATGCGAGAGCCAATCGTTGCCCGACAATTCGGCCGTTTTGACCGAGTCGTACCAATTGTGCCCTCGCATCGTGCTGTTGACCGCGTCTTCGCCTTCGATCCAGATCATTTGCCCGTGCAGTGGCGAGCACCACGCCAACACCAATGCCATGAGCAGCGGCGTTTTGAGATTCCGCAATAATCCAGGCTTCATCATTTCCACCTTGGTTCCGGGTTGGGACGAAGAATCAGCGACAGCAACTCGTTCTCGTTGCTGGGCAATCAATCTCGTTGCTGTGCAATCAAAACGTAGGTTGGGGCAGGTCAACCACGCCGTTACAACAGGTGTTTTGCTTTGATGTCGAGGTATTGATTCACCAGCGGTGCGGTCAATTCGTCGGGGAATGCGTCAACGCATAGCACACCGCGATGTTCCAAGTCTTTGAGCACTTGGTGTCGCCATAGCAAGATGTCGGCGGCGGCCGCTGCGCGATACATTTGGAGGCGATCGTCATTGGACGGCGCATCGGCGGCGTCAAACATCTCGCGGTCACGAAGCAGCACGCCAAGCGGCAGGTGTTGGCCGTTGATGTTGGACAGGTAATCGACCACGGCGCCGGCGTTCACCTCGTCGATCACGTTGGTCGTCAACACGACCAGCGATCGACGTTTGCAGTGAGTCGAAAGATACAGGAACGCTTGATCGTAGCGTGATTCGACCAGTCGAGGAAATTGGTCAAAACCAGCTTGAATCAAGCGATTCATCTGGCTGCTGCCGCCCCGTGGTGGGATGTAGGCATGGATCGTATCGGAAAAGCAAAGCATGCCGACCGAGTCGCCTTGATGCAGCGCCACGTAGGCCATCATTAGCACCGAGTTCAGGGCGTGATCCAACAACGAGTAGCCATTTTGTTCGTTGGTCATCATCCGCCCGCAGTCCAACAAAAAGACCACTCGTTGGCTTTGGTCGCTTTGAAATTGCCGTACGGTCAGTTTGCGGCGACGTGCGGTGCTGCGCCAATCGATATGTCGATAGTTGTCGTCACGGCTGTAGTCACGAAGCCGCTCAAAGTCGCTGTCCTGACCGATTCGTCGTGTTCGCCGCACCCCAATCAGACTCAATCGGTTTGTCCTGGCAAGCAGGGCATAGTCGGACAATTGTTTCATGTCGGGGTAAACATTGAGCCGATCGTGTAGCTCGATTTTTCGGTGGCGATTCCACAGTTTTAGCGGGCTGAAGAAGCTGAGGTAAACGTACTCGAGTTCAAACGCGCCTCGTCGACCTGGCAGTAATTTTCGATGTGCCGTCATGCGTCCGCGAGGCGGCAATCGCAGCGAGTGTTTCTCGGGGGTCGCGGTGAAGTGTTCGGGCAAATCGTCGCAAACCGCGCCGGACAACGTTAGCAGCGTGCTGTTTTCAACCGTCAATTCACTCGCAACCGGAACGCCCAACGAACACGTCCGCGGCAAACTGCGAAAGACTTGGATTCCATGATTGGTGCCAAGATAGATCAGCAGAAAATCGACCACCGCAAGTGTCAAGATGATGCCGTCGATCAACCATACCGCAATGATAATCGAGGGAACAAACACCGTGGCGAGACTGGCGATCAGCGAAACGCTCAGCAGCGCCACCCACCAAGTCGTCGGGTAGATCTTGGCACGCCAAGACGCCACGATCAGCGGCAACGCGATCAACCCGAGGAACAACCAAGGAATTTGCGTCAGCGACTGAAACTCGTCTTTAGCAATTTGGGTGATCGCGTCGTTCACGAACGGACGGGCCTTGGTTCACGGAGTTCGAGGCGGAAGGAGAGAGCGTGGCTGCATTGTAATCGATCGGGTTGCCGCGAGGGATCGGCACTAAGCAGCTAGGCAGCAGTCTTTCAGTATCTTGGTCGTTTTGACGCTAGCCACGGTTCCGTCGCTGAACCGGGGGGAGTGTCCAAACGCGAGCGCTGTGAAGCATTTTCTGGTAGCTACCTTCGCCAGAAGGTGGTGATTCGTATTGGCCGGCAATCATCCACGCTCTGGCGATCGTAGCTACGGAACGCAAATGCCGTAATTTGCTGTCTCTAGACGCTTCACAGCGTTCGTCCAAACGGCTAACGGAATTTCACCTAATGATTCCTGCCTAACGGCTTAGGTCACTCGAAATGCGGATGCCAATCCGATCGCGGGAATGATCAATGCAAAGATGGCGAGGCCCCATAGCGGGCCGGCACCAAGCATCGCAACCGCCGCCGCCAAGGGGATGATGCTCAGAATCCCTGAGCGGATCGTCGTCTGCACGTTTGCGGGCGTGGCGTGGCGAACGCAGCGGATGCCGCGAAGCACCACCGGGTAAGCGATCATCGCGATCAATAGCGGAAAGGCATAGGGAGTTCGGAGGAAGTTCGCAAAGCCCGCGGGAGCCTGCTGCGGCGCAAACGCCAACGCAAAAAGCCCGATCACAATCAGGCTGAGTCCGACTTTTAGATTGGTGTCGTTGCCACCGGAGGCTTCGTCGCGAGCCATCAACGTGATTCCGGTGATGTAGATGCCAAAACCCAATGCGAAGGCAACCAAGTGCAGCGGAACGAGCGGTCCGTCGGGTTGCACGATGATCACCGGCGAGGCGCCAAGCAGGAAACTGAGAAAGCGGCATGCCCCCATGGCGGCCGGGGCGAGCGGTGTCTTTTTCAGCGGTCCATCGTAGGCCACGATCATGACCGCTAAAACGATTGAGGTTGCCGCGGGCAGCCAAGTGGTGGCAAGGTTATCGCCCGGCAGATATCCACTGAGCGATCCCAGAATGACTCCTAAAATGAGTATTGCCCAGCCTGCCGCGCGAGCCGCTGCAAGCGAGATTCGTCCGGAAGGCAGCGGGCGTTTCGGACGCTCGGCACGATCGCGTTCAATGTCGAACACATCGTTCAGGATCATGCCGGCCCAGTACAGCGAGATCCCGGCGGCGAGTACGCAGATCCAGCGGACGACAGGCGTTGGGCCTTGAGCCGCCAGCAGAAAAGCAGCCGAAACATCGGCAACCACGGTAAACACGTTCGGCAGCCGAACCAATTGGGCCCAGGCAAACAGGGGGCTGGTTTGTTGCGTTTCGGCGGTCAAAGAATTGTATTCCCAAAAACAGAGGACGTTTCGGCGGTGATGGGTTGCGGGTACGCAAGCGATACCCCAACGGATGATACCTCAGAACGATCTTCGGGACAGCGTGGGCATCGGGCAGTGTTGGCATTAGGACAGTGTGGGATCCCGCCGGACTGCCCTGCCCTGCTCTCCCCTGCCCCTCGTCGACTTTCGTAGCGGCACGGCGCAATCCGTCCGGTTGCAGTGCGTAAAACGTTCGATTTTAAGCGGGCGGCTCGCCCCGCCCCGTTAAGCATGAATCGTGTTCAGCACGGGGATCACCGCGTTACTTTCGCAACAGACTTTTGGGGATCGCTTCGCCGTCGTCGGCGAACCAACGCAGCACGCGACGGCGAGGTCCGTTCAAGGCACTTTCGCGAACACGTGCAACCCACAAGATCTCGCCGGGACCTTCGGAGGTTTCGCCGTCTTTGATGACATCGCCGTTCTGTAGCAAGTAAATGCCAACGTCGCGAAGAAAATTTTCGACTTCGGCGGCATCGTAATCTTGCGGCCGAAAACACCCTTCCATATCGGGAATGTCAAGTTGGATGTGCCCCACGGTGTCCATCACCGACCACTGAGGATCGACCTCGTGGAATCGCATGTTGGCCCACAATTCCACGGGAGGCAGTGAATGCTCGACTGAGAATTCGGCGGCCTCGGTCAGCACCTCCAAATCGCTAAGCACTTCGCCGCCGGGATTGAAGTAACAAATCGCTTCGGGAAGCTCCAACAGCATGCCGACCACCTCGGTCATGAACGCCAATTCATTGTACGGGTCGTAGTTCTCGGGAAGATTCGGGGGCGTTGCGTTGCCATCGAGCACGTAGCTACAGCGAATGCGGATAAACGCTTGGTGCAATTTGGTTGCGGTTCTTCCCGCCTCCCAGTTCCACGATTGTTGGGTCGCGCGGAGCAGAGACTCGGGGGCCGTGAATGGTCCAAGTTGGCCTTCCTGATACGCTCGCGCGATCCGGCTCGGGTCCGCCGCAGTCGTCGGATCATCCGGCCAAATTTGATCGACCACATCGACGACGACTTTGCCTTCGTCTTGGTCATCGATTTCCAGCTGGATCGACGGACCGCAGTTCAGGACCTCTGCGGCGGCAGGTTGGGCGGCCGAAGGTGAAAAGTCGGCAAGGATCGCGGCAACGGATTCAATGGAGACCGCTTCACGTAACAGCACGACGAAGGTTTGAGTGTAAAGGCCTTTGGACATTCCCAAGCTCGGTGGATCAGAAGGATTTGATGGTTCAGCGGGGATTCTATCAGAAGCACTGGCAATTGCGCGTAGGCCAACAAGGAGGACTCGGGAACACAGAAATTGTCAAACAGAACGGAAACTGCCGGTTCGAAAGGGACGCCAGAGTCGGAATCATCGTCAATGTCGTTATAACCCGATCAATGCGTAGGGGGTGAGAGAAAAGTTTCGGGGGGGCTAGCGGATTTTTGAATGCTCCTGCAGCGAACGTGACATAGGTTTCCAGAACTCAACCCTCTTGTCTTTTAGACGCTTCTCTGTCGCTTGATCTCACTCGATCAACGGCAAAGTGAACGCCGACGTGATGCGAAAAACCATCCGCTTAGCACGATTTTGAAATCGCGTCATGTCGTTCCCGAGCGTGTGCAAGACAGGGCGGTTTTCCGTGTTGTGTCTTCAGTGGGAAACAGAACGATGATGCGAATTGCACAAACCATGATCGGGGGGATTCTCACGCTAGCGGTTCCTCCGGTGACCGATTGCAGTGCCGAGGATGTGGCGATTTTTAAGGTGGAAGAAGATTGGGAAATGGTGCTCAATGAGCCTGACGCAATCAATCACTCGCCGCAGGTCACCTTCTTTACAACGCCGACGGATGATTCGAGCCGCTATTTTCAGTTTCAACTGAATCATGCCGTGGACACACAGTTTACCGGAGGCGGGTTTCTCGTTGCTGCGGTAGAGGATGACCACATTCTTGATCAAGCACGCAGCGAGACTCGGGCTGCGCTTTCGTCAGACGGAGATCATGTTCGTTGGACAAGTATCCTCGCTACGGTCGAAGACCAGGCGCTGTTTGCAATCAAGAATGGGCATGCAAGCCAGTGGGGCGACTTCGGTGGTCCAGAGTTCTTGGTCCGGATGAATTCCGACGCTTCGTTAGGACTATCTCAATATCATCCACAGAAAAGTTTGGATGCCGTTGACATCGGGTTTGGGGCAAATCGAGTGGCGTCCATCACGCTACTTGAAGTACGCGTTTTTTATGTCGATGGGACCGTGGTTGCGGTTCCTGTGAACCGGCAACCTTCGATTGAAATGTAATCATCACCATGCCGCTCAAATCACCAAGTCTTCAGGATCACGTTCAATGAAAAATCTAAACGTAAAACAACTCAGTCACGTTCCATGCGATGGGGATGTGCCGGTAAATCGACGTCGCATGCCAGCCCGCAAACGTCGTGGGGCTGCGGCCGTATTCGGTCTGATTTTGACAGTCAGCCTCGTGGCATTGATGGCCGTCACGATCGATCTGGGGCATATCCGCGTGGCCGAAGCCGAGATGCAGCGATCGGCTGATGCGTCAGCGATGGCCGCATGCTGGGAACTGTTCGATCAGCAAAATTCGGGAGCCTCCGAAAGTGTGATGCAGTCTAGTGCCCGACAAGCTGCCAACAGCATCGCCACCCGAAACTCGGTCGGGCAGCAAGCCCCAGAGTTCTCTTCGGGCGATGTCGAGCTTGGCACCTATTCGCCCGATCAATCGTGGAGCACATCGGATCCGTCGACTTACAACGCCGCGCGAGTGACGCTGCGACTGCAAACGGGTGGCAATGGTGAATTGCCGCTATTTTTTGGCGACGTAACAGGCCGGCAAAGTCAATCGCTAAGCACCACGGCAACCGCCGCGATGTTCAATGCCATCTCGGGATTCAACGAGCCTGACACCCACGACGAGACAATCGACATTTTGCCGTTTGCACTCGATCTGCCGAGCTGGGTTGCCATGTGTTCAGGGTTAACCGACGACAGTTTTTCGTATAGCAGTGGTTCGGTGCATTCCGGTTCCGACGGGTTTTGTGAAACCAACCTTTATCCTCAAGGCACCGGAGCACCGGGCAACCGAGGAACGGTCGACATCGGTGGCAGCAACAACAGTACCAAAGATTTGTCACGCCAAATCCTGCACGGAATCTCTAAGCAAGATTTCATCGATTTGGGGAAACCACTCAAGTTCGACTCCAAAGGTGAATTGAAGCTCAACGGCGATACCGGGATCAGCGCTGGAGTCAAAGACGAGTTGGCATCGATCATTGGCGAGGTTCGCATCATCCCGATTTACACCACCGTGACGGGCAACGGAAACAATGCGATGTACACGATCGTGAAATTCGAAGGTGTGCGAATCTTGGAGGTCAAGTTGACCGGGAAAATGTCGGAGAAGCGAGTGGTGGTCCAGCCAGCCAAGGCGGTCGCCCGACACGCGATCATCGATAACTCGGGCACTTCCCAAAGTTCATATCTAGTCACCCCCGTGATGCTGGTTCAGTAATATTTATCCAAGAAAGCTAGAATCATGATTCACAGAATGAATCGGCCAAAGAAAAAGGCGACAAGGATGGCGGCATCCGCTGTCGAGTTCGCCTTGGTCGCACCGCTAATGATCGCCTTTACGTTTGGTTTGGTCGAGCTCGGGCGAATGATGTTGGTCAAGCAAACCGCAACGCATGCGAGTCGCGAAGGGGCGCGAATCGCGGTGCGTCCCGCCGCCACCACCAGCGAAGTCGTTGAGCGAGTTAACGACGAGCTCGCTTTGATGGGGATCCAGGATGCGACGGTCGAAACCGTCCCGTCATCGATCGAAACGGCCACGTCCGGCGGCATCGTGACCGTGCGTATCGCGATCGATATTTCGTCGATCACTTGGGTTCCTGGGTTCTTGAATCTCGATGCCACCCAAATCGTCGCCGAGTCATCGATGCGGCGAGAGAGTACAAACTAGCGAATTTTTACCCGTCGATGTGGCTACCGTCGCCAGACGGTGGACCACGTTCTGGCGAACGTGGCTACTTTTTCAATCAACGTCAGCTCTCAAATTTCGCCGATGCAATCGTGTCGGCTCACAGCTTTCCCGCGGCCCACAGCGTGCCTTTGACGATTGTGTCCAGATAAACGGCGTCTTCGAACGTCTCGTTCGAGTGACCATAGGTGGTGCCGAAAACACGAGCCTTGCCGTATTGGTTGGTCCAGAAAACGGGATGTGATTGGTCTGTCTTTTCGCTTTTGCTGGTGGCCAACACCGTCATGTTTGGCCACTGTTTTTCAATCACGTACAGCTCATCCATTGCTGTTTTGTGGCCATCGGGATAGCCCTTCATGATGGCGTGGTTCTGAGCGGCCACGTTCACCGTGTAGTGGCTTTGGTGTTCATGTCGGCGGCTGGTCACACCCAAGAATTCTCGCCAATCATCGATCTTGGCGTCGCGGTAAGTGTGCATCGCACAGTGAATCACCACGGCGTTGGCCCCTTTATGATGCGACCGAGTGATGCTGCGGATGTACTCGGGATTGGTGGTCGCGGCAAAGCATTCGTTGTGGATCACCACGTCAAAGCCCTCGGCCCACTTGGGGTTTTTGTAGAGATCGATTTCGGCGCTGGTTCCATTGCCGCCGTCATTCACCACGGTCCAGTTCACGGCGACGCCGCGTTCCTTGAACGCCATCTGCATCGCCTTGGTTTGGAAATCGTAATCATGGCAGCAGCCACCGGTGATCAGCAGCACCTTGATCGATGGTTTCGTGGCAGGCTGCTCAGCGCTGCTTCGAACAGGGACAGCCATCATTTGAAAGGCGAAGCAGGCGGTCAGCAAAAGGGACAGAGGTTTCAAGGCGGACAGAGGTTTCAAGGCAGCGGCTCCAGTTGAGTGGTGGGGGGGATCGTTGAGTGGTGAGGGTATCGACAAAAAAACAGGACGGATTGGGAAATCCGTCCTGGGCAGAGAGTTGAAATGGAAGTGAATCCGCAAGGCGGTCGTCGGCTTGCTAGAAGCGGTCGTCGATTTCGACCGTTTCCATCACTTTCGTGTTCCGCTCGACCGCGATCACCGTGGTGCGCTGTCTCAGTCCATCGCGGCTTTCGCAAGTCACGGGCAACACTTGGCGTTTGTCGGGCAATTCCATGCGGACCGTAAACGATCCATCGCTTTGCAATTTCACAGGGCGACCGGCGATACTCACCGATGCGTTGGACGTTGTCTTTCCGAACACGATCAGTTCAGCATCGACTTTGAACGGCAGCTTCGTTTGTCGCAGCAAACTGGGGTCCGCCACGGTTTGTCCTTGATCGCCCCGGCTAGGCATCGGGCGATGCAGACGTTCTTCGAATACGTCTTTGAGGTCGCCCGCGTCTTGATCGTAACCACCGCTGAGCGAGTAGATTCGTTCATAGTCTTCGGCAATGTCGTTCCAGTGTTCGTCGAGTCGTTCGCATTCGCCCGGACGTGGGGTCTCGACGACATTGCTGCGGCAGATCGTGTAGAACTCGCCAAAATCAGCGAGGTAACCGATGATGACTCGGAATCGCGATGGTGGCTCGTCAACATCGATGTACCAATTGTTCACACCGCCGTGGATCGGGATGTCGCGGGCCACGCTTTCGGCTTGATTGCTCGACGCATCGCCCACCGCCAACAGTCGCAGGATCGGTTTGGCGGTGTGCCATCGCTCGGCCATCGCCGATTCGGCTCGCTGGACGCTTGATCGCGTGATTTCCCAATTGGCTTGCAGCCAATACGAATCACGTACCAGCAGCACGACGCGGTCTTGGTGAGGTTCGCCGTTTCTTGTTCGCGAAGCTCCGTTGGTCACCGCAGAGCCGCCGACAAGGGTGCCGGTGGAGATGTCGCGATGGCGATCGAGGGTTTCACGGCGGCGACGCATTTGGGCGCGGATGCGAGCGGTTTTGGCGGAAACCCGTTCCTTCTGCTCTTTTTGGTCCAGTGCTTCGGCACAGCGTTGGGCGCTGACGGCAGCGGCACGAGCACGAGCGGCGGCAATTTGGGCCCCTTTGCTCATGGGGGCGGACGCTTTTGATTTGGATTTCGCAGAACTGGTGCTCGACGCTCGAGAGGAGGTCGATGATTTCTTTGATGCGGCGGTTTTTGACGCCGTGGACTTCGCGCTGTCCGATTTTCGTCTCAGCTTGCGTTGTACCTTTGATATTTCAGTAACAAGGTCGTCCTTTCGCATGCTGTGCCAGCCCGATACACCATAGGTTTTGGCTAGCTCGGCCAATTCTCGTCGTGTTTGCGCTTTAAGGTCTGCCGTTTTAATCACCCTGCATCTCCAAGCTGTGAACCCTGTCGCAAATCAATGGACAGAGCTAATTCATAATTGATTTTGACCACGACTAGCTTTGCTCCACCCTTTTGCGGGTGGCTGCCGTCGACACCGTAAGTCTGTCGTTTCCTTTGCCGCTTCCTGCGCCGCTTCCACTTTTCTTGTCTCGGGCAACCGAACCGCTTGTCTCATTGCCGTCGACATTTAAACACTCGCTTCGAAAACCGCGACCCTGACAACAGTTAGGTCTGTCTCAAAATGCGATTCACGTCACGCGTGTGGATGTTTTACCACTGCAGGGCGTCTCTGTGGCTTCTGGAAACCGATTTTTATTCGGGTTTCGAATACCATTTGACGCAGGCCTATCCGGCCACAATGGGACAATCATCCCCTGAAACATTATGGCAAGGGGATGGCCCAAGTTCTAGATGCAGAGTGACAAAAGAATCCGAATCGTGGCCGGAAATTGCGTTTTCCTAAGGATTATTGGGACAATTGTTGAAGCAGTCGTATTTGCGACGCCTTTCCCATGTTGCCTGGGTTTCCTATTGTTCGCTCGGTTTTTGCCGTCCCATCGGCCGCTATGATGCGATTCTGATGACGGGGGGTGCGGGATTGCGCCCTGCCCTGGCTTGCGGGGGCCTGTTTCGAGAGCGTGTCGTGGCGATGTCGGGCTACGTTTGTCGCAATATGAGACGAATTGCCAGCAAGCGATCCTCGTTGCCGTCATCTTGCCTCTTGCGCTTCTCGATGGCCGCGAGTTCCGTACGTGCGAGTCATGCTTGGTCAACATTTTTAGGTGCGGCGATCCGTCGCTGCCTCTGGTGGTTCGCGATTCGTTAGTCACACTGTGCACGTCGAGTTAACGCAAAGTCGCGAACAGGCGATTTTAGCAACACCGACGAAGACGTCGTCACGCGAAGCGGTTCAGGCCAATTGGAGAATCCTCCCGATGGTGAATCCAGAGAAAAGCCCTTCCGATCCCGATGACGAGTCAACCCACAAGGATGGGATGGCCGACAAGGTAGAGGTCGCATCCGGACCCGTTGCGAAAAATGACGCAAAAGGGGGCGCGGTGTGGTTTCGGTTTGCCGGTCTCGGGATGGAGCTCGCTGGAATAACACTTTTGTTCGCCGGTGTGGGTTATTGGATCGATGCCTGGCGAAACCACGACCAAATGTATGCGACCGCGCTGAGCACGATGGTTGGGTTCGGGTTAGCGATGACGCGATTTATCGTCAAAGCATCCTCGTTCCGATCGTAAGCTGATGAGTTAAATCACCCGGGTTTTCGTAATCCGGTCAGTTCGTGCCACCCCGCCAATACTGATGACCGTATATTGGAAGCGAAGTTGGCTTCGCTTTTGAGTAAACTTTTAAAAAACACGTGACGATCCTTACTTCAACTCGACGATCGCCAAGTTCTGCCTGCGTTTCCGATCTGTATCGGCAGACGTTGGGTTGGGTGGTTGCAGCATGGTTGGTGGCGGCCGTGATTGCGATGGCGGTGACGCTGGTTCGTGATGCGGATCGTGCAGGCGATGTGTTTTTTGTCGCTGTCGCAAGCGGCATGATTGCATTAGCGTCGATGTTGCCCGGGCTTTGTTTGCGTTGGGCCAAAGAAGTGAAGTCGCGAATTGCTTCCCGAAGCACTGCGAATCACGCGGATTCAGGTTCATCATCGGATCCGTTTGGTGATTTTGTGTTGGCTTCGGGGATGGGAATGATCTTTCGGTTATTTGGGACGGTTGCACTGTTTTTGTTCTGCCGGTATCAATTGGCCGAATCCAGTCAGTGGGTGGCTGGTTTTACGATTGGTTGGTACGCCTATTTGACCTTGGTCGAAGTCGGAGTGCTCGCATTCAAGCAGAATCGAGTTTCTTCGCAGCAGCGAAATGAGAAAGCTACCACCAGCACGGATGCGAGTTTGTCAGCCAGTGTTTTGCCCGTGAAGGCAGGTTTGCCGTTGAAGGCAGAGGGGTATTCATCGCATTCAATCGACTCGTCTGAATTACCCTGCTCTTCATTGGTGCGTTTGCACCCTTCCGATGCTTTGCACTCGCGGCCTTTGGGCGTGTGGGAAGCCTAACGATTGCGGATCGTGTTCACTAAATTCAAATCTGTAGCTCAATAACGATTTACCTGATGCCATTGCTTGTTGCTTCTACCGACCACAGCCCGATAACGCATGTGCTGCCGCATCCGTTGCACGAGAATCCGATCGTGAGCGTGCCGGTGGGCGAAGGCGATATTCCGGCGCTGAATATTTTTGATGGGCGTTACGACTTTTTCATCACCAACCACTTGATGATGAGTGTGGTGGGGGCCGTGACGGTGGTGTTGGTTTTTGCCTATGTCGCAAGCCGAGTGCGTGCGAAGGGGCAGGGACTCGAAGCCTTCAAGACGCGTGGTCGCGTGGCTCAGTTGTTCGAGACGATGTGTTCGTTCATTCGTGACGAAGTCGCTCGGCCGAACCTAGGTCATTTGACCGACAAATACATCTACTACATCTGGACGATCTTCTTTTTCATCCTGTTCTGCAATGTGATTGGGTTGGTTCCGATTGGCTACATCATGCAATCGTTTACCGGCAACACTGCGTTTTCACATTGGGGCGGAACGGCGACTGGAAACTTGTCCTTGAATGCGGTTTTGGCGTTGGGCAGTTTCATTGCGATTTTGTTCATCGGGATCCGTGAAACCGGCGCGAAAACGTTCTTTCTACACTTCAATCCGATTGGTTGGGACGACCCCAAGATGCTGTTGATCGGCATCCCGCTCTACGCACTCGAGTGGATTGGATTGATTATTAAGTGTGTGGTACTTGCGATGCGGCTTTTTGGAACGATGATGGCAGGCCACTTGGTGATCGCCGCGTTCGTGGGCCTCGTCTTTACCGCTGCTGAGTTTTCACATGCACTTGGCTACGGTGTTGAGTTGTCGGTGATCGGCGGCGGCATCGTGCTGACCTTGCTTGAGTTGTTCATCTGTTTTCTGCAAGCGTTTATCTTCACCTTCTTGACGGTCTTGTTCATCGCGATGACAGCAGTTCATCATGACGACCATCACGAAGAAGAGCATCCGTTTAGCGACGAAAGCCAGATGGACATCGACAAGTTGATCGATCCAAAACGACTGGGGCCATTGGTTCACGAATAGTGAGCCGTCGATCCCGCTTTTGATTCACTAAAAATTGTTTGACCCTTTAACCAAAAACTGTCGGCGTCCAAGTTCACGGTCGCAGGCATTTCCCGTTCGAGAATTAGCTCAGGAGTTTATGAAAGATGTTTGATTTCGCGCTTGTTTTGGCCCAGGAAGCTCTTAACGTCGGCAAGATGGGTGTCGGTATCGGAATGGGCCTTGTCATTCTCGGCGCTGGCCTCGGCATTGGCCGCATCGGTAGTGCAGCGGTTGACGCAATCGCTCGCCAACCCGAAGCGAGCGGAACGATCAGCACCCAGATGCTGATCTCGGCGGCACTGATCGAAGGTGCAACCGTGATTGCTTTGATTCTGATGTTGATCCTTGGCTAAATCCGCCTTTGGCAAAAGTTGAAACGATGGTTTTAAAATTGACTCGTTTATCGGTGCTAGGGTTCGTCGCAGCGGCCACGCTTGGTGTGTCGCCTGCGGTTAGCTATGCCGACGAAAAAGCGAAACCCGAAGTCGCGACCGAAGCATCCGAAACGGATCACGCGGTGCTCTTGGTCGCTGCGGACGCGGACGTTCTCGACGAGGAAGTGGTTGTGGGTGATCACGATCATCCCGCAGCAGCAGGCGACCATGACGAAGATGGGCACGACGACGCGCACACGCCGCCGTTGTTGTCATTCGACATTGGTTCGGCGGTCTGTAACATCGCGATCTTTCTTGGGGTGCTTGCCATTTTGTCCAAGTTCGTTTGGCCTCCCATTTTGAATGGGTTGAAGGCTCGCGAAGACAAAATCAATGGTGACCTCGAAAATGCCGAGCGTATCAACGCCGAGGCGCGGTCGTTGTTGAGTGACTACCAAACCAAACTCGACGAAGCGGCAAGCCAAGTGCAAGGCATGTTGGCCGAAGCGCGTCGCGATGCCGAAGCCAACGGTCAGCGAATTGTTGCTGATGCGAAGGCGGAAGCCGAGCGGACGCGTGATCGTGCGATCGCTGATATCGAGACCGCAAAGAAGGTGGCCTTGGCCGATTTGGCTGGTCAAACCTCGGACATGGCGATGCAGGTTGCCAAGTCGGTGGTGGGCCGCGAGCTTCGTCCCGAGGACCATGCTGATTTGATTCGTCAATCGCTTGATCGACTTCCAAGTAATAACTAAGGATGGGCTCGCGGTAGGTGCTTCGGCTCTTACCGCGTGCTTGTGGAACCAGAACCACGGACGTGGATCGGTTTATTTAACAGATTTTTCCGCCCTTTCAACGCGTTTCCATCACGCCCTGACAACCCATGACCGAAGCTCCCAAACACGACACGGTTCTCGATACCGGCGCCGAGCAATTGGGCACTACTTACGCGCGAGCCCTGATCGCTGCGGCGCAAAAAGAAGGTGTCGCGGACCAGGTCGTCCAGCAGTTGGGCCGGATGGTCGACGAATACCTTTCGCAAAGCCCTCAGTTAGCCGCTTCGTTCGCTTCACCGCGAATCGATGCCGATGAAAAGTGCCGGGTGCTTGATCGGATTTTTGGTGATGAATTTCACCCGATCTTGATCAAGTTTTTGAAGGTGATGGCGAGTCGTGACCGTTTGGGTTACGTCGCCGCGGTTCGTCGTGCCTCGGAAACCCAGTTGGACGAAATGCTCGGTCGCTTGGTTGCCACCGTGCGTACCGCGGTCCCGCTTGAAGATGCCATGCGAAGCCAGATTGCCGAGCGGCTTTCTGCACTGCTTCATCGCGAAGTTCGCTTGAAAGAAACGGTTGACCCCGACTTGATCGGCGGGATGGTCATCCGCATCGGCGATACGGTTTACGACAGCAGTGTCGTCAACCGAATCGACAAGATGCAAAAGAAGGCCAAGGCTGGATTCTCGAGTCAATTGTTGAAGCGATTCGATGAATTCGTGCAGGACAAGACTTGATTTCAATCTCGCCTGTGACTTGTTCATCGGCGGATTCCCCTCGTATAAAAATTCCAATTCAGACGCCCCTATCGATTGATTAGCGTTACCCATGAAATTTAGTAGCGATGAAATCGCATCGGTCTTGCAACAAGAGATCGAGCAATTCGACAGTAAGATTGATGTTCGTGAAGTCGGCACCGTGTTGGAGGTGGGCGACGGTATCGCTCGCGTCTACGGTTTGTCGGGTGTCATGGCCGGTGAAATGGTCGAGTTCCCCAACGGTGCGATCGGGCTAGCGTTCAACCTCGAAGAAAACTCCGTCGGGGTCATCATTCTTGGTGACTACCTGACGATCGAAGAAGGCGACGAGGTCAAAGCACTCGGCACGCTGTTGTCGGTTCCCGCCGGCGACGCCGTGATGGGCCGCGTGCTCGATCCACTGGGTAACCCCCTGGACGGCAAAGGCCCCGTGCAAACCGACGTCACTCGTCCCGTGGAAATCATCGCGACGGGCGTTTCCGAGCGTCAACCGGTAACCGAGCCGATGCAGACCGGTGTCAAAGCGATCGACGCGATGACTCCGATCGGACGTGGTCAACGTGAATTGATCATTGGTGACCGTAAAACCGGAAAGACCGCAATCGCGATCGACGCGATCATCAACCAAAAAGGCAAAGGCGTGATGTGTTTCTACATCGCGGTCGGCCAAAAGGACTCGGCGGTTGCTTCGATCGTCGAAGTGCTGCAGCAAAAAGGGGCGATGGAATACACCTGTGTGATCGCTTCGGGAGCAAGCTCGCCTGCCCCGCTTCAGTACATCGCTCCGTACGCCGGAACCGCGATGGCCGAGCACTTCATGTTCAACGGCGGCCACGCCCTTGTTGTCTACGATGACTTGAGCAAGCAAGCGACGGCCTATCGTCAAATGAGTTTGTTGATGCGTCGTCCGCCAGGCCGCGAAGCTTACCCCGGGGACGTTTTCTACTGTCACAGTCGTTTGCTTGAGCGTTCGGCGAAATTGTCGGACGAACTTGGTGGCGGTTCGATCACCAGTTTGCCGATCATTGAAACGCTCGAAGGCGAAGTTTCGGCTTACATTCCGACAAACGTGATTTCGATTACCGACGGTCAAATCTACCTGCAACCCGACTTGTTCTTTGCTGGGATTCGTCCTGCGATGAACGCCGGTATTTCGGTGTCTCGCGTGGGTGGAGCGGCTCAGATCAAGGCGATGAAAAAAGTTGCCGGTGGTTTGCGCCTCGACTTGGCAGCGTTTCGTGCCTTGGAAGCATTCGCCCAACTCGGTACGGACCTGGACGCCGACACACAAAGCCAATTGGATCGCGGATATCGCATGGTCGAGCTGCTCAAGCAGCCTCAGTACCAACCGATGTCGGTGACCGAGCAAGTGATTAGTTTGTTCGCAGGAACCCGTGGCTATTTGGACGATGTACCGATCAAGTCGGTCCCACAGTGGGAAAAGGACTTCATCCAATATGTCCACGACAAGCACGGCAAAGTGCTGAGCGATTTGGAAGAAAAGGGTGACCTGACCGACGAGATCACGGAGTCGATCATTGCCGTCATCAAAGAATTCAAATCCGGCTACAAGCCTGTCGAAGTGGAAGTGTAGTGCCTCTGCGTTCGGGGTGGCCGGAACAAGGAAAGTGTTATGAACAACCCATTCCAGCCGCCCGAATCGAGTTACGAACCCTCGCCGATTGAACCTCCTGATTTCACCCCCAGCAACGAAGACCGAAATTTAGCATTGATTGCACATCTATCCGGATGTGCCGGGATTCTAGGGGGCGGTTTGATCGGGTTTGTCGGCCCTTTGATTATTTTTTAACCCAAAAAGACAAGTCACCGTTTGTGGAGCTGCAGGCCAAAGAAGCACTCAATTTTCAGATCACGTTGCTGATTCTGAGTGTGGTTTGTGGTGTCCTGGCGTTTGCCAGTTGTGGTGCCCTGCTTCCGATTATTTTTGTACCCGTGGTGCTACAAATCGTTTTCGGAATCATTGCCGCACTGGCCGTACGCGACGGTCGACCTTACCAATACCCGTTTAACTTCCGTTTGTTCCAGTAACGATCGCCTCATCTTATGGCCAACGCACGAGCACTCGATAAACGACGCAAGTCGATTCGCAATATTCGCAAAATCACGCGAACGATGGAGTTGATTGCGACCGCGCGTTACAAGAAGGCAATGGACCGTGCCCAGGCGGCAACCGCCTATACCGATCAAATCACCAAGATCGTCAAACGGTTGGCCGCAGCCGGTTTGGATGTCAAACATCCACTGCTCGAACCCCGCGATAACCCCGACAAAGCACGCGTTTTGGTGCTGACCAGCAATCGTGGTTTGTGTGGTGGTTACAACGGCAACGTGCTGCGAACCGCGATGCCACGGATTCGCGAACTTCGCGATACGATTGACAAAGTGGCGGTGGACGCCAGCGGTAAACGAGGCGTCAACGGATTGAAGTTCCGCAAAACCTTGGTCGACAATGCATACTTGGGTTTTGAAGATCAGCCGGCTTATGACGAAGTCGAAAAGATCGCCGACCAATATCTCACCGAATACGTGACTGGCAAGATTGATCGCTTGGATGTGGTTTACACCAAGTTCATCAGCACCAGCCGCCAAGTCGCCACGATCGAAACGCTGCTGCCACTCGGTTCGCTCAGTAGCGAAGAAGCCGCCGAAGGCGACGAGAATGAAAAGTCGGTCGAATTTGAATTCTTGCCATCCGCCGAGAGCATTTTGGAAGAAGTCGTTCCGACCAGCTTCAAAGTGCGTTTGTTCAAGTGTTTCCTCGACGCGGCCGTCAGCGAGCAAGTGGCTCGAATGATCGCGATGAAGGGGGCGACCGAAAACGCCGGCGACATGATCAAGCAGCTTTCGATGACGTACAACCGAGCACGTCAGAGCCAGATTACTGGCGAAATCATGGAAATCATCGGCGGCGTCGAAGCACTCGCCAAGTAAGTAAAGATAAACCGCACCGGCGGCCATCGCTTGTGCAAACGATCCAACAGGCTAGGGATCCTAGCCAATTCCAAAACATCAACTTCCTCTCGATACCTAAAATCAAGCTATGTCCACCGCAATCGAACAAGGCGCCGTTGGTAAAGTCACGCAAGTCATTGGTTCTACCTTTGATGCGGAGTTCCCTGAGAAGCAGCTTCCTAAGATCTACAACGCCGTAGAAATCAAGAGCGAGCACAAAGGGGTCACGATCAATCTGATCGGTGAAGTCCAACAACACCTCGGTGGCGGACGCGTCCGTGCGATCGCGTTGGGCAGTACCGACGGCATGATGCGTGGCATGGAAGTGGTCGACTTGGGCCGTCCGGTGACCGTTCCTGTCGGTGTCAAAACCCTCGGCCGCGTGTTCAACGTACTCGGTAACCCCATCGATAACCGTGGCGAAGTCGAAGCCGAAGATTACTGGCCAATTCACCGCCAAGCTCCTCCAATTGCCGAACTGTCGACGAACACCGAAGTGTTCGAAACCGGTATCAAGGTGATCGACCTGCTGACCCCGTTTGTTCGTGGTGGTAAAGCAGGTTTGTTCGGCGGTGCAGGACTGGGCAAGACCGTTATTTTGACCGAGTTGATTGCTCGTATCGCAAGTAGCCACGGCGGTTACTCGGTGTTCGCCGGCGTGGGTGAGCGAACTCGCGAAGGAACCGACTTGTGGTTGGAAATGCAAGAAGCCGAAATCGGCGAAACCGGTCGTAAAGTCATCGAGCAAACTTGCATGGTGTTCGGCCAGATGAACGAACCACCAGGGTCGCGTCTTCGTGTTGCATTGTCCGCGTTGACGATGGCTGAATTCTTCCGTGATTCGACCGGAGCGGACACGCTGTTGTTCGTCGACAACATCTTCCGCTTCTCGCAAGCCGGTTCGGAAGTATCCGCACTGCTTGGACGTATGCCTTCGGCGGTGGGTTACCAACCGACACTGGCGACTGAAATGGGTGCGTTGCAAGAGCGGATTACATCGACCAAGAAGGGTGCGATCACCTCGGTTCAAGCCGTTTACGTTCCTGCGGACGACCCGACTGACCCGGCACCGGCAACGGCGTTCGGCCAATTGGACGCGTTCATCTACCTCGAGCGTTCGATTTCCGAGAAGGGCATTTACCCTGCGATCGACCCGTTGGCATCGAACTCGCGTATTTTGGATCCGCAGTACGTCGGTGAGCGTCACTATGCGATTGCTCGTCGCGTGCAAACGATTCTGCAACGTTACCGCGAATTGCAAGACATCATCGCGATTCTCGGTGTCGACGAATTGAGCGAAGACGACAAGATGATCGTGCATCGTGCTCGTCGTATCGAGCGATTCTTGTCGCAACCGTTCCTCGTGGCCGAAGTCTTCACCGGCAAGAAGGGTGAAATCACCTCGCTCGAAGACACCATCCGCAGCTTCGAAGGAATCTGCAACGGCGATTACGATCACTTGCCCGAGCGTGCGTTCATGTACGTTGGTGCGATCGAGCAAGCCGAAGCTCAGGCTAAGAAGATGGAGAACAAGTAAACGATGGCCATTCGATGTATTGTCGTCACGCCCGAGCGTACCGAGTTTGACCGCGAGGCCGACTTTGTGGCGCTACCGATGGCCGATGGCGAGTTAGGGATCCTGACGGGCCGCGCGCCGATGATCGGGCGACTCGGATTTGGCACGCTGCGGTTGCAAACCGCCGCCGGCCCCGAGCGTTACTTTATCGACGGTGGGTTTGCCCAAGTCGAAGGCGATGTGGTCAGCATTTTGACCGCACGTGCGACGCCGGTGGATTTGCTCGATAGCGAGAAGGCGCGAACGACGCTCAACGAAGCGCTCGAAATGCCCTCGTCAACGGTTCAAGAAGCCGAGATCAAAGAAACGGCCGTTCGCCGTGCCCGCGGTCTGCTGCGAGCCTCGCGATAGGTTGTCATCGTTCACCCCGCCCAGCAACGCTGGGAGCGGCGGTGACGCCGGCAGTAGCGAAAGTCGCCAACGGCTTATTGATTTAGTGAAGTTTCCTGCGGCAAGGGGCGTATGGTGGACCTCCGAGTCCGTCAATGGTGTATTCGACGGACTCGGAGGTCCGTCGTACGACTAAATCAACAAGTCGTCAAGACTTTCGGCTCGGAGACAACAGCCTTCTACAGCTTCACATCCACACCGCTGCGTTGCGATGCGATCTGCGGCGTGGTCGTCTGGTTATCCACTGCCGAGGCGCTGTGATCGCGTGTGGGGCGTGGTCGAGACGATTGGCGAGGTGATTGCCAACGATCACCCGACGAGTACCCTGCCCCGCCCTGCTCTGCCCCGGATTGGTGCCCGCTAAAGGAACGCTCGCCCGATTGCGGGTCTTTCTCGACTTCGACCGACAATTGCTCGATCTGCATCCCTTGCGATTGCAGCCGTGCTCGCAGTTCAGGCAGGTTCTCGCGAAGCGCCGCAGCGGCCGCTTCGGTTTCGGCGACCACTCGCGTTTGTATCTTGTTTGATTTGATCTGCATTTCCAAGCGGACCGTACCCAACTCGGCAGGCGCCAAACGCAACCGAACGTTGCCACCGTCGGGGCCGAGATGTTGGAAGGCGCGGCTGACACGTTGGATCAATTTGGCACGCGAAATCAAATCGGTCGTCGACGAGGTGCCGCTTTTATCGGTGCGTTGGGTTGTCGCGTCGTCCGCTGATGGGGTGGCACTCGAACCGCCGATGGCTCCGCTGTTGTTTCCCGTCGCACTGCTGCTTGACGTCGCCGACGATGAGTTTGCATTGGCAGTCATCCGAGCGGCACCCGCACTCGCTGCTGCCGCCGAACTCGTGATCGCTTCGACCGCTTGTTGGACGGCGGTCGATACGTTTGCGGTGACGGCCGATACGGTTTCCGGCGGCTGCACAAAATCGGGGATCGGCAGAGTGGCCGTGGCGGACGCGTTGACGGAATTCGTTTGCCCGTTGCGAGCGACCGACGCTGGGTCGGCTTGACCGCCGCTGGTTTGATTACCGTTTGCTCGATCACCACCGCCTACGGGACCAAAATGATCGCGGCGGCGATGCCGTGAATCGCGTTGATGATCGCTCGAATTGGTTTCGGTTTCCGAGGTCACGTCGGCCGATACCGTGTCAGCAGCGGTCGAGGACTCGTCGCTCGCGTCCTCAGTATCGGTGTCCATTTTTGAAACCGGAGCGAGCGGGTCAGTCGACGTTTCGGTTTGCGATTGCGAAGAGGTTTGTTTGGACGAGTCTTGCTCTGTCGAGGCAGTGATTACCTTGGTTTCAAGCTCGGTGGTTTGGCTGGCCGACGTCTCATCGCCGAGGTCGTTGTCCTCGGTATTGGTTTGGACGGTCGCGGCGGCTAACACGGCTGCGTCATTGGCAGTGGCGTTGTCATCGGCATCAGACTCGGCAACGATGCGGTCTTCTTCGGCCGTCTCTTCATCGTCGGCTTCGGATTCGGTGGCTTCGTCAGTATCAGACACAGCGGTGGTCGCGACCGTTGGCAACTCGGCTGCGGATTCTTCGGTCGGGGCCTCTGCATCGTCGACGTCGTGGGAATCGATCGCAGCGGCGTCATCATCCTGCTCGGATTGCGAAGATGATTCGGACGCCGAGGGTGACTGCTGCTGCGGCGCGGAAACACTTTTCTCGCTCTGCGGTGATTCAATCGCCGAGATTTGAGCAAACACGTCTGCAAAAGCGTCAATGATGCCATTGGATGGATCAATCGATTGCAGCTGGGTGCCGAATGAACGCAACCGACTTTGCGTGGAACTGCGTAAGGCGGCGGTGCCGGATGTCGCTTGCGACTCGCTCATTTTCGAGGCCTCCCTAGTAGCGAACGGGCGCCGCTAGAGAAATCGCTAGCAAAAACGCTACTCGCCGCCTGCCTGACTGATCAGGGACGTAGTTGGATACCCTTCGCCGATGCGGCGTAGGATCTCGGCGAGTTTGTCCGCTTCGGACGGCTGAACAAACTCCGCCAATATATCTTTTCGTTTATCGATGGGCATGGCTTGAATAATATTGACGACCTCATCAACTCTTTCATCGTCATAAATTCTCAAAAGTTGGTCCTTTGCTTGCACTGCATCGAGCGATTGCAGCGTTTTTTGGACTTCGAGCAACCCTTTGTCTTTCGCTCCCTTCTCCATCTTCGCAAGCTTGTCATTGAAAGCTTCGCGGCGTTCATCGAAAAATTTTGTTTTTTCTCGCAAGCTTGCTTCCATCTGACTCAGTTCATCACGGTATTGATCCTGACTTCGCAACCGCATGTCCATTTCCAAGCTTTCCATTTTCCTTGCTTGCAAAATCTCTTCAAAATCGGGTTGCTCGCGATCTTCGCTCTGCGCCAGGATTTGTTGCAGTCGATTTCCAGAGATATCAATGCCATTGAGCAGTGCGATGATTTTGGTCATCGTGTCCCCGTTGATCGACCCTTGCGCAAGGAAGTAGCCAAACAGAATCATTTGGGTCAGCACCGTGCCGATGCAAAACACGGTGAAGGCGTGGGTGAGTTTATTGATCATGGTTCATCGAATGCATATCGGAAATTTGGGTTGCTGCCAAGCGAATAAGCAGGAATCATTGGGTGAAGTCTTGTAAGCCGTTTGGCTAATACTGTGAATCATTTTCTCGTAGCTACCTTCGCCCGAAGGTGGTGATTCATCGCGTAGCGGAGGTCGTCAAGACTTTCGTTCGATTGACGTATGCCCCCGAAACGCTTGACGGCTTGTTGATTTAATGAAGTTTCCTGCGGCAAGGGGTGTATGATGGACTTTCTAGTCCGTCATGGCGCATTCGACGGACTAGGAAGTCCATCGTACGACTAAAACAACAAGCCGCCCGCGACTTCCGCTACAGGAACAGCGCCCACGCGGCCAATTTGTTAAAAGACTCCTGCTTAACGGCTAGTCGAGGTTAGTGTCACGCAATTTTCGGCTGGCGATGGCGAACCGACGATTGTTCATTTCGTCGATTTCCATCTGTTCGCGACGATTCATTTCTTGTTGGAATTGGCTGCGATCGAGTTCTTTCATTCGCTGGAACTTTTTGACTTCGGTTTCTGCATCGCGAAGTTTCTGTTGTCGTCGTTCAAGTTCCTCTTCCAGTTTTGAACGGGTTTGAACGAGTCCATGAATGTCGGCTTGCAATTGAAGGTCAAAGCGTCCTCGGGCGAGCAAGCGATCGACGGCGACGTCACCGAGTCGTGATTGGGCATCGTCGTTTCGCAAACGTTGTCGTTCTTGTTCGAGTTCTTGGATTTGCTGATCGATCTTGGCGATCGCCAGGTTCGCTTCGCCCACGAGTCCCCCCATCTCGTCACGTTCACGTTGACGCAGGTCAAGAATCGATTCGAAGCGAAATTCGTACTTCATGTGGGAACTAACGTTGTGGAGCTTGCTAAAGCTCGTTGTGTCATCGGGGGTGAGAGGGGCGTCGGGGTGGGTAGGATGAACTTTAGCAAGCTCCCCTGCCCTGTTTTTCTAGCTGTTCTGTTTTCTCGCTGTCCTGTTTTCTCCTAACGCGCCGGCGGCACGGCACGGGGCGGCGTCGTTGGTTTTTGAGGCTGGGGTGACGCTGCAGCAGGTGCTGCGGCGGCGGGGGCGGCGGGGGCGGCGGGGGCTTGCGCCGCGATCAATCCTTCGAGGACCGCGAGTGATTGTTCCATCGGGGCAATCTCCTTGGCGTCTTGCGAGAGGAATCGTTTTAGCGGTTCCCGCATCGAGATCGCTCGATCGACGTTCGGGTCACTGCCGTTGCGATAGGCTCCGATCGAAATCAAGTCGGCGTTCTTCTTGTAATCGCTCAGGTAGCGTCGTACTTCGCTGGCCGCATTCAGAGTGGCCGGTGAAACGAGATGGCTTTGCAATCGGCTCAAACTCTGCAGCACATCAATCGGAGGCCACTGGGCTTGTGCCGCCAGATCACGGCTGAGCACGATGTGGCCATCGAGCAGTCCACGCAGCGTGTCGGCGATCGGTTCATTGTTATCGTCGCCTTCGACCAACACGGTGTAAAACGCTGTGATCGATCCAAGCGTGGTCCGCCCTGCCCTTTCAACCACTTGAGGCAGCAGATTAAAAACGCTGGGGGGATAGCCGCGTGTGGTGGGCGGTTCACCCGATGCGAGTCCAAGCTCCCGCTGGGCCATTGCCAATCGAGTGACCGAGTCCATCAGCAACAGGACATTTTTGCCTTCGTCGCGAAACGATTCCGCAATCGCCGTCGCGGTCCACGTTGCCGCGATTCGTTGTGCCGCCGGTCGATCGCTGGTGGCGACGACCACGACGCTTCGCCGCAGCCCTGCTTCGCCCAAGCTTCGCTGAATGAATTCTTGGACTTCACGACCTCGCTCGCCAACCATGCAAATCACAATACGGTCCGCACTTGATCCCCGCGCCAACATGCCGAGCAACGTGCTTTTGCCGACGCCCGAGCCTGCGAAAATGCCCAGCCGTTGGCCGTTGCCACAGGTCAACATGCTGTCGATCGCGCGGACGCCGGTTTGCAGCGGCGTGTCGATCGGCGGGCGGTCGAGTGATTCCGGTGCCATTCGCGTGCTGTCGACGGGGGACAAATCATCGGGAAGCGGTTTGCCGTCGATCGGACGCCCCAACGCGTCGATGACCCGGCCACACAGTGACGCACCGGCTCGTAGATTCATTGACCCACCGACCATCCGTACTTTGTCGCCGGCCGCGATCGGAGCCATCGTTTCTAGCGGCGCGATGATCGGCCGTACGCCTTGAAAACCGATCACGCGTGCAAGTCGACTGTTCGGGGTGTCCGGACAAACCTCGCAGATCGCCCCGATCGGTGCGGTCATCCCTTCCAATTCGATCGCGTCCCCACGCACCGCCGCAATTCGTCCGGTGATGTGATTGGTCATCGCTTCGCGAATGATCCGCGACGCGGTCTCGGGTTGATGGATCTTGGGTGGGGTGATTTTGTACTTGAACGTGGCCGCACTCATACCAACAGTTCCTGTAATCGCAGCAGTTGCTCTTCGAGTCCCGCACGGATCTCGCCGCCTGGTTGGCGGACGATGACCGCATCGCGTGCGACCGTTTCATCGGGTTCCACCATCGTTTGTTCCGGCAAATCCGGCGACGCAAGCAGTTCGTCAAAGACTTGGCCGAGATTCACCAACGTTTCCGGATGGACGGCTAAGATCAACCGAGTGGCCGAACGTGTGCTTCGCAGTGCCTCTTCGGCCCAGCGAACAAGGATTGTTTCGTCGTTTGCGAGTTGGCGACGGATGACTTTCTCTGCGGCCGCGATCGCGATCGACGTCAGCGAGTCGGCATATTGCTGCATCCAATCCTCGTGGATTCGATGCAAATGTTCGACCGCGTTGTGAATGATTTTCAGCGAGTCGGCAGCCAGAGTTTCAGCTTGTGATTTGATCTTTTTCTCGGAATCGATCGCGGCCTTGGCCAACCCGTCTTGGTAACCCTGCTCGTGAGCCTGTTTGCGAATCAATTCCGCGTCTTTCTTGGCTTGTTCCAACATCGCGGCGACTTGTTTGCGACATTCGTCAATCCGGCTGCGACCGGCGTCGGCAAGGTCGTCCAAATTGAAGCCGGCCAAACCGGTCACGCTACGCGCGGCATTCGTCGGGTCTGACGGACGTTCTGATTTTAAAACAATGGCCATGACAAGGTTCCTAAGATTCGTTTGCGGCGTCGCAGGCTTTTACGCCGCCATCGCGGTCGGTTTCTCCGGCGATGCGGCGGAGGTCCGCTGCATCGACGCGGTGGCGACCGCCGATTTGGCTTCATCGATCTCGCGTAATTCAAGCGAACCAAGCGTATTCATTTGGCTGCGAACCTGTTTCGCATACGCCTTGGGCAGGACGCGAAGTGCCGCCTCGGCCGTCGCGTTGGGAAGTCCACAGAGTGTCAACATCGCTTGCCGCGTACCGACTTGTCCGAGTGCTTGACACAGATCAAGCGGCGTCAACGAGATCAAATGTTGGTGGATCGCATCGGTCGAAAGCGACGAGGTTTGCGGTTTACGCGAGTTGGCGTGGATCGCGGTTCGATCCAACGTTCTATCTCCTGTTCGATCCCCCCCTCGATCCGCAGCCGATGTGGATTGCGTTTCCGGCGCGATGCGAAGCGAATGAATTTGCACGTCCTCGATTGCGGAATCCGTCACGTCGGCGATGCGATTGGTTTCACGCGAGGTTTGCGACGGCGTGGCAGGCCCCGAGGCAGTGTGCGATTCCGATTTTGGCGGCTCCGATTTCGGTTGGGGCATGGCTGCCAAGATCGCATTGAGCGCCCGTTGACCGGTCGATTGCGAGGCCCGTTTTTGCTGTGTGCTAAGGCACTGCTGGACTCGGTTTCGCAAATGAGCGGCGAGCTCTTGGACCGCTTCTTCGGGGACGTCATTGAGTCGTCCGATCCGGCTCAAGGCATCCTTTTGGACGGCGCCGTCGAGTTGCGGTAGGATGCGAGCGGCCTGTGCGGGCGAGATCGATGCCAACACTAGCGCGATCGCCTGTGGGTGCTCGCCATCAATGACCGCGACCAGCACTTCGTCCTCGGTATCGCCCAAAAATGAAAGCGCGGTATGCGTGTGAGGGATCGAATCCGACCCGGTGGGGGCGGCGCTTTCGCGGTCGTGTTTCACCACCGAACTTGCGGCCGACGAATTGGAATTGATTGTGTTTGATTGCAGCTGAATTTCGTCTAAGCGGCCGTCACTGGACCGGGCCGGACGCTGTTGCTGTGATTCCAACGACCCTTTGAATGCTTGCAGTGCCCGTTGACGTTCGAGCGGATCGACGTCGGACAGTGAGGTCATCGTTCGCCGCAGCGATCGTCTCATGGCATCGTCGAAGCTAGCGAGAAGCTTTGCCGAGACCGGACTTGGCAAGCTACTCAGCACGATCGCCACTCGTCGCAACGAGGCGTCTCGATTGGCTCCTGTTTGATGAGCAGCATTCATTGCGTGCACTCCTTTGCAAAACGCCCCTGCAATAGGCTCCGAAGGTGAATCCCTCTCTCCCTCGGTATCGGCGTGATCCATCACACCGTATCTACTTGTATGCAAAGTACGCGATGCATGAAAGAGCGGATTCGATCACGATCGAAGGTCTTCCAGGCTCATACGTAGCGGAAGTCGTCGAGACTTTCGTTGTTTTTATGAGCCGCTTGCGCGTGAGCAGCCGGGTCATGCTAACACGGTGAGCCCCACCCAGAGCTGGCTAGCGCTATCTCTGACCTATCCCACGGCGGAGGTGAAACGAGTTGAGCAATGGACTTAGCGAAACAGATGTGTTCATCTGGAACGTTGCGTGTGCTGTTGGCCGCCGGGAAGCCTAGCCCACGTTATGCCGCACCGACCCAGTTGCGGATTACGTTCGCGGCCACTTCGGGGTTGTCTTCGACAATGCTGGCCAATTCGTCCTTGAGCGTCCCGCCAGTGATTTCCATCGCTTCGACACGTTTTTCTTCGATTTCCTCTTCCGCTGGTGGGGTCGGCAATTCGAGCCCAAAGCCCTCGCTGAAATCCTTGGGCACAGCGTCACCGGATCCGCGGATCGCACCACGTGCGACCATCAACGCGACCACCGCCAATACGATCAAAGCGATCGTTTGCCATGATTGCGCCAGCCACGTCATTGCGATCTTGGCCGTTTCCGGTTCGGGCGTCTCAGGGTCTGGCAAGTTCAGGTAATCGGTCACTTCGACCAGTTCAATTTTGCTCTCTCCCGCATTCACTTCGGGCAACAGCGGAGTGACCGCCTTTTGAATGTTGCTCTTCACTTCCAACCGCAATTTTTCGAGATCGGCGGTTCGCATCGGAGGGATCTCGGACGGTTCTAGCTCTGGGTTGTCTCGCAGGTTGTTTTGAACCCAGACGTGTTGGTAATAGCTTTGCGGAAGACTGATCGATACGCGGACGCGTTTGACTTGCAGCGATGCGATTCGAGAGTTCTCGTATTGTTGGCCCGCCACGCCGCTGCTTTCGCGTTCATCCTCTTTCAAACGAGTCGTCTGCGCGTTCTCTTCGATACTGGCGGCTCGGTTGCCGATCGCGTTGGGGACTGTGCCTGGCACTCCCTGGTTCAAAGGCCGGTTGCTTTGCGAATCAACCTTTTTCGATCGGTCGGTCAACGTGGTTCGTTCGGCATCATATTTCAGCACCGTTTTTTGTACGTCCATCGTCGGATCGATCTCGGCGTACACCGCGACACGGACATCCGGCCCATAGCCGCCGAGCTGTTTGCGTACTTTCTGTTCGTAACGAGCTTCCTCTTCGCGTCGCTTGTTCGCCAGTGGGTCGCTGTCGTCATTGAAATCGGTGACGCCCGATGAATTGGTGTCGATCACGACGACATCGTCGCTAGTCATTCCAGCGAACGAACCGCGAATCAGATCCTTGATCATTTGGATGCGTTGCCGGGGCAGCGGATCCGTGCCTTCGGGCGCGACCACGACGCTGGCCGATTGCGGACGTGATCGGCTGAGCCCGAATCGCTCGCCACGGTCATACTCGACACTGGCCCATTTGACATCGTTAAAGGCGGCGATTTTGCTGCCCAAATCTTGTTCTTTGGCGTGCATTTCACGCGAATTGCGTTGCTCGCTCGAGTCGAAGGCGCTGTTGCTTTCGATCGCCGCTTGCACGTTGCTGCGAAGCGAAATTGGCAGCGTTGCCGATTCTTGCAGCGCCGCCAGATAGGCGGCACGCTCGGCTTTGGGAATACGAATCCGCCGACCTTCGCGTTCCCAATCGTTCAGCCCCGCGGCACTGAAAGCTAATTCGACCGAATCGAGTTCTTGTTCGCCAAGCACACGACCGCCGAACAAGACTTCGTGGTTGGTCGTGCCACTGCCGCGAACCAGAAATCCCAATCCGATCGCGATCGCAGCGACCAACAGCAGCGTGATCATTCGCGATTGCATCGGCATCGCTTTGAATGTTTCGCGTATCTGTTCAGCGGACTGTGTGAAAAGATTCATGGTCTACGAGCAAGTCGAATGAAAATAAAGGGGGCGGTGGTCGTAGGAGTGGTCCCGGCGGTGGATTCCGGAGTTTTTAAACTTAAATTTAGATTTGGATTTGTTGAACTTCGCGATAGGCTTCCATCAGTTTGTTGCGAACTTGCAACAGCATTCGAAAGGCGAGGTCGGCCTTTTGAACTGCGGTTAACACTTCCGCTTCGTTCACGTCGCCTCCGGTCAACAACGAATGGACCATGCCATCGGCGTTGTTTTGCATCGAGTTGACATGGTTGACTTGGTTGGACAACAGATTGGCAAACGAATCGATTCCCGAGGTTGGCACATTCGCAGCAGCCTCGGATTTCGACGAGGAAATCGTCGAAAAAGGATTGGCCGGGCGTGGCGGCGGTGCGATGGTCGAAATCGGTTTCATGGTTTCGTGTTACGAACGCAAGCGTAAGAGCAAGCGTTTAGGCGAGGATCGTCAACGTCTCGCGGCTTAGGTTTTTGGAAATCTCCATCACACCAACGTTGGCTTCATAGGCGCGGGTGGTTTCCATCGCGTCGACCATTTGGGTCGTCATGTCGATGTTGGGATACGCCACATAGCCTTTCCACTCGCCCTCTTTGATGGCCAATGGGTGGTTGGGTTGGTAGCGATAGCGATGATCCGCGTCGCTGGTTTTGATCTCAGCCACTTTGACCCCGGATGCCCCGGATGTTGTCAGCGAATCATCCGTTTGAAAGACCACTTCGCGAGCGCGGTATGGATTCGCTTCGCCGTTTTCGTCGGTCAGCGACGACATGTTGGCGATGTTTCCCGAGATCGCATTGAGTCGAGTTCGCTGTGCGACCAAGGCCGACGTGCTGATGTCGATGGATCGTATCATGATGCTCGGGATCCTTTGTTAATGAGGTGGTGAAACTTTTGTGCTTAGGTTGGTGACCTAAGCGCGTTCGGTGATCGCGGCTCGCAGCAGCGAAAACTGGCTTCGCATCGTCGTGATGGCGAGTCCGTGCAGGTGTTGGTTCTTGGCGATTTCCGTGATCTGGCTTTCCAGTGACACGTCGCTGCCATCGTGAAAAACGACCTGTTCCGACGCCGCCCGAGGACCAGCGTAGATGTCGTCGCGGGTGACCGCGCCGATCGAGTCAGTGGGGCGAGTGCGTCGGGAGTCTTGAATCGATTCAGCAAGGGCGTTTTGAAACTCCGACTCATCCAGATCGCGTGATCGGTAACCTGGCGTATCGAGGTTAGCGATATTGCCGGCCAGCAATTCGTGACGACGCTCCGAGAACGTCAACGATTGCTCGAGTGCTGGAATCGTGGTGGATTTGAAAAGGCCAAGCATGGTTTACGCTGCGATGCGGGCAGCTCCCTGTTGTGGGCGGAAAACGACTGTCGCGGCAGCGCCTCCCTGAGGACAATTTTGCCAATGAATTCGGGCTCCCACCGCAGCGACGGCAAACGGGATGCGAGTTTCGCGGAGCTCGATTGCGCGTCCGGTATCAGCGACCTCCAATTCCAATCCGTTCGGGCCATCAACGGCGGTAATCGTCAACTCGCCACCCTCGGTCATTTCTGCGACAGCCTGGATCACCATGCTGCGGATCAGGTCGACGGTTTGGTTTGGATTGGCGGGCAATTTGATGGACGAATCGATGTCGACTTCCAAGCAAATCGGAGCCGGATTCTGCGTCAACAGGACGGATGCCACGGATTCGACAAGAATCGCTAAAGATTCACAGCTGTTTGGGTCGATCCAAAGATGTGACATGATACGCTCCCAATGTTTCGATTTTGGGGTGAGTGGAAAGTGCGTTGCAATTGGCTGATAACGCATTCGCAGCGGCCGACGCAAGGCGGATTTCCCGTTCCTGTCCCTCTCTGCTCGCATTTCGAGACTAATACAGCCCGATCGGCGTCTCCCGCCATCGCCTCCACATTTGCTTGCAAAAGCAGTCTCCTCTCAACTGCAGCTCACCCCATTGTCGCTCGGCTCTCCGAGCCGATGGCGATCATTCACTCGCAGCAAGACCGCTTGATCGGCAGTCCGCCGTCAACCTCATGATTGCGAGCAAGACATCGGCAGCGACGAATCTTTCTTGAGAGACAAATGGGGAGGATAGACGAATCAATTCAGAGCAACGAATCGCCTCTCCTTGTGCTTGTCCACCCTCTCAGTCGCGATAGCGACGAAAGCAGCGAACAAGACTTGCGGGCCTCGCTATCGAAACAAGATTTGCACACCCCATTGTCGCTCGGCTTTCCAAGCCGATGGCGATCATTCACCCGCAACAAGACCGCTTGATCGGCACCCTGCTCATTGCAACGACGCACGCACCAACGGCGAGCAGCCCAACTCTCACGTCGTCGCATCGGATGTAACCGGCCGCATGCCCAGACGAACGCGAATCAGCAGCCTAACTTGTCAACGCTCAAACCTATCACCCTTCGCCCCGCTTCCGCTTCTTAATCCTAATCTTCCCCGGTTGTCTGCCGATTCAGCGGAGCTTGCTCAAGCATGAGTAGAATTAAGACGAAGAGTTACAGCCCCAGAGACCCTGAACCCCGCATCACCGCGACGATGGAACGACTCACTCCGCTGGCTCCCACGAGCACAGCAGGAGCGGTATTCCACCGCGGAGTTTTTCACAATGTTACCAATGCACCTCGCTAACAAGAAATGGATTAAAATCGAGGCAAGGCAAAAACGAGACTCCAGCGTGGAGTCTCCTCCCGATTAAGTGCGATACCAAGTCGTACATAACTCTGTTGTGCGGACTCATCTACTCCAATGTCGGAACCTCCTGTTTGTGAATCGTGCGGCACGCAAAATGTTCGCATCCGTTGGGGTTCCGCGTGCTTCTCTCCCACCGACCCCGACAACCCCGACGTGCAATCTGGCGTAATGATCTTGGGCAACATGATTGACCGAGACCGCAATCCTCCCGATTTCGTCTGCATTAGATGCGAACCTCGCTGGCTAGACGTTCACGAACTGGTTGTGCGCGACTGTCAACTTCAAACGGCCAAGGAAAATGCGATTGAGGCCCAAGACTTCGACAAAGCTCGTCAGATACGCGACCTTCAATACGATTTCCGGCCGAACTTGAATGCTTTGGTGGATGATCTTCTGGCAGGTTAACGCCGCCCACCGACTCAGGGTTCGGGGGCAGCAAGCGACGAGCCTGATCTCAAGCCGATGTTCAAGGCGAGTTGCTTCGTGGCGCGAGGTGGTTGGATCGTTACGGCGACGTCGTTTGACATTACCAAACGCTAGCGGGAAATGCAACGCGATGCATCGCAGTGTCACGGATTAAGTGCTGCATCTAGAGGGAAACAGGAAAATGGCTGGCAGGAAAATGGTGATGCTGCATGTAGAGGGCTGACCATTTTCCTGTCCCTCATCTTCCTGTAAATCCACCTTTGCTGAATTGATCAATGAAGCGATGCTTCGCTTCGCGGCGAGGATGCCGTCGGGTGTTTGAACTCGCTCGGTTGACGTCACCAAGCGTTAGTGGAATGTCGCAACAAGTTGAACGGAGAGTGCTCCGTGGAAATGCTTCGTTGAGGGCTGTGTTATCACGCGGTCAGAGGAAAGCAGGAAAATGATGATGCTGCATGTCAGGGGCTGATCATTTTCCTGTCCCACATTTTCCTGTAAATCCACCTTTGCTTGATTGATCAATGAAGCGATGCTTCGCTTCACGGCGAGGATGCCGCTGGATGTTTGAACTCGCTCGGTTGACGCCACCGAGCGTTGGCGGAGAGTCGCAACGAGATGGCTGAGCACTCCTTTGAAATGCTTCGTTGAGAGCTGTGTTAACACGCGGTCAGAAGAAAATAGGAAAATGGCTGACAGGAAAATGGTGATGCTGCATGTCAGGGGCTGATCATTTTCCTGTCCCTCATTTTCCTGTAAATCCACCTTTGCTTGATTGATCAATGAAGCGATGCTTCGCTTCGCAGCGAGGATACCGCTGGATGTTTGAACTCGCTCGGTTGACGCCACCGAGCGTTGGCGGAGAGTCGCAACGAGATGGCTGAGCACTCCTTTGAAATGCTTCGTTGAGGGCTGTGTTAACACGCGGTCAGAAGGAAACAGAAAAATGGCTGACAGGAAAATGATGATGCTGCATGTCGGGGGCTGATCATTTTTCTGTCCCACATTTTCCTGTAAATTCACCTTTGCTTGATTAATAAACGAAGCGTCGCTTCGCCAAGTCGATTTATCCTCAACCGAACTTTGCAGCAGCTCACAGCGCGTTGTTCAAACTATCGGCTAAAATCGGAAGTCCAATAAGTGAGTCTGCTGCGTGGAGCCTCACGACCTTAAATTGCGACACCCTGTACATCACTACCTTGGGCGACCTACTGTCATGGCCATGAATATCTCACACATCTGGATCGGCGTCTTCGATTCCGGTGCCCCCGATGACTACTTCGTCGAACACTACTCTGACGACGATGATGCACCCATCAATCTCTTTGCCGCGGAACAAGACGAAACGTTCTACGATCACGATTGGCTCGAAATCAGTTTCGTTGATGCTTCCGAATCCACTGATGTCCGTTTATTTGTTGACGGTCACTCATATTCGGAGGATTACCTTGACGCAGTCGTGGAAAAGGCTGCGGGCTTGGGCATTGAACGGATCAATGTCTTTGTTCTTGCCGACAAGAACGAGTTCAGCAGCCCCAGGTCTGTCGTCGGAGAAAAATATCGCCTCGAATACCTCGGGGAATTCACATGCAACACCTAGGTTGCCGGTTTCCCAACCTTGGGTGGCCGATGAGTTGCAGCATCCATGCCGAAATCATCTTCCTGCTTCATTCCACACGGGCACTCGTTATATAATCGTTTGGCTGGCCGACGTCTTTGCCTCGACCAGGGGAGGCGTCGGCGACACAACCAGTCCTGCGTCCCTGAAGTGTCGCATTTCGCGATTGCAGTGGATGACCCGAGACACTTCTATGCCGCCTTGGATCGCGCGGAAGAAAATCACGTAGCTGCCAGCGCTGAATGCTCGGGCTCCAGGTACGCCAAATCCTGGTCGCAGCTCACCCGGCTCGGGCTGGGCTGCAGTTATTTAGCACGTCTCCCAGATCTGCGCTACCAATTGCGTGCAGCCTCCGGCTTATCCCTCGTGATCTACTCAACAATACCGTATAGATCGTCGTCCGCCTCCGACGCATCGATGCCGTTTGCCATCAGTTTCAGCCATTCTCAAGTGCTCGAATCCGGGCATCCACGCGGCGGTAAACATCTTCGGCTAGAATACCTTTTCCGGCGTCATTGATCGAACCCCTTCTTTACTTCAGCATGAAGCGTTTTCCTTGCCTGCAACAGACGCAAGCCTTCGGCTAGCACATCGGACTCATTCAGAAACCTCTTTTCAGAGTCCATGCGTTGTCCTAATGGAGCAAGATCGCTCGAGATTTCTGTTGACATAACGATCTCGACTTTGACCGGCTTGGCATCGCGGCCGGTGGTGGGTGGGTTGTGGTGGTTCTGGATTGGCAACCATATGGAATACGAACGCTTGATTGGGGCGTAGGTGACGCCCAACTTGTTAGGGTTTGGGGGTCAGCGAGGGAGGAGCCTGATCCCAGCCTATGTTCAAGGCGAGCTGCCTCATAGCAAATGACGGTTGGTTCGTTACGGCGACGTCGTTTGACACTGCAAAACGCTAGCGAAAAGTGCAGCGTGATGCATCGCGGTGCCACGGATGAAGTGCTGCATTTAGAAGGAAACAGGAAAATGGCTGACAGGAAAATGATGATGCTGCATGTCGGGGGCTGACCATTTTCCTGTCCCACATTTTCCTGTAAATTCACCTTTGCTTGAGTGATCAATGAAGCGATGCTTCACTTCGCGGCGAGGATGCCGCTGGATGTTTGAACTCGCTCGGTTGACGTCACCAAGCGTTAGTGGAATGTCGCAACAAAATGCACAGAGAGTGCTCCGTGAAAATGCCCTCGTCGAGGGCTGTGTTATCTCGCGGTCAGAAGGAAACAGGAAAATGGCTGACAGGAAAATGGTGATGCTGCATGTCAGGGGCTGATCATTTTTCTGTCCCTCATCTTCCTGTAAATCCACCTTTGCTTGATTGATCAATGAAGCGATGCTTCGCTTCGCGGCGAGGATGCCATCGGGTGTTTGAACTCGCTCGGTTGACGTCACCAAGCGTTAGTTGAATGTCGCAATAAGTTGCACAGAGAGTGCTCCGTGGAAATGCTTCGTTGAGGGCTGTGTTAACACGCGGTCAGAAGGAAACAGGAAAATTGCTGACAGGAAAATGATGATGCTGCATGTCGGGGGCTGATCATTTTCCTGTCCCTCATCTTCCTGTAAATCCACTTTTGCTTGATTGATCAATGAAGCGATGCTTCGCTTCGCGGCGAGGATGCCGTCGGGTGTTTGAATTCGCTCGGTTGACGTCACCAAGCGTTAGTGGAGAGTCGCAAGAAGTTGCACAGAGAGTGCTCTGTGGAAATGCTTCGTTGAGGGCTGTGTTATCACGCGGTCAGAGGAAAACAGGAAAATGGCTGACAGGAAAATGATGATGCTGCATGTCAGGGGCTGACCATTTTTCTGTTCCTCATCTTCCTGTAGATTCACCTTTGCTTGGTGATCAATGAAGCGATGCTTCGCGAGGTCAATTCCTATACACTGAAGTTATTAGCAACCCACCGTACCTTGCCAGCAACAATGGAATAGAATCGGGGCAATCAGAAGCGAGACTTCAGTGTGGAGTCTTCCCCCATAAAGTACGGCACCGAGTCTTACATAACGATGTTGTCGGAGCGAGACTGATGGCGATTGATGCCGAACTTGACGCTCTCTACTCCGATGCCGAGCGTTTGCTCGACGACGAGTCCGTCGCTGACGACGATCACGTCAAACGCACTCTCGTGGACACCGCCATCGAGAAGGCGACCGAGTTAGTGCACCGATCCCCTGACAATCCCGACTTCCACCACTTGCTCGGACTCGCTTGGTACCACCACCCTGACAAAACCGACGCGCGGTTGGACCAAATTCGATCGGCCTTTCAACGCGCTTTATCACTCGATCCACAACATCAGTTCGCCAACCAATACCTCGGCTACATCAACTTCGATGTTGCAGACTACGCGGATGCCTACGAGCGATTTGCTTCAACCAATCACGAATTCTTCTTTTCGATTGACCAGAAATGGCGATCACTGAAAGCGACCGAGTTGGCGTTCGTTTGCCAACTCCGCCTTGGTCGTGACATCGACCTTGACAAACTCAATCAATTCTTTGCCTTTTATCTTGCCGAAGAACGCGAACAAGTACCCAATACGGTTATCCCGATTGAATTACGCCGTTGTGCTGAATGGCTATTCGACCAAACGGGCAACGTTGACGATGAACCGCTTCGGTCGATCGTTGACTTTCTCCACGCTTCCGGTGATCTGCAACTGTCGGGTCACGCCGGGCTCAAAGCGGCTAGGTAGTTCATCGCCCGGTAGCATGGTTTTTACGCAAAGTCGCGGTTGCCGTTGTTGGAGCGTCTCTCGGTACTTCGGCGCATATTACTTCGGTGACAAGCCATTCGCTGCAACCCCGAGATCGTCATCGTTGTTTGGTGACGGGCGTTGGTTCTAGTAGGATTTCTCGTACATCAATGTCGTTCTCTTTAGGCTCTGTCTGAAAACCTTAAATTGCGGAATTCCATGGGGCGATGATTCGAAGATAGCGACCGATCATCGATAGTTTCACCATTGCAAGAAAGTTTCGTGCGAGCTTCTCATAGCGAGTGGCGAC
>NZ_BAABRO010000027.1 GCF_039545035.1 Novipirellula caenicola
TCGTACCAGCAAGAGTTCACCAACCCTCCCCGAAAAACTCGCTGAAGGCTCGTTTTTCGACCCTCCCGATGCGAGCTGGGAGGGTGATCGAATTTCACCTCCCCTGTGGGGAGGTCAGAGTCGGCGGCAGCCGGCTCTGGGTGGGGTTCGTTGTGTTAGAGGTGGATCGTGCCAGCAAGAGTTCACCCGCCCTCCCCGAAAAACTCGCTATAGGCTCGTTTTTCGACCCTGCCGGCGCGAGCGGGGAGGGTGAAGCAAGTTGCTACGGACGACGGCACCACCTCGCGTCCTGGCCGGCTTCTAGCCGATTTTCTTGGCGACCTTTTCTAGCAACGCTTTGCTCTTGCGGATGCCTTCGTATTCGTCGCCGCCCCCTTCGAACTCGATGCCGACGTAACCGTGGTAGCCATGCTCGACGACGATTCGCATCATCCGTTCGTAGTCGGTGGAGGTTTCGTTGCCCTCTTCGTCAAACTCGTGAGTTTTTGCACTGACCGCTTTCGCGTATGGCATTAACGCTTGGACGCCGTGGTAGCGATTGAACAGGTCTGGATTTTCACCACGGGTGATGTAGAAGTTGCCAAAGTCGGGAAGCGTTCCACAGTTGTCCATGCCGACACGCTCGATCACCACGGCCAACCAAGCGGCGTTGCTACTGAGTCCACCATGGTTTTCAACGATCACGTTGATGCCATGGGGTGCGGCGAACTCGCTAAGTCGGCGAAGTCCATCGGCGGCGCGATCGAGTTGTTCGGTGTAACTGCCACCGCTCGCTGCGTTGACGCGGATGGAGTGACATCCCAAAAACTTAGCCGCTTCGACCCATTGATGATGATTTTCAACTGCTTGCTTACGCTTTTGTTTATCGGGGTCACCCAGTCGGCCTTCGCCATCGACCATGATCAATAGACTTTTCACACCGACATCCGAGCAGCGTGTTTTCAGTTCGGTCAAATAGTTGGTGTCACGCGCCTTGTCTTTGAAAAACTGATTGACGTATTCGACTGCGTCAATCCCGAACTCTTCTTTGGTGATGCGAGGGAAATCGAGGTTGGTGATCCCTTTGGATTTGTCTCGTAACGTCCGGTGCAGCGACCACTCGGCGAGCGAAATTTTGTAGGGTGCATCGCCGCCTTCGGCAGCAAACACGCGCTGGCCCGCCAGAGTAGTGGCAGCCGCGGCGGCCATCGAGGCTTGAAGAAACTGACGACGACTCGGAACGTTGGGGAATGTACGCATCGTGAACGAATATCCTGTGTGCTTGATTGGGAGGGATGAAGGAGGGGGTGTCTTTGAATTGTTTCGCTAAATTGTAATTTGTCGTCCGCCGTTTCGCTTGGGGTAAGCGAGGCAAACAGCGTAAAAAATGTTATGGTCGACCGATCCGATTGCCTGTCGTTTGCTTTATAATCACGCGGCCTCCCCTGCCTGTTCCTTTCCCACCCCCAGTCCATTCGACGGAAAATTTGATGAAAGCGACATTTTCGCGGTCCACGCCCTCGCTGTGCTCGGTACTACTTTTCGGCTGGATGTTCGCGGCCACTCCGGTGTTGTCCGAAGAAGCGTTGTCCGAAGACCTGCAGTTTCGCGATCTGTTTAATGGCAAGGATTTATCGGGCTGGATCGATGTCAACACATCGCCGGAAACCTGGAGCGTCAAGGATGGGTTGCTGGTTTGCACCGGTCAGCCGATCGGGGTGATGCGTTCGGATCGCCAATACGAGAATTTCATTCTCGATATCGAGTGGCGGCATATGGAACCGGGCGGTAACTCAGGTGTGTTTCTTTGGTCTGATGCCACACCCGATCCCAAGAATCGATTGCCATTGGGAATGGAAGTGCAAATGCTGGAACTCGATTGGGTGAACCAAAACAAACACGCCGATGGGACGCTGCCGCCAATCGCCTACGTTCATGGGGAACTGTTTGGTGCAGGCGGGATGACTGCGATCCCCGACAATCCGCGTGGCAATCGCAGCAAGTCGCTTGAGAATCGCTGCAAAGGCGTTGGGCAGTGGAATCACTACGTCGTCGTGGCGGTCGATGGGACGGTCAAGCTTTCAGTCAACGGAAAGTTCGTCAACGGAATCCGCAATGCATCGCTGAAAAAGGGATACCTCTGTTTGGAGTCCGAAGGCCGTGAAATTCACTTTCGCAAGATTCGCATCATGGAATTGCCCGGCGGCATGGCGGACGAGACTACCACTGCGGCGCTGCTGAAGTAACGAAGAGTTGCACCTTAGTCTCCCATGCGTGTGGGCTGTCGCCGCTGATAGATCGCGGCAACGATCATTTCAAAGTGGAAGGTGCTTTGGAACTGAGGTTCAAATCCGAGGTCGCGAAGCTGCGGACGAGGATCAACAATGCGTCGAGTTCGAAGTCCAGTTTGCCAGCGGAAAAACGTGTGCATGATGGCAAGCCAAAACTTTGCCCACATGCGCCGCAGTCCTCGATCGGGCTCACAAAAATCGACAACGTACCAATTCGATTGCGGCTTGAGTGCACCGGCGATGCGTGGCAGCAGCTTGCTGAGTTGAGGTGCATCAAAGCAGTCGAGGAAAAATGCCGTGATCACGATGTCAAACGTTGACGTCGGAAACGCAAACATCTCGATCGGCGAGCATATCCATGTGACGTCATGCCGATTCAAAGCGGCGATGCGGTTGCGTTGCTGCTCGAGCATTTTGGGGCTGAGGTCCACGCTGGTGACCTTGGCAGCGGGGCATTGTTGCAAAAATGCTTCGAGTAGTCGACCATCGCCATCGCCCAGGATCAACACGCGAGGAGACGAATGGAGATCGGTAAGTTGGCGGATTCCTGAAACGCGAGCTCGCTGAAGCGTGTTGCCGAATCGCAACTTTTCGATCCACGCATAGTGACGGGCAAGCCGGTCGTAGCCCGCGGCGCCGCGGTCGCTCATGTCACGATTGCCATCACCAGGAAGGGAGATAGCAGTGCAAAATCGGCAAGCTCTCCCAGCGATGATGAGTTACACGGTGACGTACTGCACTGTGATGAACTGCACTGGGACGAACTGCACTGGGATGAACTGGGGTGGGATGAACTGGGGTGGGATGAACTGGGGTGGGATGAACTGGGGTGGGATGAACTGGGGTGGGATGAACTGGGGTGATGCGGTCGATCATCGATCGACCAGGCAATCGGAATCAGCAAAAAGCTGCTCAGCGAAGTGGGGGTGGCAATCGATAGGGGAATCCATCCGCCAATACCAAGGCCCGCGGATACCGTGGCCAACCCACCGGCAAGCCAAGGAAGGTAGACGGATAGTTGAGGGTACATCAACACTGCCGAATCCATTCCTTGTTGTCGATCGCTAGGCCGTTGGGCTGTGGCTACGCACAAACAATTCAGTACGAACAAGGCTGCCATTAATGCAATCGTCACGACAAGCGAAAATGTCACACGTGATGTCACCACCGGCAGACTCACCCCGATGGCAAACAGCGAACCGACAATGAACTCTTTGGGCAATCCCCGTCGGCGTGATGGTGCATCGTGGACCGCTGCCGCATAGAGGGCGACGAAGCCCAATAAGATACCACCGCCAAACAATAGCTCGCGATGCAAGTAGGTGAACGCGATCAGGCCGCCGGTAATCAACACCACGCACCACAGCGGCCACAACAGCGAAGACCAACGTTTCGCAAATCGATGGCGTGGTGCTGCGTTGCGGCAAAAGTTCATCCGCCGGCAATCCAACAAACGGTCTGCCGTGTAGATCAACCACACGGTCATGAACAAGACCACCGTTGACGCAGTCATCATTGGCGTCCCATTGGGCTGGACAGGCGACGCGGCGGGATCGACAAAGGCAGAACGGATCAGCCACTGCCAACCGATGGCCACCAGCGGCGCGTCCAGCGATAGGATATTGGGGATCGAGATCAGCCCCCGCCATGAACGTGTCGTCGCTTGTGATGAATCCGAAAGGATGGTCGCCATGCGTGTGGTCCTCGATAGCGTCCTTTGCCGGAACTTGTTGTCAAGAATGTTTTGCGAATCGTCCCGGCCGCATCTGTCGGTACGGTGGTGTTTTTTTGAAAGTGGCCTCGCCGCCGTGGGTTTGGGGGGTGTTGCTGCCACGGATTTCTGTGATCGACCCTGCCGCCCTGTGATACCATAGTGCACGAATCGAATTTTTTTGAGGGGCGTTGCAAGGGTAGACGATGCGGATCTTGAAAACGATGCGGATTTGGAAAGCACTGTGTCTGGTGTGGCTTGCAATTTCGTTTTGCGGGTGCTCGCGAGGTTATCGTGACGACTTGGATTATTCGTACGGGGTGGTGCAAACATGGCCAATGGAATCGCTGTTGTTTGGCGACTTGGTCCAATTTGAATCCGTTCCACTGGATCTGGACGAAACCGAATCGCTTCGCAAATTGATTCTCGACGACAGCATTGCGGCAAATCGCAACGTCTTAGAAGTGGGGACAGGCACGGGATTGATCGCCATTTTGTGTCTTCAAAACGAAGCGAGCCGAGTCGTTGCGATCGACTGGAATCCTGCTGCGGTTGCCAATGCTCGCTACAACGCTGCGGCTTTGGATAGCGAGGCAAATTTGGAAGTACGGTCCACCGGACGCAAGGAAGCAGTGTTGTCCGCGGTCCAAGAAAAAGAAAAATTTGATTTGGTGATCGTTAATTTTTCTGATGCGATCCCCCCGGCGGTGTCTGGCGACGGGGTGACCGAGGCCAGGATTGAAGATCCCGATGACTGGAGAGATGCGTTACTGGATCACTTGAAACCGCATTTGAACGTCGGCGGCCGAGCCTTGTTTGTGGTGCACCATAAACAAGCCATCTCGCGACTCATTGACGCAGCTCAAAGCAAACACTATCAGGCAAAGGTGCTCGATTCTCGCGACTGGGAAACGTTAGACCGTGAGATCCGTCCCAGTTTGATCGTCGAGATTCGGATTGCCGCCAATCCCGAAATTGTCTCCGAAGGAGAGTTTATTTCACCCCCCTTGTCGCAGTAAATTCAGCGGTGTGATCCGAGTGGTAAAGGAATGACTTGTTTCGATGGCGATCGTAACGCCATTAACTCGATGCGATGGCGTTTGTCAAGCATCTGTCAGGCTCGGGTTTGATTGTTAAAAAAAGTAAGGGCAATTTGCCTTGCGACCGTATCGCTCACGTCACTAATATTAAGATAGCTCGTCACGTTTCTTTTCATTTGAATTTCAGCATCGGGTTTGTGTACCCGGCGCGTTGACGAGATTAACCCACGGTTGGATGACTGATTGATGATTCATTACACCTGTGATCGTTGTAAACGGGAAATCGATACCGCTTGCGAAATTCGATACACGGTGCAGCTTGAGGTTCAAGCCGCACCCGATCCGCAACTCGGTGATTTTGATGAGGACATTGATCACTTGACTGAGTTGCATCAGATCCTTGAAGGCATCGCAGAAGAGGACGAGATGGATCTGTCCAATGCGGAAACCAGTCTGCAGGGACGTTACGATTTATGTCCTGAATGCCATCGTCAATTCTTAAAAAACCCGCTCGGCCGAGATGCGTTTCACGCGATCGGTTTCAGCAATAACTAAACAGTCTCGTTGACCGAGCAGCCCCGTTAACCGAACAGCCCTGTTAACGAAACAGCCCTGTTAACGAAACAGCCCGTTCGCTAAGTCGATGCCGCGAACTCGTCGCCATCGACGTTGGCGACAAACGCAGGTTGTCGATCTAGTCAAAGCGAAACGGTCGTGTGAGCCGAGTGCCGTAATGCACCGGGCCGTGCTTGGGACAAAGCCACTTTCGCGTCGCAGCTCACTAATTCAGCAAGCCGCTTGGTTTGACAAGCCGCTTGGTTTGATTCGAATGTCTTACTCGACCGCTGGCTTCGCTGCGGAGTAGCGTGTTGAGGGGGCACCCACATCGGCAACGTCGGACATGGTGATTTCGACTGGGGATGGCTCATTCAACCGGGTGAACGTCTCGCGGGCGTCGCAGTAATCGATGGCAACAACACGCGTCTGCACCGGCAGTTCCAGAATCTCTTTGTCCGAATAGGGATTGGTCGCGTCCAACAACAATCGCTCGACCCAGCGAGTCGAACGGTTACGGTCCTTGGCATCAAAGATTTGGGTGACGCTGCGGACCAGCGACGGTAGCGAGCTGTTTCGTTTTTGCAGATGCTCGATTGCCGCGCGTCGCAGTGTCTCTTCGGCACTCGACAGATCCTTGGCAGCATCGAGGGCTGCTTGATCGCCATCGCTGTATGCAGCGACCACGAAATGCGCGTTACCAAGGGTGACCACTTCTTTGTCCCAGCCGCCGAACGATTTCTTTTCGCTTTGCGCGATTACCGATACATCGATCAATCCGCCTCGCCAATGATCGGGAACCTTGAACGTCAAACGAAAGGTCTTTTCGCCTTCGAGTACTTGTTGTTCGGTCCAGTTCAATTTGAAATATACCCCGCGTCCTCGATTGATCGTGCCCGAGGCGGTCACGGTTTGGACGGCTGAGACGCGATCGTATTGCAGCGATTCGGTGGCCTTGTTGGATTGATCGACACCAAAACTTCCGACAGCGAAATGCGAAAGCGTTCCGTCGACCGACAAGCCTGCTGACTTGGCGTTTTCGTCCGTCGTTTTGATTTGGATTGCTCCTTGAATGGGACTCGCCACTTCGGTTCGCGGAGCGTAGTCGGCAATTTGCATTGCACGGTCGCGGGGTTGGCAGCGAACGATCCATTGATCGATCCGTTTGGGTTCCGGAGCCACGATCATGGATGAAAGTTTCAATTCGACATCGACCAAGCGAGCCCCAGTGCTGTCGCACGAATTGGGAACCGCCGCGGCGACCAAAGGCAGGTCGAACGAGATTTCGGGGTTGGATGCTTGCGATGTTTTGGAGAGCCCTGCGGATTGGACAAGCAGAATCGCAGAGAAAAACATGAGGGAGCGTTGCATTTCAATATTCCTTTTCTTTGATCTCGGCAACATCCATCGAGTGTCCCTTGGCGGGGGCGATGGTTTTGTGCGAACAAGACTTCCGTATGTTGTCTTGCCGGATCCTCCGGGCTATCAAACGCCGACGCTGTACGAAGCCGTCGGGGGATGAAATCCAGTTTCCGTCTTGGAAAAGGGCAAAGGCGAACGGGATAGGGAATCCGATCCGCTACGATCGCCTCGCAAAGGAACTGTATTGGTGGCTCTCGCAGAAAGCAAACGAACAAGATCCCCGGGCAAGCCCGTCAATGAAAACTCACTTTCCATCGACACCCGTGAAACATTCGCAATGTCATCGATCGCTCCGCGAACGTGCGGTTTATTATTGTCGTAGCTAGGCTCGCCAAAGCGTGGATTTCCGCCGTCTGGCGACGGCAGCTACGTCGAAATACGACAGTTTTTTTCCGTTCGTGCTCCGCGAGCCTAACGCCGCGTCACTGCGAAGCACGCAAACTCGCATCCCACCGCGCCGCAGCGTGAAACACGCTGCTAGCTATGCATCCGCGGCAGCGGAGAGCCTGCGGCGATGATCTTTGCTTCGCAAGCGGACAGTTGGTTCAGTCGTTCACGCACCGTTTCCCGTGGGGCAAAGTATTCCGCGAGCCGCACGTACGTGGTGTGATGTCGTGCTTCGCTTTCAAAAAGCCCCGCGTAGAAATCGGCCAGCTCCGGCTCGCGATGACGAACGTGCTCGGCAAGCAGACTGAAACGCTCGCAGCTGCGAGCTTCAATCAGCGATGCGACAAGCAGCCGGTCGACCGCGCGATCGGGTTCCTGGGATCGAACGAGTTCGTTCAATTCTTTGCCATAGGGGCCGGGCGTCAGCCGTCGGAACTCGATCCCACGCTGCTGGAGGATATCCAGCACCATTTCAAAGTGTTCGAGTTCCTCTTCGACAATTCGTTTCATCTCGCGGCAAAGGTCGCGATTCACTGCATAGGCATTGATAAAGTTCATTGCCGTCGACGCCGCTTTGCGTTCACAGTGGGCGTGATCGATCAGGATTTCGTCGAGATGCTGGTCGACCTGTTCGAACCAGCGGGCGGCGGATTCGGATTGTAAATGCAACATCGGCTTACTCCGAGAACAATGCGGTGGCGAACGAGGCGGGGTCAAACGGGGCAATATCCTCAATGCCTTCGCCCAGACCGACAAATTTCACGGGCAATTGAAACTGTTCGCGAATCGGCAGCACGACCCCGCCTTTGGCTGAACCATCAAGTTTCGCAAGAATGATGCCGGTGCACTTGGCCGCTTCGCTGAATCCACGTGCTTGGCTGATCGCATTTTGACCCGCGGTCGAATCGAGCACGAGCAACACTTCGTGCGGCGCCCCCTCGATCTTCTTTTCCACCACGCGGCGAATCTTCTCGAGTTGCTGCATCAGATTCGTTTGTGTTTGCAACCGGCCGGCGGTGTCGATGATCGCGATGTCAGCGCCGGTGTCGATTGCCTGTTGGACCGTCTGAAACGCGACACTCGCCGGATCCGCCTCGGGTTTGCCGGTGACAATGTCGCATCCGATCCGGCCTGCCCAAACGGTCAATTGTTCCACCGCCGCAGCACGAAACGTATCGCCAGCCCCGAGCACGACCTTTTTGCCCGATTGATGTAGATGATTGGCCAGTTTGCCGATCGACGTGGTTTTGCCGCTGCCATTCACACCGACCACCAGGATCACGGTGGGCGGGGCGTCGGCTAGGTTCAGCGCGGTCGATTCCTGCTGCAGCATGCTGCGGGTTTGATCGGTGATCGTTTGCACGACTTCGTCGAACTGCACCACTCGGCCTCGCAAACGCGTCGCGACATCGTCCCGAATCGTTTCGGCGGGGCCGATTCCCATGTCGGTGCGGATCAATTTGGCGAACAATTCGCTAAGCAGCGCGTCGTCAACGAGCCGGCCTTCGCTTTTGAATAGGTCGCGGATATCCGTATTTAGAGTACGCCGCGTTTTCTGTAATCCGGCACGCATTTTCGAAAGCAGGCCGCCGCCCGATTTCTTGGCCACATCCGGTGCCTGCCCCTGAGTAGGGGTGTTTTGCGAGTCGGCTGCGGAGGAATCGTCAGAAACGGTGTTTTTGGAACGCCAAAACGCCATTGGTGGATCACTTGCTTGTCAGGGGAAGAATCGGACGGGGTGGACGTCTCTGGGAAAGCACCGATTCTGCCCGATTGGCCACGTTTCGTATAGATCCGGCCCGGTTGCACGGCACCGACGGGGGGTTCCTGCGTCGGTTAAGTAGCGTGTTTACTGCAGTCAAACTGCAAAATGTTAATTTGTAACGGCACTCATCTCGAATGTTCAGCCTCATCGCCCAAAAACGTTCAGTCATCAAAATCGCTACAGTCGATGAAATGATTGTAGACCGATCGACCGTTTCGATCGGCTAAGTTTGGCTAGAAGGATTCAGAGGATCAGTTGGCAAGATTCCTACAAGATGCATTTGTGGAACCCGACTTGGTCGTAGCGAACCGGAATCACCACATTCGTGCGTGTGATTCCATGTGAGCCTCCGATATCTGCAGTGAAGACTTAGCGTGGACGTAGGAGTGTCGATCGCAATTTGAAGTGAGCTCTCGCAGTTTTCTTCAGGCGGAAATTTCGAATTCGTTCTACCTAATGCGGGCGTAGACCTGCGTTTTCCCTGACGGTTTGTCGTCGTTAGGAAAATTCACGTGGTTGTTATTAAGCAGAAGATACAGTCACCCTTTACGGATGATGGGGAGTAGAGAGCGATTATGAGAATTAGCAAACTAGCGATGCTGGCCATGATGGCCTGTGGCGTTAATGCCGGAATCAATTCAGATATCCGTGCAAACGAAATCAATTTGGTTTCGCACTGTGCAGAAAAAGGCTGCGATTGCGGCGAACCAGTTTGCGGTTGCGAGCCCGTAGCTCCCACATGCGACACCGGCATCTGCGATGGCGGATGCGACGGTGGTTGCGATTCGGCTGGCTGCGGATGTGGATCGGGTTCGGGATGCGGCATCGGCAGCATCTTGACCGGTGGCGACTGCTGCCTGGGTGACCCTTGGACCCTGTTCGGCGAGCACAACGGTTGGTCCGCTGGTGGTTGGATTCAAATGGGCTACCACAGCGACGCACTGCCGTTGTTCAACAGCCGTCCCGATGAATTGCAACTGCATCAAGCTTGGTTGTACGCCGAGAAAGCAATCGACACCTCTTGCGGTTTCGATATCGGTGGTCGCATCGACTATCTATACGGTACCGACTCGCAAGACACGCAAGCGTTCGGAATCGACAACGATCACTGGGACAACGGCTGGGATCACGGACCTGACTACGGTCACGCGATGCCTCAGTTGTACATGGAAGCTGGTTACGGCGATTTGTCGGTCAAAGTCGGTCACTTCTACACCATCATCGGATGGGAAGTGGTTCAAGCGACCGGTAACTTCTTCTACAGCCACGCTTACACGATGTACAACAGCGAGCCATTTACGCACACCGGTGCTTTGGCTACCTACAACGTGAACGACAACGTCACCGCTTACGGTGGATACGTCATGGGTTGGGATAGCGGTTTCGAAGACAACGGCGACGCGTTCCTCGGCGGATTGTCGGTTGGTTTGACCGATGACTTGACCGTCACTTACGCAACCGTCGGAGGCGTTTTCGCCAACAACCAAAACGCATACGAGCAAGGCTACATGCACTCGATCGTTGCGGACTTGGCTCTGTCGGACAACCTTCAGTACATCTTCCAAAGCGACGTGCTTGACACCGAAGATCGTGCTGGAGCGACCGCTCGCGAAACGTTCGACATCAACCAATACTTGATCTACACGATCAACGATTGCTGGTCGTACGGAACTCGTTTCGAATGGTACGATGCGAAGGCAGGCGTTCTTGATGGCAACGACGTTGACGTCTACGCCTTGACCGCTGGTGTGAACTACAAGCCACACGCCAACGTCACCGTTCGTCCTGAAATTCGTTACGACTGGGTCGAAGGAAATCCTTCGGGAATTCTTGAGAACAACGACGACGAGCAATGGACCTTCGGCGTTGACTCGATCTTCACATTCTAAGCTTCGTGTAAACGAGCAACGAATCGTGTGAGTGAATCGCAGATTGAAAAAGACCCGGTCGCCTTGAAAAAAGGCGGCCGGGTTTTATTTTTGCCCTGGTGTTTTGTGACCGGTGTTTTGTGACCGCCAAGAAGGGTCGGTCATGACCGTAGCGGAAGTCGTCAACGGCTTGTTGATTTATTCGTACGATGGACTTCCTAGTCCGTCGAATCCACCATTGACGGACTAGGAAGTCCATCATACACCCTCGCCGCAGGAAGCTTCACTAAATCAACAAGCCGTCAAGACTTTCGACGATTCACTTTCCAAACATCACTTTCGACATTTCACGGTGTGGATCGAAACTTTCCTGCAAGTTCCACTACCCCGAAAATGAAGCGATGACGAACACACTCGCGATTTAGTTTGACTTGTGCTTGCGGTACTCCGCACGCTGTTGCGAGTAATCTTCGGGCCCCGGCAAGTTGACCGCTTCCGGATTGGCTTCGTCCATCAGCTTCTTCAAAAACGGGCGGCACCAACCGCAACCGGTGCCTGCACCAAAACATTCCGAAAGCTGGCTTGCCCGCTTCGGTTTCTGAACGCGAATGAACTGTACGACCTTGCGGCGTGTGACGTGAAAACACAAGCACAGTTCGTCATCATCCTGCACTTTCGGCTCCTTCGGTGATCAGCCATGTCGCAATACGACAGGCATCGAGGTAGTCGGCAATTTCGAGTCGTTCATCAATTGTATGAATGTTTTGCTGGCCGCAACCCATCGTGACCGCCTCGACCCCATGACGATACAACCAATTGGCATCGAGTCCACCGTTGGCAACGGCACAGTAGGGCGTTCGTCCCACCTTGGAAATCGCGTCATTGGCCGCTTGGACCGACGGATGATTCTCGTCCAATCGAAACGCTTCGTAATCGACTTGGGTGGTGAATTCAATTTTTCCACAAATCCCTGAATCAGTACTGACACTTTTGGCGGCCGTCTGGAACGCTTGCCGAATCTCGTCAACGATCTGTGTCCGCATCTCGGCGTCGTGGCTTCGCGCTTCGGCACGCAGCGTCACCAGCGGCGTGATCACGTTGGTCGCATCGCCGCCTTGAATGACACCAACATTAGCGGTCCCGCTACGGCCGTCTTTTTCGATCTTGCCGAGCCATCCTCGTTGATCCAAGTCGGCGATCGCTTTGGATGCCATCACAATCGCACTGGCGCCTTGCTGAGGCGCGACTCCGGCGTGAGCGGGGGTTCCGAACACTTTGATGGTGATCCGTTCGCCACCCACGGCTCCGATCGTGACCTTCTCAGGAGCTCCGCCATCAAAGTTAAACGCGCGGTCGACGTTGCCGACCAGCGACACATCCAAATTGCGAGCCCCATGCAGCCCGATTTCTTCTTGTACGAAAAAGCCGATCACGGCGGGAGGAAAATTTTCGTCGCCGCGTTTCAACCGCTCCAGTGCCGCGGTCAAAATCGCTGCACACCCGCTGCGATCGTCTGCCCCCAACCCTGTCGCTGCACTGCTTCGCACTTGACCGCCATCGACCACCGGCTGGCTGCCGACACAAATCGGGACCGTATCCATGTGCGCCGATAGCATCGTTTTCGGCCCCGCGCCGTTTCCCGGCAGCGTGACAATCAGGTTGCCACAATTTCCTTTTAAATTCGTTCGCGTTTCGGCACCGTCGAATTGGATCTGCGAATCGGGGACCCCCGCTTCCTTGAAAACGCGGACCAGGTACTCGGCGACGGCTCGTTCGTCGCCACTGAGTCCGGAAATTGCAGCTAATTCGAGGAATCGGTCCAGGGTCTTGTCGGCATCCATGAGGGCTCTCTGGGGTGGGGCGTGACGTCAATGCCATCTCATTTGGCACGAAATGGTTGGTTTTACAGCGGTCCGCCGCAATTTAACAATAATGCTCAGCGATTGTCAGAAGACTCCTTTTCAGTTTGCCCTCTGCACGGAAAATCATTGCGTTAGAATAGACTCCTGACGCACACGCCTAGGTGCGAAGCGATTACGGCTGTTCCTCCTTTACACACTGCTGGTACCCACCGTTGGATCTTCCTGTCATTCCGTCCGCTGCCATTCCTGGAGCCGCAGCCCAAAACTCTGGCGACGATGTCGATCAGCGCATTCACCTGCTGGATCTCGACGTCGATCAGCTACGAAGCTGGCTCGTCGAGCAGGGCCAGCAGGGGTTTCGAGCCAAACAGATCTGGAATTGGATCTACCAGCGTCGTGCGGCCACGTTTGCCGAGATGACCGATCTGCCCAAAAAGCTTCGCGAGCAGCTTGAGCAGCATTTTGTGATCTTTCGCGCCAGCGAAGTTGATGCGGTGTGCTCGTCCGATGGCACCGACAAATTGCTGGTGCGTCTGTTCGACGGAGGCGAGGTGGAATGTGTGCTGCTTCGCGACGGCATTCGCCGAAGCATTTGCGTCAGCAGCCAAGTGGGCTGTGCGATGGGGTGCGTGTTTTGCGCCAGCGGACTTGACGGCGTGGACCGCAATCTGACACGCGGCGAAATCTTGGAACAGATGCTGCGTCTGCAATCGCGTTTGCACCCGGACGAACGGCTTAGCCACATCGTGATGATGGGAATGGGCGAACCGCTGGCCAACTTGGATCGCGTGTTGCCGGCGCTGGACGAGGCACGCAGTCCCGAGGGGCTAGGGATCAGTCCTCGGCGAATCACGATCAGCACGGTGGGGCTTCCGCCAGCGATCGATCGATTGTCCAAACATGGTGTCCCCTACAACTTAGCCGTCTCGCTGCATGCACCGAATAATGAACTGCGAACTCAGCTGGTTCCCGTGAACAAGCGAATCGGTATCAAAGCGGTGCTCGATGCGGCGGATCGCTATTTCGAAGCCAACGGACGTCGCTTGACGTTCGAGTATGTCCTGCTCGGTGGTCTGAACGATTCCGATGATTGTGCTCATCAGTTGTTGGGGATTCTTCGCCGACGCAACGTGATGCTGAACGTGATCCCGTACAACCCGGTGGCCGGATTGCCGTACGTGACGCCAAGCAGCAAAGCGATTGCCGACTTCAAAGACATATTGGTTTCGGGCGGTGTCAACGTGATGTTCCGGCAACGCAAAGGTAGCGAGATCGATGCCGCCTGTGGCCAATTGCGCCGCAACCGCCAATCGGTCTAAGCAACGTACAGTACGACGTGCTTTGTCTCTCCCAACGTCAGACCGTGCTGTTTGTTGCTGAGAGTAATGGGTCTTGCTATAGATCCCGCTTGCAGGACGTGTAGCCGCGTCCACTACGCAAAAGTTTTCAGTCGAAAGATTGACGTCCCACGGCAATCGCGGAGGGCGTCTTAATGCCCTTGGCCACTCGCCACTCGCGGCACAATCGGCATATCCCGCACGCGTTACCGAGATGCATCCCCGCATTTGGTCGGCCGACGTTATTTTATCGGCATGACATTCATCATGTGCAAAACTTTTGAAACAAAGCTTTGCACGAAATCGTCAGCGCGGGGGCGGTGGTGATTGGGGACGCAAAGCTGTCCGCTTTCCCACCCGAATGAGCATCCTGCCATGAAACGTATTGCCGCTGTTTTGTTTGTTGTTGTCGCTGCGAACACTTCCGTTTCCGCGCGTAGCCCCTTCCAATTATTTCGTTCGTCGACTCCTTCGCGACCGGCCCAACCTGCCACTTCGCAGCGATCGACCACCGAAAATCCACTCAGCATGAGTGACGAACAGCTCGAAAAGATTTATGGACCGAGCATTCTGGTGCAGGACGTCCAAGTCACTCAAAAAGCAAACACCGAAAAATCAAAGACGATGACGCGGTTTGTGACACAGCCCAGCGACGATCAATAACCCGCTGCATTATCGGTCTCTCCTTTTTTCATCAAAGTAACGTGCCATGTACAAGCAAAGTTTGATCGCGATCGTCGTGGTTGCCTCCACGCTGAATGTTGCCAGCGCACAGGACCATACGCATCGGCGTCGAGGCGTCATCCTAGGCGGACTCGCCGGCGCCGCGATCGGAGCTGCGATTGGTGACAAAGGGAACAACGAGACCGCCGGAGCCTTGATCGGTGGTGCCGTCGGCGCGATCGCCGGGGGAACGATTGGTAACGAAAAGGATGCTCGAATCGAGCACAACCGAATCTATCACTCAGCCCCGCCACAGCACGTTCACTCGTACCCCGGGTACCCACAGCCTGCCTATCCGCATTCGGGATATCCGCAGTACCGATCGACGTCGCCGTATCCGTCTGGATTGCCTTATTCGCCTTCGTCGGCCTATTCGGGGCACTCTAGCGTTGAAGTGGTTCCGCCGCCAACGGTCTATCGAAGCCGACCTGATTGGCAGTCGGAACCGCAATACTTGGGCCCGTTGTCGCCTCTGGACGTGGTTTCGATGAAGCGGCGAGGAATCTCGGATACCGCAGTGGTCAACCATCTGCAAACCTACGGCATCACGATGCCGCTGAGTGTGCGGGACATTATCGGGATGCACGACCAAGGTGTCTCCGAATACGTCATCGACGCAATGCAAGTCGCGCCGGTGATGCAGTCGGCTCCGCAGAATTCTTCGACACGGACTTCGCCCATTCTCGGTTCGCCCACGCTGCACGGCCCTCAGTAAGCCGCCGCTTAGCACATCAGTGCCATCGACTTTGTCTGTGAAGAATTTTTTCGTGGCTACCTTTGCCAGAAGTTGATGATCCGCAGAAGGTGGTGATTCGCATTTGCGCGGCAACCATCCACGCTCTGGCGAGCGTAGCTACGACACGCAAACGCCGTCTCTTGGCGGTCCTAAAGGCTCCGCGGCATTATGTTTACGTTTCGATGCCGGTCACCAAGCGAGACGGCAGATGGCTGGCGGAATTCAGCCAATGCAGTTTCCAGCTATGTCCATCGAATTCCAGTTTGGTGATTCCCGTGTTGACGAAGGCTCCGACCTTTTCGACATCGGTGACCTGCGAAAGCATTTTCGCCAATAAACATCGTTTGAAGTCGGCATGGATGACGGCCACGATCGTTTTGCCGCTGGCTCCGAACGATTGAATCAATCGCTCGGTGACGACTTCGGCCCGCGTGTTCGCTTGGTCATCGGTTTCACGGCGGTTCCCAGCCCACCATCCCGCACTGGTGATCGTTTCATCGATGATACAGTCGTGGGGCAACGCCGAGAATTCTTTTTCGATGCTTTCGCGTCCCATGCCAGGGCCTCCTTCGGTCGCATCGGGGCCGTGGCCGCGAAAACAACCGCCGCGTTCAAACACGTTGTGCCAAACATGAACGCATTGCGGCGATTGATCGACGATAAAGCGAGTGGTTTGGATCGAACGGCGAAACGGGCTTGTGATCAGCGTGTCGATCGCCAGTGTGCTGGTCCATTTGGCTAGGTATTCGGATTGCAATCGGCCGCGTGGCGTGATCGCTGGATCCTCGATCCGTTGGTAGGGCGGCATCGCATTGTTTTCGCTTTCCGCATGTCGAATCAGGTAAAGTTGCATCGTCGATTTCAGAGTCCGTGCTGGCTGCCAAGTTCTCGGCGCGGCCCAAGCCATGCCGTCACTGGCGTTTCGATAGAATTACGAGGGAAAATGACCGATGCGTATCCCACCGGTCGCCTCAATTCTAGGGATCACAACCGAGGATGCGAACCGTCGCCAATCGTGTGGCGACTTTGGATGGCCGTTGCCGCGAGTTCGCCGGAGTCGCTTCATTCCTTCGCTAGGTTTTGGGTTTGTTGGCGAAACTGGGATGGCGTCACGCCGGTCGCCGCGCGGAACGCTCGGGTAAAGGCACTCTGGTCATAGAACCCACTTGAAAAGGAGATGTCGGCAATCGTCTTGTCGGTGTCCAACAGCAACCGTGATGCTGTCGCGACGCGTGTTTGACGTATGAATTGACTGGGGGTTAGACCGAACAGTCGCTTGGTCAGCCGAGCCAAACGTTGCAGCGACATGTTAGCACGCTCCGCTAACATCGAGGGGGTGCTGATTTCGATCGGGTTTTGTTCAAAGAACTCGAGCGCCTGAGCAAACTCATTGGGAATGATATCCGTTTCGACCGGCACGCGAACGTCGCGTGAAAAGCCAACCAAACCAATGATGTGGTCGTCGGAATCAATGATCGGCAGTTTCGTGGTCAGACACCAAACCGGTTTGTGAGGACGATGCCACTGCATTTCAAGATGACCCACCAACGCGCGTCCGGTCCGTAAGACCTTGGCGTCTTGTTCGGCGGGTACTTGTCCGAAGTCACCGGGACAAATTTCAGAGGGACGTTTGCCAATCGCATCGGCAGCCCGCTTCAAACCGTGCCGCTTCGCCAACGATTCATTGACGCACACGTATTGTCCATGTTCATTCTTAATGAAAAACGCAACGTCGTCCGCCTGATCGAAAAGCTGAGCTAACAACCCGATATCGATGCTAGTCAGCTGTCTCGCCGCGAATTCCGTGGTGGGGGTTAACCAAGTGTTCATGGTCGTCGGTCCTTACCCATGGCGTCCGAGAAGAGAGAGACAGCAAATTCGTGGCGATGCAGATTCGGTATCGAATGACCGTGACCAATCCTGCGAGCAATCGCATGCGAATGTTCACGAGGGGCAAGGTTCGCAAGGCAGACGCGGCTTAACACGCTTCGGGCAACCGATAACAGCCCCACCGATCGAGTCCAGCATCGGGGATATCTCGTTCTGAAAAACATGTTTTATGGCGGCTAAGTCAAGGTGAAGATTTACGTGAATCATAGCATTGCAATCGATCGCAAGGCCAATGATTGGAGTGAATTAAAACCGAGGGAGCCCGTTGTCGGCATCGCGGCGTCTCCGGTACAGGCCGCACGGCAGCATCCCCCCATGACCAAGGTGTCGCAAATCAATATCGGCGTGTCGCAAATGATTAGTCTTGTTCCGCCGAAGCCTGCTGGATCTGGGTGGGGACGTTCCCCCATTCCACACCGAGCGTTTTAGGGATCAATGGGCAAATGGAGTCATTTACCGCCTGTCCTAATGGAATCCTGTTTCCGTCGGATGATGGATTGTAATTGGTTTTCCATAATTGTGCGCATATTTGTCGAGTCGCAATCGTTTCATCCAATGACCAGGGCTCGTCCGTCACTAGGATCAATTCGTCTCCGTCCAAACGCTTGTTCCCACAGCGACAGTGTATGGATGGATCCTGCCCCTTTTGCATTTGCAGCGGTTTTACGATGGCCGTAGTGCCGCGTTGGGGTAACTCGCGTTGCAAGATGATGCGACCGATGACTTTTGCTTCGCCGGTTGTTATGGTGACGGTTTTCGCCGGCATCAAATGCGGTGCCGACGCGAAACCTGCTTTTGCTTCGCCCTCTCCCCCGAAGATCGATTTAAACTTATGAAGCTGACATTGAACTTAGCGGCGCTGGTTTTGGTGGCGTCCCTCTGCGGCGGTTACTTAAACACGTCCTTCGCCGCCGAACAGCCGAACGTGGTCGTGATCCTGGCCGACGATTTGGGGTACGGTGACGTGGGATGCTACAACCCCGAATCGAAGATCCCTACGCCGAACCTGGATCGTTTCGCGAGCGAGGGGATGCGATTCACCGATGCACATAGTCCATGTACCGTATGCACGCCGACACGTTACAGTTTGATGACGGGGCAAATGGCATTTCGGATTCCCAACGGAGGCCGTGTGTTTTCGGGGGCCGGCGGACCATCGTTGATTGATCCAGAGCGGTTGACGTTGCCATCGATGCTGCGTCAACAAGGGTACACCACTGCATGCTTTGGCAAGTGGCACATTGGATTGACGTTTTATGATCAGCAGGGGGAACCGATCCATCACGGAAATCTCGAAGCGGTCAAGCGAATTGATTATTCGCGTCCCATCGATGGCGGGCCCGTGGATTGTGGATTCGATCATTTCTTTGGCACCGCATGCTGTCCGACGACCGATTGGTTGTACGCGTTTATCGATGGCAAACGGATTCCCAATCCGCCCGTCAAACAGCTCGATCAGTCGACGCTTCCCAAACATCCCTATTCGCACGATAACCGACGCGGGATGGTTGCACCGGACTTTGATCTCGAAGAAGTCGACATGGTGTTTCTGAAAAAGAGTCAAGATTTTCTTGTCCGCCACGTGGCGGAAACACCCGACAAACCATTCTTCTTGCTGCACAGCACGCAAGCGGTTCACTTGCCGTCGTTTCCCGGCGACGCATTCAAAGGGAAAACCAATTCAGGGCCGCATGGCGATTTCATTTTCGAATTGGACTATGTCGTCGGCGAGTTGATGAAGACGCTCAAGCGTCTGAATGTTGACGACAATACGTTGGTCATTTTCACGAGCGACAATGGTCCCGAGGTCCCGACGATCTATCACATGCGGCATGATCACGGTCACGATGGGGCACGTCCGTGGCGAGGTGTGAAGCGTGACAATTGGGAAGGCGGCCACCGGGTGCCGTTTCTCGTCCGCTGGCCTGGCAAAGTACCCGCAGGGACCACTTCGTCCGAGCTCACTTCGCTGACCGATGTGATGGCAACGATCGCCGAGATCGTCGAAGCACCGCTTCCCGACGATGCGGCCGAAGACAGTTTTAGTATGCTACCCGTGATGTTGGGCGAGGCTCCCGAGCAGCCGATTCGTCCGTATCTATTACAGCAGGGGTTTGGTGGCGCGAAATACTTGGCGATCCGGCGAGGACGATGGAAGTACTTGGCGCACAAAGGATCCGGTGGCAACCGCTATGAAACGCACCCCCAGCTCAAAGAGTATCTGCTGCCCGACACCGCGCCGGAGGCTCCGGGGCAACTTTATGACCTGGAAACCGATCCCGGCGAAACGCAGAATTTGGCGGTGTCGCATCCCGAGATCGTCGAAGAGCTGACTTTGTTATTGGAACAATCGATCGCCAGCGGCCGCAGTGCGCCAAGTCGATAACTGCAGCAAATCGATAACTGCGGCTTGTCGATAACAATGGGGCACCGCAGGTAACCGCAAAATAAGCCGAAAGAATAAACTCCCTTTCGGCTTCAACGCCCCTACCCAAGGTTTTAGCCGTCCCGCGTTAGCCCGCTTCGTTTGTCATTGTTCAGAGTCGGCGATCACCCGGGCGGGGACGGCGACGCGGCGATACGAGAACTCGCGGACCAGTAGAAATAGATTCACAACGAACACGGCGATCCCACTTAAAAAGACGATCAGTGCGACCGCTTCGTTGAAAGAGCTGCGACTAAACGATCGCTCGATGGTCCATATCCAATTTGTAAACTCTTGAATCCCGTATTGTTGTGAGGGGCCGCCGGTGGTTAACGCCATAAAAACCGAGGGCGCCAGCACGCCCAGCGTCAGCAGGGTGGCAGTGACACAGCAGGGAAGTGCGAATGTGTTTCCGAATCGCCACGCGATGGGCAGCACCACCAACCGACTGCCACCAAGAAACATCATCAAATAACCCATCATCAATAATGCAAAGACGATCGGTTCCAATGCATCGTTAAAACCGAACAGAATGGCTACCGATCCCAGCGAGATCATGCCCACGCAACCGGTGGCGGTGGCAAACATGAATCCTGTGCCTGGTCCGGGGCTAAACCACAGCATCATCATCCGCCCAAAGGTTGTTTGCGGCAGCGTTCGCAACACACGCGGGCTTAGTTCCGAGGATTCCCCGAGCATCAACGTGCCCATCAAAAGCCAATAGCCCCCCAAGATCATGATTCCAAACTCGAGGACTTCTTCTTCAGAGTACCACAGTGCGAGCGTCGCGATGCTTGCAATCCAAATCAATTGTTGGGCGAACATGATCCAGCGCAACCGCGTCGACCGATTTTCGGTGATCGGCGCAATCCGGGCTGCGGCCGCACGAACAAACATCACCATGCATGACACTGCTACCGCTGAGAACAGCGATGTGAACACCACCCCCTCGCTGTTCCAAAAAATTTGTTGCTGCATGATGACTTCCAGTACAAATGCACCGCACAAAAATTCGGAGAACACGATCACGCCGAGTAAAACAAGCAGCGTAAAGATTTGACCGGCGCGATTTTGGACCACGGTGGCTAACAGCAACCCAAAGGTGGTCAACAAGATTGAGACCCCGAACACCAACACGACCGTGGTGGCAATCATTACCATGTCGATGCCACGCAGCAGGTAGCAGAAGGCAAAGCAAGGGACTAACGCGGCGAAATACACCATCATCTGCAGGACCGCACTTCCCAGTTTGCCGGTCACAATTCGCATCGACGTCAGCTTCGTGATCGCCAATAGTTCGTAGGTGCCTTCGTCAAGTTCAGCGGCCAACGATCGGTGGGCGGCAAGCGGCACCATCGCGATCATCGGAATGGCAAGCAACAAGTAATAGCCGGACATCAAATCTGCGCCGGACGGAACGAAATAGATATCCGGTGCAAGCGTAACCACACCAATGATCATCCAGAACCACGACGCGATCAGCAGCAGAAAGAAGGTCACGGCAAATTGCCGGCTCTTCAGCGATTGACGCGCCTCTTTGATCAAGATCGGGTTCAAGTGACGCGAAACCCTTTCGCTTTGTTGGTCGATCCATCCCCACCACCCCGGGCGGTCGGTGTCGCGAAGCAGTGGATGTTCGTCGTCCAGTTCTGCCATGATGGGATCGCAGTCGGGTTCAAGTGCGATTGTTGCCGATACGGTATCACTCATTGCACATGTCCCTTCGTGACTTGCAAGAAAACATCTTCCAACGAGTGGTCGCACGGCGAATACTCGAGCACGTCGACGCGAGCGTCACAGAGCAGTCGGAGGATCTCGATTTGCGGTGCGTCACCATCTTCGATCGAAAATCGAATGATCGATTCAACCCTCTTCACATCTTTGGTTTGTGCATGTTGCGAGATCAGTTCAGCCGCCTGATCGGCGTCAGCCGCGACACGCACTAAAATTTCGCGATGCGGCTGCAGCGTGCGGCGGATTTCACTGACGGTTCCGGTCGCAAGCAATCGTCCACGCTCGATGATCCCCACGCGGTCGCACATCTCGGCAAGTTCGGTCAAAATATGGCTGCTGATCAAAATCGTTTTGCCCTCTGCGGCGAGCGAGCGGATGATTTGACGCAGCTCAATTCTCGCTCGCGGGTCCAACCCCGCTGCGGGTTCGTCAAGGACAAGCACCGGAGGGTCGTGGATCAGGGCGCGTCCCAAGCACAGCCGTTGACGCATCCCCTTGCTCAACCCTCGCATTGGCTTGGTCGCCAGCGGACGCAGCCCCGTAAAATCGATCACCCACCGCAATCGACGAATTCGCTCGCGACCGACCAAACCGTACGAACGGGCAAAGAAATCCAGGTATTCGATACAGTTCGTGTCGCTATAGGTTCCAAATCCATCGGGCATGAACCCCAAACGGCCACGCACACGATCGGGATCGTTGACGCTCGAGAGGCCTTCGATATACGCTTCGCCTGATGTCGGCAGTTCCAACGTCGACAAGATTCGCATGCTGGTCGTTTTTCCCGCTCCGTTAGGACCGATATAGCCAAACACGCTGCCTCTGGGGACCGCAAACGAAACATTGTCAACCGCGTGGGTGGTTCCAAACGTGCGGCACAACGAATTCAGTTCGATCATCGGTCCTGCATACGATGTTGCCTGGTAAGTGGTCGCGATCATTTCAATGCTCCCATAATGACATGAACGCTATCTTCGATCTCGACGTCATCGATTCCAAGCGAATCGGATCTCAATGCGGTCGTTGCGATGAATTGATTCGCAGGAATGCTGGCCAGCCATCCGTTGAGCGTTTGGTCGATCACTGAAATTTCCGATCCCGTGCTGCCGCGGCTGTAATACGCGCGTCGGAGTTTTGGAACAAAACTCGCCAACTGCATCGGCGAAATCCCTAGTTTTGCAGCAGCCGAACCGGTTTGCACTGGATTCATCCTAACCGTTTCTGCTGGAGCAACCGTTTGGGTGATCCATCGTTGTTGTTGATTATCACATGCAACCACTTGATACAGCGGTTTGTCGGATTCGTTGGTCACCGACAATCCATTGTCTGTTTGAGAAAACGTGACCAGCGGAGCGGCCTTTTGAGGCTCGAGGTACAGGTATTGAACCTGCGATCGCGAGGGTAGGAAGCGGCCGGAGAATTGTTGGTAGTCGTCGCCAACGTTGATATGGTAAGCGGTTCCCCCATTGCGATGACCGCCGTAATATCGGTTTTCCGCAGGTTTGTTCAGGACGGGGAACACGGCCGCATCGCTGCTGAATTGCAGTCCACCGCTTCTTCCTATCGCGGAAAAGTAGGTCAACCGGTCGTTGTGGACTAAGTAGCCTGTTTGGGCATCCTGCCATGTAATCTGGCGGGCTCGCAATCGAGTCCCTAGACCATCGGCGAAGATCGCGGAAATAAACAAGCCGCTCGTTACCAGCAACGCGAGCGCTGGGGCGGAAAACAGCAGCAAGTACAATCGTTCGTTCTTGCGGAAAAAACGGTAACTCAGCGGGCCGACCAAGACAATGAAGACGGTGTTGATCAGAAAGAACAATTTCACTGGGGGACCGCCAACGGCTTCGATCAACCAGCTCCAATATAGGTCATTGCCAAAGCGGACATCGATCCCGTTTCGCGTCACCCACTGCAATTGCCGCTTGCCGTGCAGATCGGCGACGGTCTGCCACAATTGAAACGATCCCGGGAATGGATCAACGTCGTCGATCGTGGTGACGGTGCCGCGACCCAGCGAAGTGGTTTTGATCGTCGATGCCAATGTTTTTGCAGCACGGTTCTGCGCCGCCGGATGATTGGCTTTGACCAATTTGTCAAAAATGTCTTGGCGTTGTGACAGAGGGGTATTGCTCTGTTTCCACTGCCAATTATTGGATTGTTTGTTGACTCCCGTCCATGACTCGAACTCGAGATCCGTGGTGTCATTGAGTTCCTGTAGTTTGAGTCTGCCCTTGACCCTCGCCGGCGTTACGATCTGGCCCGCCGCGATCGGTTTTAGATTGGGAAACGGAAGCGAGAGACCGCCTGCGTCATAGATCCACAGGTTGCCTCCGGCGGCGACCCAGTCCACGAGCGCATCGATTTGATCCGCAGGTCCGCTGCCAGCCAGCGTTTCAAGCGTGGGCCCATGAATCAGGATGACATCGAGTTGGGAATAGCCCAGCCACGATGAATGCATCGCCTCTGGAGCAATGTTACGGAATTGGACCCATGCCGGTTGGACTTGAGCGACCTGTCGCAAGGATTCAACATGCGACAGCCGGGGGATGTCTGTGTTTTCGTCAATCGGACCGTCCCCCAGCACTGTGGTCAGCGTACGGATGTCCGGAAATGCAGGAAGTCCTGCTGCAGGTGGTTGCTTGAGTGTCGGGTGAATGATGCCCACAGATGTTTTTTGATCCGCGTGGCGGACCGTCAATTGATTGACGAATGCCATTTGTCGACCGCCTTGGACCGTTCGTCCGTCGTCTCGCACTTCGACAAAAATCGCTTCCCAAGGGACGTAATAGGGGACATAAACGACGAAGCCGGCGACGGTGGACTTTTGTTTGACATGGCACTGACAATGAAACGTAAAGTCCAAGTCGCTCGTCCAATTGCTCTGAGGCGACAAGCTGACGTCAAACGTCCGGTCCGAAGCAAAGCTTCCTAGCGGGCTGGTGAAATTCAAATAGATCGGTTGATAGCCATTGGCGGCAACCTTGGATATCTGGACCGACATCGAAAATCCTGCCTTGCGTGCATTCGCGGGCAGCGTTGCCACGGTTTGCGCATGCGGGTCGGATTGGCCATATACGTGTCGCTCGGCGACCGACACCACCGCAATGACAACCAGCAGCATCGAAAGGCGAATGAATGGAGTCACGCGTTGTCCTCGCGAGGGATTGACGGTGCTGTGGAAAGCGAAGCCGGGGCGCCGCTGTGCGGGGTCGGCCGATTGTGCTGGAACGGTTCGAGGATCGCGCCACTGAATCGGGCCAAGAAAAATGCGATGCAGAACATGGCGGCATAAGCGAAAAAACATCCCATCGCCGTGATCAAAATCACGCTAAGGCATTTTGCCCAAAATAGATTGTCCATCGCGCCGGCGCGAAACGCCCACATCACCGCAGCGCAAATTGCGGTCAGTTTTAATAGGAATTTCAGCGAGAGCTGGGGAAACAACCGCTCTCGTAGCGGCTGCTCTTTGACCTCGAGCTCCAGTGATTCTTGGCTCAATCCGTTTGCGGCCGACGAGTCGTTTTGCGACATTCCTTCCGATGGCGGGACTGGGGACATGGTGATCGGTACCGAGACGGGCGAAGCGGACGTGGTTCAGCAATGAAGCCACACAGTCAGACGTAAGCCACCAGTGTAACGTTTGCGAGCCCCCGGTGGACGATTTGGGGGGGACGAAGATCTTTGGTGATTTTGATCCTCGTCGGTTTCGACGTTCCGCTCCGAATCGACTAATCTATTCAGCGGGCTTCCCCGTTCGTCGCTTGCCCTGTTTTCTCACTCCCCCGCCGCATTTGATTGCCATGTTGTACCGAACCTCTTTTTTAGCCACCGTACTGTTTCTATCGTCGTTTGGGATTTCTGCCGATGTCCTCGCTCGCTCGGGGCCATTTCATGCGCAAGGCGAATTCGCGGGCGAAGTGACCGCGACCTCGGTGCTGCTGCAGACGCGTTTGACGAGCGTGCCAGGACCGACGCTTGACCAAAACGGCGATGTCCCCGGAGCCGAAGGAGCTGTTCAGTTTGAGTATTCGCAGAACGCCGACTTCGATCCGTCGCAGAAAACAGCGTGGTTGACCGCCGACGCGAAGCATGACTTTGTCGTTCGCTGCGCGATCAAATCGTTGTTGCCCGATACCCAATATTACTACCGCGTTCACATCGGAACCGAGACCAAGCCGATGCGGACCGGTCCCGTACGTGAATTCAAGACGCTGCCCGCGAAGGATCAAGCGACCAACGTCACGTTTTGCATGGGCAGCTGCATGAATTACGATTCGTTCATTCGTGGAAAGTCCAACGGAGGCGGTCCGGTCACGGCGACTGCCGAGGACAAGCAGCTTGGTTATCCCGTGTTTGCTTCGATGAGCAAGCTCGAGCCTGGTTTCTTCGTCGGAACAGGAGATATCGTTTATTACGACAAACCCAATAACGCTGCGGCAAAGCAGTTGCCGGAGCTGCGACGAAAATGGCACGAGCAGTTTCGTTTCCCCCGGCTGATAGAATTCTTTGGCAAGACGCCTGCGTATTGGTCCAAAGATGATCACGATTTTCGATTCAATGATGCGGACATGGTGGGCGAAAAAATGCCCTCGCCGCAATCAGGGATCGAATTGTTCCGCGAACAGATGCCGATTCATGCATCCGAGGATCGCGAGTCGCCCACTTACCGAACGCACCGCATTGGTCGCGACTTGCAGTTGTGGTTCACCGAAGGCCGCGACTATCGCTCGCCCAATCGCATGGAAGATGGCCCGGATAAATCGCTGTGGGGAAAAGAACAACGTCAGTGGCTCGAAGCGTCACTACAGGAAAGTGACGCGGCGTGGAAAATCATCATTAGCCCCACGCCGATGGTCGGCCCGGACGACGCGTACAAGAAAGACAACCACACCAATCTCGGCGGGTTTCGTCACGAAGCCGACTCGTTTTTTGCTTGGGCAAACGAACAAGGGATTGATAATCTGATGGTGTTCTGTGGCGATCGCCATTGGCAATACCACAGTATCCATCCGAGCGGGGTGGAAGAGTTTGGCTGCGGAGCGCTGAACGATGAAAATTCACGCCGCGGCGTGCCACCGGGTTCAAAACGAGGCACCGATCCCGAAGGAAAAATTGTGCAGCCTTATACTTACGACGAACCGACTGGCGGATTTTTGCATGTCTCGGTCAGCCCAGATCAGGAGAAGTCGAAATTGCAAATTCAATTTCACGATGACCACGGCAAGCTGATGTACGAGGTCGCGAAAGAGCAATAAGCATCCCCGATTGGAATTCATTCGGTGTTTTGAGTGTCGCTGACACCCCATGCCATCTACCGTGATGTTGACATCAGCGATTGGGTGAGAGTTTCAGCTTCGGTCTGTGCTGCCGGTACCTCTTCCCCGACGGAGGAGACTGCTGATTTAGTAGCGAGCAGATGGGCCGGAGGCCGACATTCCCTCTGCCGGTGGCGTGAGCCACCGGATAGCGGAGGTGGGAAAACATAGCCCAGCGGGCGACACACCCGTTGGCAAGCGAGTTGCTCGGTCAGCGATGCAATTGTTGATTTACACGAACCCTACCCAAGGCCAGTCAGGGTGCTGGTGCCACTGGAGAAACGATCGGTTTCGAGGCCGAGGTGTTGCAGGTAGCTGACGAACAAGTTGCAAAGCGGGGGCGGCGAACCGGGGTCAAAGGCGAGATGTTGCCCATGTCTGAAATGGCCTCCTGCGGCAATGATCGGTAAATCTGTATTGCTGTGGCTCGATGCGTTTCCGAGGTTCGATCCCAACAGGATCGCCGTTTGATCCAACAGTGTGTTGTCGCCTTCGCGAACTGCATCGAGTTTTTGCAGCAGTTCGGCAAACAGCCGCATCTCTTCTGTCTCAATGATCGATAACATTTCGATCTTATTGGGATCACGACCGTGATGGCTTAGGTTGTGCCATCCGTCGTCGACGCCCTCCAGTGCGACCACTTCGTTGCCGCCGGCACCAATCATGGTGATTAACCGCGTGGAATCGGTTTGGATGGCCAGGAAAATCATGTCGTACATCAATTGCATCGTGCCGGTAAAGTCGGCGCGATCGGTGATGTCGGTCGGCGGCTTGCGATCGACGGTGGGTTTGGGACGTTTCGACCACTCGGCCGCTTGCACGAGCCGGACTTCGAGCTCTCGGACGCTGGAAAAGTATTGATCCAAGGTTTGGTTGTCTTCGCGACCCACTTCACGCTGGACTTTGTGTGTTTGCTCCAAAACAAGGTCCATCACACTCTGGCCATCTTCGATTCGCCGCATCTGAGCGGCCTTCTCGTCCTTGTTGCCATCGAGAAACAGTTTGGCAAATAGTCGTGACGGACGCGATTCGGCGGGGATTTGCACACCCGATCGCGTGAACGAAAGACTCGATCGATTCGCCGCCAACACCAACGAACCAAATCGCGTGCGGTGGCCAATTTGTTCCGCCGCATATTGGTCGACCGAAATGGTGTTTTGAAAACTAGGTTGGCCGGGGTGGGCGGCGCCGGTCAAAAAACTCTTCTCCGCCGCGTGACCTCCGTCGACATCGGGATGCATCAAACCGGACACGATCGAAACCTTGTTGCGAACCTTTTGTAGAGGCTCCAAGTACGGAGTGACCTCGTATTGCTGACCCGCTGATTTGGGAAATAAGTTGGGGGTGTGGATTCCTAGCGGAGCACAAATCATCAGCATGCGGCGGATATCGCCGTTGCTCGGGTCGGTCGCCGTGCCGAGAGGATCAGCTGCCCCAGCGGAGGTTGTCGAGAACGTCTGCAGCAGCGGCAGCGACATCGCGATGCCGGTGGATCGTAAGATTCGTCGGCGATCAATGCGGAGGTTCATGAGGGGAGACTTTCTCGATTAAGGGCTGCAGTTCAGGGCTGCAGAAACAAGTCACTCGCGACGATTTCCAAAATCAGCGAACGCAGACCGTGATCATTCTGTTTGGCTTGGCTGACGATTGCATCGATGTCACGGCGATCGGCAAGCGTGATGCGGCGACCTAATGCGTAGACGCAAAGCTTACTTGTGATCGCTCGCGTGATCGACGTTTGGTCTTGCAGCAAACATTCGCGGAACTGATTGAAGTCGTCGAACGCGCGACCGTCGGCAAATTGGGAAGCGGTTTCGACTGACGGGCCTTTGCGATAAGAGATTCGCTTGTCGGGGATCTTTTCTCCCTCTCCGAGCGATCGATACCACGTCCGCTCGCCGCCGATTGGATCAAAATGTTCTAAAGCAAAGCCCGCAGGGTCGATGCGTTTGTGGCAGCTTGCGCAGGAATCGACGGATGCATGCTTGCTAAGCTGTTCGCGGATCGTCGTGGCGCCACGAATATCGGGTTCCACCGCGGCAACGCCCGGCGGCGGTGGCGGTACGGTGCGACCGAGCAAATTCGTCAGGACCCAATTGCCACGGAGCACGGGTGAAGTGGTCGTGCCATTGGCCGTCACCTTCAACACACTGGCGTGCGTCAGCACCCCGCCGCGAACGCTGTCGGGTGGAAGTTGCACTCGCTGAAACGTTTCGTTGCCCTTGATGCCCTGGATGCCGTAATGTTTCGCGATCCGTTCATTCAAAAAGGTAAAGTCCGAGTCAATGAAATTTGCGACGCTGAGATCTTCTTGCAAAACATGGGCAAAGAAGTGGCGGGTTTCGCCGAGCATCGCTTCGACCAAAAGAGGGTCATATTCGGGATATAGTTTGCCATCGGGCGTGGTGAATTCGATGTCCCGCAGATCGAGCCATTGCCCCGTGAAATTCTCGACGAATCGCTGGATCTTCGCGTCACGCATCATCCGCTCGGCTTCCGCCTGGCGAATTCTAGGATCGCGTAGCCTGTCCGACGCCGCCAGTTCAAGCAGTCGATCGTCGGGCATCGTCGACCATAAGAAATAGGACATCCGTGATGCGATCGTGTAGCTATCCACACTGGGATCGCGATTGATCAGCAAGAATTGCGGCGAGCATAACACGGCGGTGACGCCGGCTCGCACCGCCTGTTCAAACGTGCGACCTGACTGCAATCGATCGAGCGTTAAACGAACGAACGGTTCGATCTCGGATTCATTGACAGGACGGCGAAAGGCACGCGGCACAAGGTTGCGAATGATTCGCTCGGCATCGTCCTCTGGTTGCGACGACGCGACCACATGACGCTGGACCCCTTTGCGGTGACGCATGTAGACGGATTGCTCGGGGACCATCGTGATCGAGTCGGGGTTGCCGAACAGCCGTTGTTGAGCTTCGCTAGGGAAGCTCTGGTCGATCGGGCCATGCGTTTCGGCCCACGCGATGCCGACGCCTGGACGCGACTCGTGTTTGTCTCGCCACGTGACGTGCTCGGGCCAAATGCGTGGCACGATGTGGATGGAGTGCCCTTCGTCCATCGCGGTGGTGAACTGGATCACGCGAGGGTTCGTCGGCGTCCCGGTGACGTCATAGATGCCAATGAATTTGCGAGTTTCGGGGCCAAACAGCGATCCCGTATAGATGGCGACCGACAACGTTCGATCACCAGGATCGTGCGGCCAAACGGCAACCCGACAGCGATAGACACCGTCTTCGATCGGATGCACCGCGTCGAGTCGGGCGGGAGGCCAACCGGGAGTGAATTTGACGAACGAATTCTCGACTTCGATCGTTCCCCCTTTTTTCTTTTTCACCGAATCGATGTTCTCGCGAACCTGCATCATCTCGACGTGACGCGTTTCCGCAGGTAGTGGCTTGATTCGGCGGATGACCGCGTCAAAGGCAACGTCGGCGGCTTGTAGGTATTGCTCGAGCAGCACCGAAGAAATGCTCAATCCATCGGCAACATTGTCAAATCCTTGCACCGACTGGTCCTCGGGCAGCAGATCCACAAGCGGCACATCGATTTCCAACAGATCGTGAATCGTGTTTTCATACTCGCGGCGATTCATTCGCCGCAGCGAGAGTGGCGGTTCTGATCCTGATCGGGCAACACGGCCGACAATATGCTCGATCGCTGCAGAGGTCGCCGCTGGATCAGGACGGGGCGAATCGGGGGGCGGCATTTCGCCGTGCTGGAGTACGTCGACCACGCGAGACCACGTCGCTAAATCGGCTTGCCACGTCGAGGACGCCGTCAACGCATCAAGCCGTATGCCGGATTCCGCTTCCGATCCGCTGTGGCACTCGATACAGTGTTGCTCGACGAACGCATCGAGCTGAAGCTCGGGTGCCGATGCGGTTTCCGTTGCCAAAGAATCGGCAGGCGGAGCAGCATTGGCGGCGGCAAGTCCCATGGTGAGCGAGACCAGCAGCAACAGAGAGCGGAAAGGGTGGGACATCGGGCGACCGTCACGATTGGTATTCAGCCGTCCCTAGCGTCTCATTCGCATTCCTGACTACTTTTTAACAAGTGACCAATCGCGTCGCTGGCGGCTGCTGGGGATTCCCATCCGTTTTCGGTATTTTGTTACCGTACGGCGGGCAACGGTCATGCTCGCCTTTTTCAGCTCATCGACAAGTTGCTCGTCGCTGTAAGGATTGCTCTTGTCTTCCTTGTCGATCAATTCTTGCAGCTTCAAGCGAATCGTATCCCAAGCAACATCGTCGCCATCTTCGGTTTGCGTTCCTCCGACGAAGAATCGTTTCAACGGCAGAATGCCACGCGGGGTTTGGATCCATTTATCATCAACCGCACGACTCACGGTCGTCACGTGGACGCCCACTTTGTCGGCAATCTGTTGCATCTTCAGCGGTTCGATCGCCTCGGGGCCTTCGTCAAGAAACTTCTTTTGATGCTCGACGATTGCTTCAGCGACTTTGGTCAACGTGCTGCGTCGCTGTTCGATCGAGTCGATCAGCCACTGTGCACTGCTGATCTTCTGTTTGATGAACTCACGTTCTTCCGTTGTGCTGTTGGGGTCCTGCAGTCGGCTACGGTAGTAGTCGCTGATGAACAGCGTAGGAACGCGGTCATCATCGAGCCGGACTTTGTATTCGCCTTCTTCGTCTTGTTCCAGGATGATATCGGGGGTGACGTTGGGAACGTAGGTTTCCATGAACGCCGCGCCCGGTTTTGGGTTGAGCATATGCAGCTCTTCACGGATTTCTTGGATCTGCTCGATCGTGAAATTCGTTTTCTTGGCGATTTGTGGCAACCGGTTCTCGGCCAAATCGACTAGGTGCGAGCGAATCAAGATCTTCATTTCCTCGTAATGAGGAATCGCAGGAGAAAGTTGATTCAGCAGGCATTCGCTCAAGTCACGAGCCGCGATTCCAGCGGGTTCAAGCGATTGCACGATACCAAGCGCCTTTTCGGCCAGGTGCAGGTCTTCTTCGGTGTGGCCGGCTGACAACAAATCAACCAACGGGGTGCGAAGGTAGCCACCGTCACGTGCGTCGAGCGTGCTGATGATCCGTTCGGCCAGCTTTTCGACACGATCATCAATGTCCATCTCGGCCAATTGATGAAGCAAGAAATCGTTCAGCGATTCCGGACGAGATTGGGCATTGGCCATCAAATCGTGGCGTCGATCGGCATCGTCCTGCATGCGGTTGGACGAGCGGCGGAACGAGTCATCAAACGTGCTGGGAAGATCATTGACCATCTTCTCCAAGCGTTCGAAATCGTCTTGGTTGTCATGGTCATTGTCGACCACCAATTCTTTCTCGTCTTCGCTTCGCGTATCGGCCGACGGAGCATCATCGTCTAATCGATCGGGCTCGGTGGGGTCGACATCTTGTTGTTCGAGCAGCGGATTTTCATTCATCTCCTGCTCAATACGCTCCTGCAAAGCCAGCGTCGGCAGCTGCAGAATCTCCATCGACTGGATCATCCGCGGTGCCAACTTCTGAACCTGCATTTGCCGGGCCTGAAGACCCATCGACATCCGCATCGTTGCATTCTCTGAAAATAGGAGGTGGTGAAATCCTGGCACCGCCTGTTCCCAAACCAGTGAACTGGGATTGCTCAGGAACCGGCAATCAGTGCGCCGCAATTCTACCAGCACTCGCTGTGCCATTGGCGAGAAAAATACGGCTTTCGCCAAGAAAAGTTTCGATAGCGTGTTGGTACTATAGTTTTTGCCGGCCCGTCAATGCGTCCGCGATCATTTCGCGATTGGCATATTCCAACACGCTTCCGGCCGTGATTCCCCGGGCCAACCGGGTGACTTCTACCGGATATTCACTCAACAAATTCGAAATGTAAAGGGAGGTGCCGTCCCCCTCGACCGTCGGGTTGGTCGCCATGATGACTTCGACAAAGTTCCCTTTGCGGACACGTTCGACCAGCGGATCGATGGTCAATTGATCAGGGCCGATCCCGTCCAGCGGAGCGATCCGGCCTAGCAATACGTGATACACACCTCGATACGCACTGGATTGTTCCAAGCTCATCAGATCACGAGGCTGTTCGACGACACACAGCCGGGTGTGGTCGCGGTTGGGATCCGAGCAGATCGCACAGAGTTCGGTTTCGGACAAATTGAAGCATGCCGAGCAGTAGCGAACGTCCTTGCGAACTCGCCGAATCGCATCGGCCAGTCCGAGTGCCTCGTGCTCGCTGACCCGTAGCAGGTGGAACGCCAAACGTTCGGCGCTTTTGCGTCCGATTCCCGGTAAACGGCCTAATTGTTCCACCAATTCCGATACGGCGCCGGCATGATTGCTCATCGTGATCAACCGCCTCCCGTCAAGTTTGCCAAAATCCCATCGAGTCCGGGGATGTTGATGTCCATGTCGGCAACCATCTGGGAAATGCCGTCGGCGTAAAGCTGCTTTGCTGCAGCCCCCGCCTGGTTGGTCGCTTCAAGCACCGAGCTCTCAATCACCTCGCTGGAATACTCGCCGCGAATTTGCACCGATTGAACATGCCCAAGCCCGTTCATCAAGACGGTGACGTCGGTTTCGGATGCCGTTCCCGTGACCGTCGCGACTTTCATCTGGTCATTGAGCTGCTGCATCTTTTCAGGCAGCTGTTGGAAGGATCCTATCATCGACGCAATATTGCCGAGATTGCCAAGTCCTTTGAACATATTGAACGCTTAAAAGTTAGGGAATTCAGGAAAGAGACGATCGCTGAGTGCGAATTGTATACCGTTGGCAAACGATTCCCAACACCTTCGATTTTAATCCGAGCCGAGGCGAAAGGGATTGGGGCGGGCGAGCAGAATTCGCCGCTAGCAGGGCCGTTCGGCCCCCAAAGAAGTGCCGTTACCGTCGTGGTGCGGTGCGGAGCAACCGTGTGGTGGTAGCAAGTGAAACGTCCGCATGAGACCGGTCGATGACCCTGCACCGCTCCGCTAATAGAACCCACCGGTTAGGGCGAAAGCGGACGACACTGGTCCGTTCGCCGTGCCGAGCCGCTGATGAAGAGAGCGGCTTTGTCGACTGCAACGCGATCGTTATTTCGAGTGGAAATTGTACGCCGAGTTGTACTGGTCAAAGTCAGCATTGCTGAGACCGACGTTCACGTTCAGATCGAGGTAGGTGTACTCTTCGATCACTTCCAACGGAGCGCCCTGACGTTTTGGCCAATCGTAGGCCACATAACGAATCGGCAAGTTCAGCTCGTCGTCGATAAAGATCTGAGCTTGATGGAACTCAGCACCCGGAGTTCGGGTTGGCTGGGTCACATGCAGCACCGTACAAGTTCGGTCTTTGATCCGTGCGTTTTTGCGGAATTCGCAAGTGACATCGGGGCACTGTTTGGCTTGTTGGCCTCGTTCAATCAGCTTGACGATCAGGTTTTCGATGCCGATTTCGGTCATCGGGTAGCGCTGTCCTCGCATCGCCAACATGCCGTCAACGGGGATCGTCACGGTGGGCAAGAACTTGCCTTTGAATCCACCCTCGTGAGCGACGAGGTAACCATCGTTTTGGTTCTCGACGTACAGGACCTCGCGGCCCTTGACCGAACTTGGTTTCAAAAAGCCGAGATAAACGCTTAGCGGCTGCGTGATTTGGCCGCCATTGGTTTTGCGATTGCGAACCTTCGCATACATGTATTCATAATCGCCGAGCGTATCTCCGACACGCTCTCGTTTGACCAAGATCGCGGTGTAGTCGTTGACGTTCGCACGGCAATGGGCCAATGCGTCTTGGGCCATGTCCAGCGCTCGGTCCAGCGGGTGCTGGGCGATCATCGGCTTGGATGTGACGCTGGCCGCGTTGGCAACGCGGTGGATGGGTTCAACGAGCTGCGGGTCTTCGGCAAAAGTGTTTTGCGTTCCCAACACTCCCGTAACCGAAAGTGAACCAAGCAGGGCGACAAAATGGCGGCGTTGCATTTTCATGAATTTCTTCCTGGAAGTAACGTTGCGGCCTCCATTGCCGCCTAGGTTGTCTATCGCCGAACGACAGTACGAATCATGAAAAGGGAAAGCCTTCAGGGCATCAATCACGTAACCGGCAGATCCGGAACGGTCGCTACGATGATTCGCCGCGCGTCCGCAATCGACTTAAACACACCGTATTTCGACCGGGATTCGTAGCTCCACCATACAGACGGCGACAATCCCGTTTCCAGACCATTTTGGGCGGAATGATGGGGGATCTGACGAAAAAGCGTTGTCTGCGTGTCTTGCGTCGTTCTTGAATCGATTTTTGATCTTTTGCTCAACCACGGCCTCTTGAGTGGCCGATGAGTAAAAAGCGGACAATCGGCAAAGTTTGCCTAGGCTGCCTGGCCCGCTGTCGCTCATTTGCCCTCGGTCGAGTTTTTTTGAAATGATTTCAAACCGTTGTAATGCCGGATCTGGCTTGGCCGCATGCTGGGTGCTCATCGCTCTCGCAGCGGTTTTCGTTTCTTCGGCCGGTGCCGCAGACCTGACATCGGCCGAAGTGAAGGCTCGGCAATCATGGGCCCCGGTCGCCACGGCGAACCAACCGCCGCAACCGCTGCGTGATCCTGTGGATTGGCCCCAACCGGTTCGGCATGCGGTGTCCAGCGACCCCCAGGGGGGCTCGTACCGTTCGGGGCAAGCCAGTCGTTATTCGCAACACGTCCGCACGACGGGATCGGTCGATGAACCACGCTTCGCCGGTCCATCCCAAGCCGAGCCGCCTCGCTATGCCGATGGGGAATCCCCGGTGCACATTTCCGATCAATTCGATCCGCCTGCGGGACAAAACGTGGGACTGCTTTCTGATTTGTTTGGCGGGGCGATCGGTCCCGGCGATCCGACGCCGACGCACCGCGTGATCCGTTCGCCGGAATTCAAGATGCCGAAAAACAAATTGGGCGAACGTTACTCGGAAAAACATCCTCCACATTTGTCGCACCAGCAACGCAAGCTCGGCACGCCTGCAGTGATCCCCCAGGCCAAGGAGAGTGCGAGCTGGAAAACGCCCTATTCCTATGGTTATTTCGGAGCGACCGGCAAGCGCAGTTGGTCCAAGCACACAGGGTATCGGGACCGCTATACCGAATGGATCTTGCGATAATCGTTGGGGCTTGAAAGCGAAGGCGGGATCGGGATCGCCCTTCTTTCAAATTTGGCGGCAATCGGGGTAGGATGTTCGCAACGGACTATGTTGCCGCTGTTTGAAACCAAACTGGTTTTCCCTCCCTTACCGACACACGATAGCGATTCACGATGAGCTCTCCTGAACCTTCCTCGGGGCGTCCGGGCCCCACGTCACCTGCATCGCCCGCTGGCCGTCCCGGTCCCGCTGGCCGACCTGGTCACCGAGGTGCCCCATTGCCTGAGCCTTCGGTGATTCCTGAGAACGGATGGCATTGTGCCCATTACTTCTATCGTTTTCGCCGCGAAGCACTGAGCGCTCGATTGAGCGCCGAATGTCAAAGTCAGTTCAAAGCCGCGTTGCACCCCGCTGCGGAATTGGCACCCGAGCGACTTGCCAGCTACTGGACCAGCGGTCACCGAGCCGATTTTGGCGTGATGATCATGGACCCTGATCCGGCCAAGGTGGATGCGGTTCATCAACGCATTCTCGCACCCCCATTGGGGCAGTTTGTCGAAGCGAGTTGGTCATTCGTGTCGATGAGCGAAGTGAGCGAGTACGTTCCATCGATTGAGGAATACGAGAAACGTTTGATTGCCGGAGGCGAAGTCGCCGGGTCGCCGGAGGTGGCGGCCAAGGTTGCCGCGTATGAGCGACGATTGCCGATCATGAACGAGCAGCGGATTCGCCCCGAATTCCCCGAATGGCCCGCCGCCTGTTTTTATCCGATGAACAAAAGCCGCGTGGTCGGCGCCAATTGGTTCACCGAACCCTTTAGCCGCCGCAACAAGATGATGGCCGAGCATGCCCAAAGCGGGATGGCGTTCGCCGGCAAAGTCAGCCAGCTGATTTCGGTCGGCGTCGGCATCGACGACTGGGAGTGGATGGTCACGCTGTGGGGGCGAAACCCCGAATACTTGAAAGAGATCGTCTACAAGATGCGGTTCGACGAAGCGAGTGCCAAGTATGGCGAGTTCGGGCCGTTCTACGTTGGCTATCGAGCAAGTGCCGAGGAAATCCTCGAGCACTGCCAATTGAAGTAGGACGACCGGCTGATACTCAGTCCGGCGTGGAAACGTTCTGCCGCAGCGGCAATCAAGCCTACGGCTTCGAAAAAATTATAAGCCGAAGCTTTAGTTTTGAAGTTGCTGTTTTTGAGCCGGAGGCACTTTTGGGAATAGCCTTGGACTTTAGTCCAAGGTTATCTTCAGAACTCACGTGTCGGGGTGCGATTTTCCGAGGCCGGATGCGCTGGAAAAACTTCGCGGCGTTAGGAAAACGTTTCGCCGGTGATCCGCTCGAACGCTTCGGTGTATTTCGCTGCGGTTCGCTCGATCACTTCGGCGGGCAACGGCGGCGGATCGGATTGCTTGTCCCATCCGCACTGCGACAAATACTCGCGAACAAATTGTTTGTCAAACGAGGGTTGAGCCGATCCCGGCGAATAGCTGGCCGCGTTCCAGAACCGCGAACTGTCCGGCGTCAATACTTCGTCGACCAGCACCAACTCGCCGTTGACCATGCCAAATTCGAATTTGGTGTCCGCGATGATCAAGCCTTTGGAAGCCGCGTGCTGCGACGCGACGCGGTAGATATGAAGGCTTTGATCGCGAAGTTTTTCGGCGAGTTCCGCACCGATGTCCGACACCATTCGCGCGAATGTGACGTTTTCGTCGTGCCCCTCTTCTGCCTTGGTGGCGGGGGTGAAAATGGGCTCAGGCAAAGCGTCACACTGCTTCAGCCCCGGCGGAAGTGCGTTCCCACATATCTCGCCGGTTGCCTGATATTCCTTCAGCCCGCTGCCTTCGAGATAGCCACGGACCACACATTCAAATGGCACGACGTCGGCTTTCTCGACAATCATCGTTCGCCCTTCCAGCGGCGCGGTGTCGAACTTTTGTGACAACGCCTCGGGAATCTCCGTTGCCAGCAGATGATGGCGTACCGGCAGAATTGAAAACCAAAAACGGCTCATTTGCGTCAATAAGCGGCCTTTGTTGGGAATCCCGCTGGGCAGGATGTAATCAAAGGCACTGATCCGATCACTGCTGACGATCATCAGCGAATCTCCCAGATCGTACACATCGCGGACTTTGCCGCTGCGCCGGGGCAATGGCAAATGCGTCGAAAGCAGTGCTCCGGCGGCGTCGAAGGTATACAGGTCTGGGGGGCTGGATTCGTTTGGGTTGCTCATGCAATTACTTTGCCAAAACGACCCTCACTCGGCAACTAGCCTACTCAGGCGATTCCTGACGGGGCCCTTGGATGGTCGTCTCGCGAATCTCCGGCTTAGAAAGTACAATAATTGCCGTAGAAGGCGGATGGCGACGTGCTGGAAATAATACGTTACGCTCTCATGCTTCAATTTTCGGTTGCGCAGCCGCGTATGACTCATCAACTTCGGAATTAGCCTGGCAAGACACTATGGGACAGTTTTTCTTTGATGTCCCTGAGACGGCTCAAGATTTTATCAGCCGGTCGCTCTGGAAAGATGCATATATCTGCGGGATCGAAGGCGTTCCCTGGCAATCGCGAAATGAGTTCGATGGTTCGCGATTGACGATCACTCGAGGAATCGAGTCCTCGGGAAAGCTATTTTTGACCTGCGTGGTCGATGGCGTCGGTTACTGCACGCTCAATACATGCAGTTTGCGACCGCTCGAGGAAGCCCACTTGCTGCTGTTGGAATTGGCGCGAGGCAGCTGTTATCGCGCCCGTATCCAATCGGATGCCTGGGAACGAGCTGGATTGACGTTGACCAGCACGTTTCTAGAGCTGATGGCCGAGGGGACGCAGCGTTTTCTCGATGCAGCGCAGCGTCGCGGTGATCCTGGTGTGGCGTCAGAGTATGCGATCGAAGCGATTTCAATCTTGGAACAAGCCAACGCGGAACTCGGTGATAGCTACGCGATCCAGTCGGTTTCGTTCCGCAAGCAACGCGAGAACCAATTGGGGACGTTGTTGGCCGCCGCGGTGGTGCCGCCGAGTCCGACCGAACCCGATCACGAAGACGAGTTTTGTGCCGCATTCAATTCGGCAGCGGTGCGGTTGAGTTGGGCTGATATCGAAACCGACTCGGGCCGCTTCGACTACGACGCCGCCGAGCAATCGATTCGTTGGTGTGCATCCAAAGGGCTGCGTGTGATCGGAGGCCCGCTGTTGGATTTCCGCGAGCGGTTGATGCCGCACTGGTTGTATTTGCTCGAAGATGATTTCGAGTCGCTGTTGCAATCGGTTTGTAATTTCGCCGAACGCACCGTGTTGAAACTCCGTGGATCGGTCCAGCTTTGGAATTGTGCTTCGGGACTGAATACCCCCGGCCCACTGAAGCTTGATGACGAGCAAATCATGCGATTAGCGGTGGGGATTCTGCAGACGGTTCGCCGCAATGATCCCAACACTCCGGCGATCATGATGTTTGATCAACCGTTTGGCGAATATTTGGCAAAACACCGCGACGCCATCTCACCGCTTCACTTTGCCGATGCAATCGCTCGCAGCGGACTCGGAATGGCCGGGTTTGGTTTGGATGTGCGAGTGAACTACGCCAGCGGCGCAACGCTGCCGCGCTCGGCCATCGACTTTGGCCAAATGATCGACCGCTGGGGGACGCTTGGATTACCGCTGTTGGTCCAATTGTCGATTCCCGGAGACCGCGGACCGGATGAAAAGGCGATCTACCCGCTCGAACCACTGCCGGAAACGTCATCCGAGCTTGATGCGAGTTCCGATCAATTGCGAATTGCAAGCCCGCTGATCCGCACGCTGCTTGCCAAACATATCGTGCACGGCATTGTTTGGGATGGTTGGTCCGATGCGGTACCGCATGTGTTGAGCCATTCAGGGCTGATCGATGCCGAGAACGAACCACGACCACTGCTGGATTATCTAACGCGAGTCCGCCGTGACTTTTTAGCGTGATGGTGGCCGCCATCTTGCAGCAAAAATCGTCACCGGCTTGTTGAATTAATCCAGATGTAAATCGCAGCCGTAAGGCACCGGGGCGTGCGTGGGACCCGGCCGCTGACGCGTCGCGGCTCACTAAATCAACAAGCCGTTAACGGCTTGTTGAATTAATGAAGTTTCCGGCGGCAAGAGGTGTATGATGGACTTTCTAGTCCGTCAATGGCGCATTCGACGGAATAGGAAGTCCATCGTACGACTAAATCAACAAAGCCGCTAAGACTTATGGTCACGCTTTAACACCCACTACCACTTTTCCGGTACATCGGGTTGTTGCCAAACGCTCATTCCACCATCGACCAACAACGTTTGTCCGTGGACATGCTCTGCCGCGTCGGATAACAGGAACACCGCAGCGCCACCACAGGCATCGGGACTGGGGATTTGGCCGTTGGGCGTGTGCAGTTTCATCCAGCTTTCCACCCGTGTGTCTTGGTTGACAATGTCGGTTAGTGGCGTGCGGACCAGCCCTGGTGCCATCGCGTTGACGCGGATTTGATGAGGGGCCAAAGAAACACACAGCGAGCGGACCATCGCTGCGACCGCTCCTTTGCTGGTGTCATAAGCGGTGTGATCGGGTTCCGCCAACACGCCGTTGATCGATCCGGTAAACAGCACTCGCCCGGCGATGCCCTGGTCGATCCAACGTTTGGCAAAGGCTTGCGTTAAAAAGTATCCCGAAGTGACGTTCAAATCGATCGTGGTGCGATACCGCTCGTACGTCATCTCCAAAAACGGCGTATCGATAAACGTGCCGGCATTGTTGACCAACAGATCGATGCCCGGCATCGTGTTGTCGATTGCCTTCATCAGCGGAGCAAGGTGATCGTTCGGAGCCGCCGACAAATCGGCGATCAATAACTCGGCTTGCACCCCCAAGTCGCGCAGTTCGTTTCGTGTTTGAATCGCGATCTCGTCTTCATCGCGGCCGAGAATCAACACGTCCGCTCCTGCGGAGGCGATGGCTTTGGCGATCGCGGCTCCGACGCCTTGGGTACCTCCGGTAACAAGGGCTCGGCGTCCGGTCAAATCAAAAGGGGATGGCGGGGGGCTCATGTTAGCAGAGAATCCAATCGATGCGTGAGCGAAGTGGGGGGACAAACGGTTCAGGCGGGCTAGTGGCGATTAGGCTAGTGGCGATGAGGCCACTGATTCCGCAGGCCACTAGTCCGTAGTCAACTCGCAGAGGGTCGGCAGCGAGTGGGCATTGTCACGAATAACGAAATCACAAAAGTTTTGTTGTCAGCGGTTTTCGGGAAAAAAGCGACAACTTTGCAAGTTCGTCTCATCGACAGGCGAAAGTTTTGCCGACCTACCTTGATGACTACCTTAGCGAGTCTAAGATAAAGGTTGTGGGACTGAATAAGACCCGCAACCGCTTCGGTCGTCTAATTTCGGCAGAGGGATCATTTTTCGGGTTCGCCAAAGTCATTCAAAGGCTTGTACAGTAGTACGCTGAGACTTTCGCGTTTCTCCCAGCGGCTCCATTTTGCCGCCGACCGATCGAAGCATTTCAAATAGCCGGCCAGTGATGTGAAAACGTCATTGGCCGGTTTTTTTATGCTTCGATCGAAACCGCTGGCATGTCACCGCAGTCCCGAGGGACTACGATTTCGCGGGGTCTTTGCCGTCGATCCAAGGACCGGCGAGATTCATGTATTCCGGCTCGACCAATTTGCTACCAAAATCACCCGCGTTCCATCCAGGGATATGTTTTGGATTGGCACGAGCTTCAGAGAGTTGCTCCCACTTCTTGGCCCAGCCTGGATCGGTGGTGCTGATCTCGCGTGTTTCCGGATCGACAAAGAACACCTTGCCTTGACGATAGCTTTCCGCACCGAGGTTCACGACGGCGATCGCGGCGGCACCCAAGTCCGGTGGGTTGTTACACATCATTGGCTCGCCCGCTTCGCATGCATCAAGCCAATTCGCAAAGTGAGCGTAGGTGGTATTGCCAACCTTCTCGGTAGCGATCCGCTCGTCTTTGTAGTCGCGTTCATGCGTGACTTGAGGACGTTCGGCAACGAAATCGAACCCGTCGAATTCTTCGCCGTTTCCAAAACGGAACGTTCCAAAGTGTCCGCGAATCAGTTGGTCGATTCGTGATTCTTGGTTACACATGGTGGCGGTGACCAAGCCTTGGACGCCTTCATTGAAATCGGCAACCACGGTGGCCACATCGGGAACATCGCGGCCGTCATATTCCATGTAAAGACCGCCCGCCCCAACAACGCGTCCTGGGATTCGCAGTCCGGTGGCTTTCAACATCGACGTGGTGCGGTGCACAAACAAATCGGTGAACATGCCGCTACCGAACGGCCAGAATCGACGCCATTGTTTGTACTTTTCACGGTCAAATGGCATATCCGGTGCAAGGCCTTCGTTCGTTCCGAGCCAGCGTTCCCAATCGATCGTTTTGGGCGTCATGTCGGCTTCGAGTTTGTAGTACCGCCACTGTCCCATGTCGCTATTGCGGAAGTACTCGGTTTGGAACCCGAGCACCTTGCCAAGCTTGCCGTCCTTGAGCAACGTGTTGACTTCATTCCAAACCGGCAAACTGGTCGATTGCACTCCGACCTGCATGACTTTGCCGCTTTCACGCCACGCCTTCTCGACCGAAAACGCTTCTTCGACCGTCTTGGTCATTGGTTTCTCGCAGTAGACATTCAAGCCCGCTGCGATCGAATCGACCGTTTGTTTGTGATGCCAATGGTCAGGCGTTCCGATACAAACGGCGTCAAGGTTTTCTTTCTCGATCATGTCGCGATAGTCGACGTAACGACCGGGATCGGTTCCTGTGGCCTTTTTGATATGGTCGGCGACCTTGTCTCGCTGTGTTTGATAGACTTCGGCAACACCGACGAGATCAATCTTCCGGCCTTCGGCGTGCAGCTTGCACAATGTCTTGACGTGCGCGCCGTAGCCGCGACCGCCGGGGCCAATGAAACCAATTCGCATCCGTTCGTTGGACCCCGCCGCTGCAGTGGCTCGTGTCGCCGAAAGGCCCACCGATGCCGCCGCGGCAACCCCGGCTGATTGCGTCATAAAGTTGCGGCGATTGGTTTGATTCTTGGTTTGTTTTTCATCGCTCATGGTAATAAATCCTCATTTTGGGCGCTCTCCGCGATCAGAGAGCTATCGGGTACAAAAAAAAACTGGTTAGTGGATGTTAAAAAGCGTCCTCCGCTGGACGGTCATTTTCGGTACAACGATTTGTCGTCGACCGCATTCAGTTTGTTTGTCGATGGTCCCCATTTCCAATCCACGGATGGAACCGAGTTGCCATCGGACAAACAAGTTAATTGGATCGGGTGATATCCCTTGGCCAATTTGATCGAAACCGTACGACGTTGGCCTGCTTGGTAACCAAAGTCGGCATCCAGTACGGATGCTTGGTGAATTCGCAAGAACGCTTTGCTGCCGGTGGACAACGACATTTGGTAGGTAGCGGTTTCCGGTACTTGGATCCAGCCTGTCCACTGGATGGCACCTTTGCCCGCAGGCAAATTCGCCTGATTCACATTGGCGGCTGTGCCCGTTTTTTGTGGTTTCATGCCACTGGTCTTGGGAACGTAGGGAAAGTCGCCCTCGTAGAACGCCCACTGCAAACCGGGCGTTGCGCCCGAGACTTCCACGGCGGGGATAGCCACGTTGTCATAAGGCCGTTTGGCACTGGCGTTGGGCATCCGTGATTGCAAGACGTGGTCACGCATCCGTTTTTCAAGTTGCTTGAATCGCGGATTGGTGTTCGCTAGATCGTGTTGTTCTTTGGGATCTTTTTTCAGGTCAAAGATTTGAAACGGATCATCATGGGATTTGATGTTCACTCGCACACCCTTGAATCCGTCCAAATGGACGACCTGCATTTGGCCGCGTTTTTTGCCGCGATGCGATGGCGAGAAGTCTCCGTACTTTGGCGTTGATCCGTTCTGTGAATACTCGACATAGATTTGGCTCGTCTCGGCTTCGCCTGTTCCGGTCAACCGTGGTCGCAGCGAAACGCCGTCGGTGCGGGCCGGAGCGGGAATCCCGCCAAGATCGGCAAACGTCGGCATCCAATCATGAAATTGACTTGGTTCCGTGTTGATTTTTCCAGCCGGGATGTTCCCAGGCCACCATGCCAACGTGGCAACGCGGATACCGCCTTCCCACACATCACGTTTGATCCCATCGAGTGGCCCGTAGGACTGAAACGACGTGGGGTCGTAATTGGAATTCGAAAGGTAGCTTTCTTGATGCGGCCCGTTGTCACTGGAGATGACGACAAGCGTGTTTTTGTCGATCTTTAGATCACGCAGCGTCTGCAGCAGATCGCCGACGCAGTGATCAATTCGCCGTACCATCGTGGCGAATCGTTCTTCTTCGTCGCTCCAACCTTTGCCGACGTAATCGGGATGACGGTACGAATCAATTTCGCCTTCGGCGGTGTTGATCATGTGTCCCGCTTCGCCGGTCCACTGAATCCCTCCGTTCAGACCGCTGCCTTTGGGATAAGCCATCGTGGGCGTTTGCAGGGCGGCGTGTGGTGTGTCGTAGGCGAGGTACAGAAAAAACGGTTCTTGCGGATTTGATTTTGTCTGCTCGGCGATCCAGTGCTTGCTGCGTGCGGTGAACAAGTCGGTGGTGTAGCACTTTGAAAGCCCCGTGGAGACTTCGCGATCGTTATGCCAGACCTGTTTGGGTTGGCGATGGGTTTCGCTGTTGCCTAGCGGCCACGAATCGGCGGGATAATGCACATGGCCATCGACGTGACGCACGTAACCATAAAATTCGTCGAAACCGCGTTTGGTCGGATAGGCTGGCCATGTTTCTGCGGAGTTGCCATTGCCCTGCAGCCCATACTTACCAATCAGCGCCGTGCGGTAGCCGGCGTTCTTCATGACCGTCGCCAAGGTGTGATTGTCGGCCAAGCTTTTGTCGAATTGGTTGTCTCGCACCTCGGCGTGGCCTTGGTGTACTCCGGTCAACAGCGACGATCGGCTCGGCGCACAAACCGGGGCCGGACAATAGTGTTGACGAAGCTGGATGCCTTCGGCCGCCATTTGATCGATCATCGGCGTATGCAGCCGTTTGTCGTGATTGGATTTGTTTTGGTGCAGCACCCCGAGGTCACCCCAGCCGAGATCGTCGCACAAAATGAAAATCACGTTGGGTTTGGACGGGGTGTCGGCTGCCATCGCCGCAGGGTGGGCCCAGGGATGAGCCAACGTCATCATCAGGAAGAACAGGGCTGTCAATCGCGTCATTCTTGAGGGATCTCTTGTGATTGGAGGTGAAATGCACGGTCTGGATTGCCGCTGGGAACACGGCGTGATCGGAACGCAAGAAGGTTCGGTTGTCATTGTAACCCAATCTCTGCTTGTGGGTTTAGATGCACGCCCTAGACTGAGCCACTACCTGTTTTTTCGTTAGTATTGAGTATCTTGCCGGTTATGACAGACATGCATCCCGATTCGGCGGAACAACCGCCTCAAAAATTGGCGGACCAACCGCCCCGAAAAATCGCTCCCAGTCCGAAATTGTCAGGGCTCGGTTTGACGCTGGCTCTATTGGCGGCCTGTTTGTTTCCGTTGGTGGGGTTAAGTCTGTACGCGACATTTTATGGTCGCGCCGCTTCGCGATCGCTGCCGGTGGAAGTCTTGCTGGACCGCCAAACCGTGGTCGCTCCCAATGGAAAAGGGGGACTGCTGACTGATGTGGTGGTGATCGTCAACCAAGCCGATCATGACATTCCCAATCTGACCGTGAATTTGAACGGCCAGTACTTCTTGTATCGCGATTCACCCCTCCGCAAAGGCGAGACATTGGTGCTGCCGCAAAGCATTTTTATGACCAAAGCCAACCAGCGATTCGTGCCGGGACGGTACCCGATCACCGAGGTCACCGTGACGGGGCGTTTGCCCAGCAATGCACGCGGAGTGACCGAAGTCCATTTTGATTAAACACCCTGTGCTTCTGTGCCCTGTGCTTCTGCCCCCTGCTCTGCCCTGCCCTCCCCTGCTCTGGCCCACTTGTTCCGTCTGACTTGACCCCCCTGCGAGAAATACCGCATGCGTTTCAATGCCGTTCGTATCCTCGGTTTGTTGATGACCCTATCCGCCATCGTGATCGTTCCGGTTGCGGCGATCGGGCAAGGCAGTCAACAGGATTATCAGCTCTGGAAAACACTCAAAAAGCGAATCGATCAGCCGGTCTTTGCGGACCGCGTCGATCCAAATTGGAGCGAGTCGTCCGAGGATTCGTTTTGGTACCAAGTCCTCTCGTCCGACAATGCATTTCGCTACGTGATCGTCGATGCAACGACCAAGACTCGCAAAGAAGCATTTGATCACGACCTGCTAGCGAATCAGTTAGCATCACAGTTGGGGGAGGACGCCACGTCGTCCAAGCCAAAATTGAATCTGCGATCATTGTCGTTTGACGCTGAATTTACCAAAGCTCGATTCGAATTTGCCAAGCGCAAATGGGAGTTCGCCCTTCCCGACGGCCCGCTCAGCGAGATCGATCCGCGACAACCTGACCACTCGGATTCGGATGACGCCGAAACGCTTCCTGCGAATCGGCAAGTCAAGCGAAGTCGTGATGGAGGCGATCGGACGCAGATCCAATTTGAAAATCGCACCGATCAGCCGCTGCACTACAAATGGGTGACGGCGACCGGCGAGTACCGCGATTACGGCCGTGTCGACCCGCAACAAACTGCGTCGATATCGACGTTCGCCGGGCATAGCTGGATCTTGGAATCTCCTAGTGGCTTGATCGTCGCATCCTTTGTTGCCGACGTGTGGCAATCACTAGCTCGGATCGATGCTCAGACGCCTCGTCCCCAACCGTTGCGACGATCCAGCAAACGCTCGTCACGTTCACCTCGCGAGGCTCGTTCGATGCAGTCTCGTTCGCCCGATGGTGCTTGGCAGGTCTCTTTCGAGAATCACAATGTGGTGCTGAAATCAGCAAAATCCGACGCCCGTGCGGTCTTGACGACCTCGGGTGATGCAACCGATGGGTTCTCAGGCCGAGTTTGGTGGTCCCCTGATTCTCGCAGCTTCGTGGCGATGAAAACCAAGACCGTCGATGTGCGGACGATTCCGATTGTCCAGGCAGCACCGGAGGGATCGATTCACTCGAAACTGCATACCATCGACTATGCCAAGCCGGGCGACGCGATGGATCATCCCCGCCCCGTGCTGTTTCATGTCAACGAGAGCGATTTGGCCGAGACCACGGTCACCATGATCGACGATTCGTTGTTTCCCAATCCCTATTCGATCCGGGACCTGCATTGGCATGACGACAGCACGTCGTTTTTATTCTTGTACAACCAGCGTGGTCATCAAACGCTGCGTGTAATTTCGGTGGACGCGGAATCGGGCGAACCGCGAGCGATAATCGATGAACAAAGCGAAACGTTTGTGTGTTATTCCCACAAAACGTTCTTGCAGCCGATCGACGCGACCAACGAAGTGATCTGGATGAGTGAACGCTCGGGATGGAATCATTTGTATTTAATCGATCAATCCAGCGGTGAAGTCAAGAACGCGATCACCCAAGGCAATTGGGTGGTGCGTGGCGTCGAGCAGGTGGACGAAGCGAATCGACAAATCTGGTTGACGGTTTCGGGAATCGACGAAGGGCAAGATCCCTATCATCGCCATTTGATTCGAGTCAATTTTGACGGCAGCGGTCTTGTTCGATTGACGCGGGGTGATGGAGACCACGAGTGGGAATTTTCGCCGCAGCGTCGCTATATCGTCGATTCGTATTCGCGAGTCGATCTGCCGCCGGTGACCGAACTTCGGGACGCCGAGACAGGCGAATTGGTCGTGGAATTGGAAAAGGCAGATGCGTCTGAGTTATTAAAGACCGGATGGCAGTTTCCAGAACGATTTGTTGCTAAAGGACGTGACGGAGAAACCGATATTCACGGGATCATCATTCGTCCCACTCATTTTGATGCGAGCAAGTCGTACCCGGTGCTCGAGGCCATTTACGCCGGGCCTCATTCCGCATTTGTGCCCAAACAGTTTGGCCGCCACGCCAGCTTGGTGGAAATGGCCGAACTTGGGTTTATCGTTGTCAAAATCGATGGGATGGGGACCAGCCATCGCAGTAAAGCGTTTCATGATGTGTGCTGGCAAAACCTTGGCGACAGCGGGTTTCCCGACCGCATCGCGTGGATGAAAGCGGCCGCGGTCGACCGCCCCGAAATGGACCTCTCGCGGGTGGGCATCTGGGGCGGCTCTGCAGGCGGCCAAAGTGCGATGCGAGCGCTGATTGCTCACGGCGATTTCTATCGGGCGGCGGTGGCCGATTGCGGGTGTCACGACAATCGTGTGGACAAACGCTGGTGGAACGAACAGTGGATGGGATACCCCATCGGACCTCATTACGCCGAGCAATCCAACGTGACCCAGGCTCATCGATTGCAAGGCGATTTGATGTTGATCGTGGGCGAGATGGACCAAAACGTCGACCCCGCGACGACGATGCAAGTGGTGGACGCGTTGGTGCAAGCGGACAAGGATTTCGAACTGCTGGTGATGCCTGGGGTCGGTCACGGCGCTGCTTCGCATCCGTATGCCCATCGCCGCCAAGCGGACTTCTTTGTTCGTAAATTGTGGAAAAATGAGCCCCGGTTCTAGGGGGGCGTTGCCGCGTTTTAGGTACCGCAAGTTGATTCGTTAACGCCGGATACTCCTCGTAGGTGAGGGGGGGCAGGCAAAGAAAACGCGAATACTGGCTCAAAAACGGCCAAAAAACGCTAGAAAACACCTTTTTGCTTTGATTCAACTTGCTTAGGCTAGAACCAGTTTCGTAAACGTCGCGTAGAAACCGTTCGAAAAGTCTCTCGTTTTCCGCTGCTGTACTGCACTTTTTTGATGAACCTCGCTTCCCGAATCGCGTTGATTGCCTATGTGGTGGGCGGCTGGCTGTTGCCGGCAATGCACCATCACGCCGGGCATTCGCATGCGTCTCCGTTCGGCGCGATGAGTTCAGCGTGCTGCTCGGATCACGGTTGCGACGCGGTGTCAGCGACGCCCGACGTGCATCAAGACGATGTGTCGAAGTGCTGTCGCGCTCACGATTGTGATGCTACGGAAACGAGTGCTACCGCAAGCGATGTGGCAGCCCAATCTGATGCGGTCTTGTACGCCGTGGATTCGGGCAATCCAGATGCGTGTCTTGGGCTTTGTGCACTGTGTGCCGCCCAAAGTTTAGTCGGTCAAACGGTCACCAGTGCAGCAGGCTCGGTGGGCGAGATCCAACTCGTCGATCGATTCGGTTTGACTGGAATTCAGTGGCCGCTCCGCGTTCAACGCGGCGGCATCTCTTCTCGCGGTCCTCCTGCGATTCTTTAAAGACGGTTCGCGGCCCTCGCGTCGCGATCGACCATCGTTGATTTTGGCATCTGCAATTGGTTGTTGATGCTTGCTTGATCTTTCAATTGGCGCTGCGTCGTCGGTTGATCTTTCGATCCGGTCTTTTTTGAATCATTAATTTTTATTTGAATCGTAGAGAAACGCAATGAATACGCCCTTTGTCTTGCCTGTGCCGCGAAGTCCTCGCTCACGTTTTGTTAGCCCACGCCAAGGATTTACCTTGGTTGAATTGTTGGTCGTGATCGCGATCATCGGGGTCTTGGTTGGATTGTTGTTGCCCGCAGTGCAAGCAGCTCGTGAAGCGGCTCGTCGGATGAGCTGCAGCAATAATGTAAAACAGCTTGGTTTGAGCATTCACAATTACCATTCGTCGTACAACCAATTGCCGATGCATGGCGGTGGGACTTGGGTCAACGGAGCCGCGATCGGCAGCGACGTCAGCAATCGCATGGACCTTTCCGCTTGGGTCGGTTTGACTCCGTTCTTTGAACAGCAAGCGTTATGGGAACAGATCAGTAACCCGTCGGGAGCCTACCCTGCCATGGGCCCGGAAACGGATGAAGCGAACTATCAACCTTGGGTCACGGAATTGGCGACACTGCGTTGCCCGAGCGATCCCGGTGTAGGATTGCCCAGCTTTGGTCGAACCAACTATGCCGTTTGTCTTGGTGATTCGATCCATTACATGGACCGCGGACCGCTGGGAATCGAGAGTGCGACGACCGTCACGCTTAGCAATCTTGCCACGCATGCAACCGAAGCTCGAGCGGCTTGCCGAGGCGCGTTTGTGTCACACCAAACGATGCGTTTCCGCGATGTGTTGGATGGTATGTCCAACACGATTTTTGCAGGCGAAATCGCAACGGATCTCGGTGACAATGACATTCGTACGATTGCCGCGATCGGAAATGACGCGTCCGAATTGGTGCGTGAAGAACCCGACTATTGTGTTCACGACGGGTTGGTCGACCCCAATCGTCCGAAATTCTGGCTCGCTGGCGCGGCAACGCTTGCTCCTTCAAATCACGGTCGCGGATTTCGTTGGGCATCGAGCGGCTCGTCCTACACGGGTTTCAACACGATCATTCCACCAAACCGGGAACTTTGTTTTGGTGGTCCCGATGCAAGTTCGCATGGCGTCGCACCGCCGAGCAGCCGACATCAAGGCGGTGTGCATGTGTTGATGGGAGATGGCTCGGTCAAATTTGTCACCGATTCGATCATCGGGGGCGACGTTCACCACGAGAACGTTTGGAGTGGCGGAGCCGGCGAAAGTGCTCCGGGATCCAAGAGTCCATACGGTTTGTGGGGAGCCCTTGGCACACGCGCTTCACGCGAAGTCATCTCCGACGACTTCTAGGGCAATCTGTCGCTCGTCCCGTCGACGGATGGTAGCGAAAGTCGCCAAGACTTTCGGCAATCATCCTCGTCGAACGTGCACGTTCGCGTTACGACTGTGCCAAAGCCGGCGTCGGCTGCGGCAACGTTGGCGACGTGCGTTGGATGATTTGCTGTGCCGCCAATGTCGCAAGCGCCTTCAGCGTCAGTTGCGGATTGATTTCGCAACCGGCGGGAAAGATCGAGGTATCGGCGACTGTCAGATTTTCGATCGCTTCGCCGCAATCAGTCATCATTTGGAAGGTCGTCGGATTGACCACGTCGCCCAGCGACGCGCCGCCTTGCGGGTGGGTCGTTAACAGATTGACGAACGCGGGACCGCGGCGACGAATCTCGGCAAGTCCCCATTCAAAGTCATCCATGTTGCGGATTCGCAGCGGGCGGCCACATCGCATCAGGATCGACTTGGTTGGCAGGTGCAACGTGACAGCATCGTCTGGTTTCGCTGCGGCGAAATAAATTCTCGCGACACGACGCAAACCACGCAGCAGCATTTCAAACTCGTCGCAGTCAAATTCGAGATGGAAATCGCCGCACGAGTCGACATAGTTGCTGCAGCGGACTTTGGTCGGAACGACGATGCCGGACATCGAAAGATGGTTGAACTTTCGCATCACACAGGCGAACTCTTTGAACCAACCGGTTAACGCGAGCGCCACGGTGCCGGGAAAGTGGAACCAGTTTTCCAGCGCAGGTTCCTCGACCATTTTGCCGTTTTCCATGATGTTGCGTCGGTCGACCAAGAAACACTGGGTCACGCCCGGTTCCGGCCGTCCGCTATCGGATGGCCAAATCGGTTTGTCAAACATTGCATAGAGCGCCGTTCCGATGTTTGCAGTCAAGCGTTTGCCAAGGTGTTGGTTTCTTAGTCCCGCACATGCCAAACTGTGACTTAGCAGTTTATTCGTTTCTCCGATGCCCGCCGCGACAACAAATTCGTTGGCTGAAATCGTGGTGTGAGTGTGGCATCCCGATTCGCTGCGGTGGTACACATCGACGCCGTCGACTCGCAACGCCCCCGCCTCGTCACGACGAATCCTCAAGCGTTTTCCTTCGGTTCGGTACGACACCTCGGCGGGAACCGGATTGTGCATCGATTGCGTCAGGAAACTGTTGGGCTCGCCGGGTTTGTACGGATGCACTCCACCGATGTGATCGCCAAAACTGTCGACCGAGTTGTCGCTGCCGCAGCCAAGACACTGCCGCCGCATCGCCACGGGCAACGGTTGGACCTCTTCGCCGAGCGCATGGCAGCCTTCGGCAAAACGCATGCTGCGGTCACTGATTTGGGACCGTGTGACTTCGGTGTTGACCCCAAGCTCATCACAGATCCGGGTCATCACGTCCGAGAATTGAGCATAATCCACGCCGGTGGGCCGACGATCGCCCCACGATTCATACACCGATTCAATGATCGGCAAGTGAATCGCGTTGTTCACATAGGGGCCGCCGCCAAAAACACGTGCCTGGCAGACGTTGACCGTTTGCTTGGGCGGAATCTTCTTACGCATCGATGGGATGGCAAGCTGCAGTTTGGAATGAACATTCCCCAACCCGCCCGCGATTTGACCGGCGCCGTCTTTATAGAGTCGATAGAGAACTTGGTCGCTGCGTGGCGGTGCCAATTTGATGCTGCCATCGTCCTGCGGGACCTTTTGGATCAACGCATCGGGGCTGACAAAATCGCCGACGTCAAGAATCAGCACACGCAGCCCTGCTGCGGTCAAGCGGCTGGCGGTCGTGGCGCCGCCCGCCCCGCTGCCGATGATACAGACATCGTAGTGTTGGTTCAGATCCGCTAACGCAGGCGGATCCATCGTCACCAAAAATTTAGGATTCTCACATTGCGGAGACCATCCGCCACCGATCAGTTCACGTGCCGGCCGACGCGAATGGATCACAAGTCGTCCCAGCATCGTGACGCCGCTGACAGCGGTATGTAGCAAATGGTCGTCGGTCCACTCGATACGTGGTGGTCCGTGTTTGTCGCAAGGCGTCTCGCCCTGATTAAGCAAGCGGCGAAGCTCGTGAGGGCAAAGCGTGTGCAATTGATGAGCGGTGTGTTTGACGCTGTAAAGGTTCAACCACAGCAGTGCGATGTTCAGCCCGAGTTGCAAACGCGCAGGAAGATGCTCGGCATAGACCAGCACTTCACGTGCGACTTGGCAGGCGTCATCGCCTTGATGGCCGCACCACAGCGAATCAATTTGCGCACGGATGATCGCAACGAGCGTTGGAAAACGCTTTTCGCGAATCGTTTGAATCGGACAATCCGGATGATTGTCACTACCGCCAAGTCCAAACGGTAGGAACCCGGCCGCCAAAGATCCTTTGAGGATGTCTCGGCGAGAAAATGTGTCCAGTGAAGAAAAATCTAGCATCCTTGCCAGTCTCGTCAGCGATCAAGAGGAGTGGTGAATTGTCAAACCGGAACAATCCACTCCTTGGCATCGGCAAGATTCAGGTCTGATTGATCGTGAAAAACATGGCGAGTTTGTGTTGGTTCACAAATTCGTTTCTTGGTGTCGAATATGACGGTCAATCGGACGGACGATCACGCCAAACATTCGGCATCCAGCCGGTGCACATGGAATTCGTCCGTTTTTAACGTTTTTTCGGCCAGCTCCAGCAAATGCTCGTGATGGGTAAACATGATCACTTGTGTACGTGCGGATAATTCGGACAACGCCGTGATCGCCGCACACGCGCGGTCATCGTCAAGTTGGACCAAGCAATCGTCGACCACCAATGGCAACGCAGTACCGCGAGTCAATTGATGATCGATCGAAGCCAATCGCAGCGCCAAATACAACGCGTCGGCGGTCCCCGTACTCATGGCGTTGGCTGGCACATCAGGCTCGCCGCTGCGTGATCGGGTGCCGAACAACATCACTTTTCCACGCGAATCAAAATCCACCTTCAGCGAGTCGTATTCGTCTCGTGTCAGTTTTTGGAAAATCATCGAGGCCAATTGCAGCACCGGCCCTTGGTTTTCTTGCCGATAATGTTCAATCGCTTGTCGCAGCATCATCGCGGCGACCTTGACGCGAGAATACTCTTCGATCGCATTCTCCATTTTGCCTGTCAAGAATTGAATCGACTGCGAAAGTTCCGAAGCTCGATCGCTGCCATCGATTTGTTTCAGCCTTAGTCGCAATGCACCCACCGATTGCTGGGCTTCGGAAAGCGAGTCTTGGTTTTGCGCCAGTTCGGCTTCGATTTTTTCGATCTCGATCTGCACCAATTCCGGTTGATGCTCGGCAACCTCTTCGGCGAACGATTCGAGTTGGACGGTGCCCGAGAGCATCCGCAATTGTTCTTCGATCGCTTGTTTGGATTGCTCGAGTTGTTGCCGTTGTTTCGATCGCTGCTCGACTTCGATCAACTTCTCGGCAGCGTCGCAGCCGGCTTCTTCGCACAACTTTTGAATCGCGACTTCGGCTTCGGTCACCTGTTGCCGAGCGGTATCAAGTTGCTTTTCGGTCTCGGCAAGCTGGTTGGCCAAAACCCCTCGTTGTTGCGAAGCGGCACGTTCGTTTTGTAATCGATTGTAGAGTTGTTTGACCGTGCTGAAGGCGTCGCTGACGTCACCTTCCTTTTCCTCGATCTCGACGCCTAACTCCGAAGCCAACCGAGCTACATCCTTTTGGTAGGTCTTGTCGTCTTCGAGCATCGAGCGAATGCGATGCGCCAAAATATCCCGTTCTCGTTTCTGCGCACACAATGCATCGATTTGAGTGATCTTTTCCAAAACCACCGCAGGCGTGCGGTCCACCGACTCGGCAAGCGCCGACGTGGCGGCGGCCCAATCGGTGTGCCATGTGTCGTAGTCGCGTTGACGTGATTCGAGTTGAGTTTGCAATTTCGGCAACTCTTCACGCATCATTTCATGTTGTTTGACTCTTTCGTCATAACGTTTACGTGCGTGATGCAACGAGGTGCGAAGATTCACAGCGTCATCGTACAGCGACGAAAAATCGTTCGCCTCGATCTGATCAAACAAACTCGGTTCGTCGCTGCCCACCACGACGGGTTTGTCAACGACTGCGGATTCAATCGCGTGGTTCAGCCGTTTACACGCGGTGGCAATGCGTTCTTCGAGTTGCTCGACGCGTTCTTGGGCTTCGTCGAGCCGGACGGTCGTTTCAACCAATTGGGCATGTGCGGTGATCCAGCGATACATGCGGTCCGGCGTGGTGGGGGTGACGCCCGAGGCTTCCCACAGCGATTGCCATTGTTGCTGGGCTTCTTGGTATGCCGCCTTCGCTGCTTCGCCATTGGTTTGGCAAAGCGTTTTTTGATTGGCAACCTTTTTTAGCTCTTCTTTGATCGAACTTTGTAGATGCAGTTGTTCATGATGCGACCGCATCGCATCGACCAAAGTATCGGTTTTGCGAATTTCAGCTTGCAGCTGCGTGAGGGTGGGGGTGTCGAGCGTTCCTGCTTGGTTTGCAGCGATCACGTCGCAGAAAAGGGCATCGCGACGTGCGCGTGATTCAGCTAGCTGTTCCTCGCTCGGCAGTGTCGTGACGGACTGGACCGCGTCGAGCCGCTGTTGTAGTTCTCGTTCGGTCGTGTCGAGTTGTTTCCATTGTTGGGTGACTGCAGCAAGTTGCTGTTCACGTTTTTCGAAATTTTCGACGGCGGATTCGATTGCCGATTCCACGGGCAATCGCAGCTTGGCGGTAGCATGAACGGAATCCGCAAACGAAGCGGTCGTGGTGTCGCCGGACGACGCCAGCGGACTGCAGAACGAATCCAATTTGCGAGCGAGTTGTTCACAGCGGTTTTGCAGTTGTTTCACGTCCGATTTCTGTTGTGCCAAATTCGACAGCACCGAATCGGGCGAGCCAACCGATTCGATCAATTGGCTGATCGAATAAGGATCATCGGGAACGATGGTCTGTTTGGCTTGTTCGTCGGCTTCGGCGAGCCGTTTGCTGAGCGAACGCACGCTTTCGTCAGCGTCATCCCGCTGTTTGGCGATGACGGCATATTGCTGCGCCAGATCGTTGACCTTGGTTCGTACCGAATCGACGACCCGCAATTTTTTCAGCGACGAATCGATTTCCTCTGTGACCGCTTGCTCTTCACTGGCCACGATTTCGACCGACAACTCTTGTAACGCTTCGACCATACGGCGGTCGAGGTTTTTGCGAGTGCGTTGCAGATTGGTACGCTGCGTCCGTGCCTCTTCGCGTGCACCGAGACGCTGAAACAGCGAGTCGATCTGGGCTTCGTGAACCAAAATCGCCGAGTCGTCGCCGAGACTTTTCAGTTGTTTGGTCAATTCCTCGATGCGGGTGCTGAGCGAACGGGTTTGCCGGAGCGAGATTTCGTGATGTGTGTCGACGGTTCGGCGTCGTTCGCTAAACGCATCATCCAGCCGCGGCGTATCGGCAAGTTCGTCCAGTTTTTGGCAGAGCGAATGCCACTGGGGGATCAGCGGCAACGCGTTTTTGATCGCACGCAGTTTCGACAACTCGACCGCCGCCGTTTTGACGCAGCTCTGCAACGCTTCGACGCGTTGACATTCACGCTCGAGTTCTTCTTTCAGATCGTTAAAGTCGCTCGGCGGGATCTTTGCAAGCTCTAATTCTTTTCGCTTTTCCGCGATCTCGCGTGACAATTGATTGATAGCACCTCGGGTACCGCCAGCAACAAACAGTTTGCCCGCCAAATCATCGAGCTGAGATTGCACGCTTTTCAGCTGACTGACACCGGCACCAGCAGCGAACAAGATTTCGCCCAGGTCGCCTTCGCCTTCGAGGATGGCTTGTCCGCCCCGAACCAATTCTTCGTGTGATAATCCGAATCGATGTTCAAACGCTTCGCGATCGACGCCGCCCAACATCGCTTCGAGAACCGCATCGTCGATCGTTTCATTGTCGTCGGCATCCCGCAGGGTGGCTTTGTTGCCACGTCGACGCAGGCATTCGAGGACATTGCCGTTGCCATCGGACAGCCTGCCGCCGACACGGATTTTACCGGTGGGGTGGATGTAGTTGTCTTCGGCGCGTTTGGACATCCCATACAACAGCGATGTGATCGCGCGCAGACTCGTCGATTTTCCGGACTCGTTAGGCCCGTAAATGATGTGCAATCGCCGCGCACCGTCGGGCAACGCGATCGAGGTGTCGGTGAAACGGCCAAAGGCTTTTAGATCGAGTCGTTCGATAATCATCAGTTTGCGTCCTCGCTTCCTTGCAATCGGCCGAGCAATTCCGCGGCGGCGGATTCAATCAGTTCATCGACCCATTGGTCATTGTCGGCGGAAAAGTTTTCTTCTTGCTCGGGCACTTTCTTGATCAATGCGGCAAATTCATTGGCAATCAATTTGCCTCGCTCGGGTGAGTTTCGCAGATCTTCAAAGATCTTAGAAACGCTCGCCAACGGTCCTTCCAAATCGCCCATGTCCAATGCGTGATTGGGAGTCGAGGTTCGCAAGCGAAACTTTTCCATCCACGCCTGACCGGCACCATGCGTGATTGCGGTCGCTCGAAGTGACGCTTCCAAGCGACGACGACTTTGATGCAAGGCATTGTGAAGCGGTGTGTCGCCGACAATCGAAACGCGAGAAACGAGCAGTCGATCCTCGATCGTTTTGACCGTTTGTTGCAGCCATTGTTCGTATTCTTCGATGATGTCGTCGACATGTTCGATTTTCGCGGCATTGATTTCAAACGATTCCCAGCGAACAACATCCAAGGGATGAAACGTGCGTGTGCATTTGCCACGGGAATTAATGTCGATAATCACGCAGCCTTTTTCGCCCGATTCGCGAATATGGCGACCTTGGATGTTGCCACTGAACACGATCGGAGCGCCATCCTCGGTTCCGTGTTCGCCGCGGATGTGGATGTGTCCGAGCGCCCAATAGTCGTACTCTTTGGCAGTCAATTCGGCCGGTTTACACGGCGAATAGTTGTCGTGCCCTTCGGCCCCCGTCAAACTGGTGTGCAACAGTCCGAGGTTGAACATGCCTGAGAGCGGTTTGGGGTAGGTTTTCGAGAGGTCTTCGGTTTCCGCCTTCTTGCGAAACGAGCGGCCGTGCACAGCCACGCCGATCGACTCAAAAATGCGGCAATCGACTTTCTCGGCTGCCAACATGATCTCGCTGCCGTCGGGATTTTTCGGAAGCGGTAACGACGACGTCATGATGTTTTGCGCATCATGGTTGCCGCGGATGACAACCAGCGGAATTCCCGCACGCGTCAACTTGGCCGCTTGAGCAACAAAGAACAGCCCCGTGTTTTGGTCTCGCCAATCGCCGTCGTAAAGATCGCCTGCGATCACTACCAAGTCGACTTCTTCGTCGATCGCCAACCGTACCAAGTTTTCCAAGGCACGACGCGAGGCTCCGCGGATTTGGTCAACCGGAGCATCTTCGTAGGATTCCAAGTTTTGAAGCGGACTGTCCAAATGAATGTCCGCGGCATGTAAGATTCTTCGTTTACTCAATGCTGTCTCAATGATGGTTGGCGGCTAGCACTTTGACGCGATGACGAGGACTTCTGAGCAAAGCGGATCTCGACCTGCTTGACCGGCTCACTGTCCGTAGCGACCTGTTTCGCAGGCCGCTTGTCGGTTTGGTACCAATCGGGGTTTCCCGAACAATACAGTGGTTCATTGTCGGCGGTTGGGTCTGCCTCGCAACCCAGCGCATGGTAGATCAGCGACGCGGCCGTTTTGACTTGGAAATCCTTCTTCTTGCTCGGCTGAACGATGATGTACAACGCCTGCTTGGCTCGCGTGATCGCCACGTACAATAAACAAAGCGCTTCGGTCATCGAGCTTGCCCCTTGCCCCCCAAACGCAAGTTGCCAGCGGCGATCCAGGAAATGCCAATGGGTTTGTCCAATGTACCGAGTGATTCCGCTGGGTGGTTCGCTCAGCGATTTCATCTCGGCCACGCAATTGCCACTGCTGCGAGTGAGCGGGCCGTCAAGCTGAGGTAGCACCACGACATCAAACTCGAGTCCCTTGGATTGGTGTACGGTCATGACTCGCACCGGAGCACGCTGAGGCCGCTCGACCCGTTTTTCACGAACCAGTCGCACAAAGTCTCGCAGTCGTGGTCCGGGATTGTTTTCGTACGCAATGGCTAGCCGGGTCAGTTGTTTTAGCCGCAGCGTGTCACGGGCATTGCATTTCGGGGCGAGTTTTCCTGCTAGATATTCAACGGTTTGGGCAATCCCGCTGCGTTCAACTCGCATGCGGATTGAGTTTTCGTTAAGTGAGGGATCGGCCGCCAACAGCGTTTGTTCGACATGGAATCGCCAACGCCCATCGCCGGGATGTTCGGCCATCATCAACGCCGACAACACCGTTTCCACTGCGGCGGAATCGGTCAGCGGGTTGCCCCCTTCTTGGCTGACTTCGATATCGAGCCCTTCCAGTCGCATGATCAATTGAGCCACCGCCCCGTTGGTTCGCGTCAGCACGCCAATGGATTTGTGGGGCGACCGTCGGTGAATTTCGGCGATGCGTTTTGCTGCGTCGTCGAAACAGGCATCGTCATTGGCCGCTTTGTCACCGTCTTTGACCGTGTGGCTGGTTTCGATTTGCACGTAACCCGAGAGCGATTTGTTGTTGGCTTCGTGCGGTGGGAACCGCTTGGCAAACTTGCGAATCGATTCGGCTTCGTGAGCTGATTTGTCGGCAGGGTTCTTCGGGTCGCCATCGGTGGCCATGGGATGACGATGGAGATTTGAAAATAGCGTGTTGACGAATTCGATGATGTCGGGGCTGCTGCGATAGCTGACGTTTTGTTCCAACTCGGTGATGCCGCCAATCTCGTCGGTCACGGCATCAAAAATCTCGGCCACGCCGCCGCGCCACCCGTAGATGGCTTGTTTGGTATCGCCCACACAAAAGAACGAACGGGCGGTTTGCCATGACGATCCCTCACGCTGGGCGGCGTTAGTGTCGCAGGCGTGCATCGCCAACGGACGCAGCACTTGCCACTGAGCCGGCGAAGTGTCTTGGAATTCGTCGAGCAAAACATGATCGATCGCACCATCCATGCGGTTACTCAACGACGCATGGTCCACTTTGGCAAACAAATTGGCCAAGCGAACCGCGACGTCTTCGAACCCCAGCACGCGAGTTGCCTGTTTCAGCTGATTGACGTGAAAATCGTATGCCGCCAATACTTTGCCGGTGGCCTCGTTTTGAGCACTTAGTAAACTGAGCACTTCAGTTCGCACCGCGGCGTAAACGACGTCCAAGGCTTCGTCGAGTCCATCGGGTAACACGCTGCGTCCGAACTTGACATCTTCGCCAGTCCGTCGAGCCTTGGCAATATTCACGATCAAGGTATCGTCGGTCAGCGTTTTGAAGTCGCCGGTTTCGGTAACATCCGCCAACTTTTGTAACTTGGCTTTGACCGTTTTCTGTTTCGGTGTGGCGAGCCGCAGCTCGCCGGCGACTCGCGTTAGATCCTTTTGCTCGGGTCGTTTGGGGACGACAATTTTGTGCCAGACCTCTTGTTCGCTACGACGCTGGATGCTGTATGCGGTGTCGATGACCTGCATCAATTCACGCTGGATCGAGCGTTTGATTTCACCTTTACCCAGCATCGTCAAGATGGTCGTCATCTCGCTCGGATTCAACAGCGACACGACGTTGCTGATCGCTTGTTCTTGGATCCACATCTCTTGGATCTCGTCGGTCAATTGCCATGCCGGTGGCAGGTTCAATTCAAACGGGAACGAGCGTGCCAATTGCGTGAACAGACTGTCGAGCGTACAGATCCGCAGTCGGTGAATGTTGCGAAGGATCTTGTGCAGCAATTGTCGGCACGTCTGATGGTTCAGCGTCGGGACTCCGACTTGGTCTCGCAATTGCCCGAGTGCATCAGCGTCGTTGTCGTCGCCCGCTTTGGACAGCACCAACAGCACTCGGTCCAAAATTTCACCGGCGGCTTTGCGAGTGAACGTGGTGGCGAGAATGGTTTCGGGCGGCGAATCTTGCAGCAGAATCCGCAGCAACCGGGCGGTCAATTGGTAGGTTTTTCCCGTCCCGGCCGAGGCACGCACGAGCGTTGGGCGGAGGGCGTTGGTTTGCGTCGAGGCGTTCACGGTGGTTTCGTTTCGGTGGGAGAGAGACATTCGCAGTCAGAATCGCGGCAAAATCAAGCACTCAGCATGCAACTTATTCGGAATCCTCGATTCCGCCGGCGACGGACATCACGCCCGTTTGCATGATCATGTCGTAGTCGTCGTACTGAATCGGATCGCGGCTCGGAGCAAAGTCTTCGTCGCGAATACGGCGAACACAGTCAAGGATCAATTCTCGAGCCTGATCCATCAACGATTCATCAAAGTCGGCGATGTTGATCTTCGTTTCCTCGTCCTTGTCGCTAATGTTGAAATAACCAAGCTGCACTTCGGTTGGATTGGCGTCGATGCCGAGATACGGAATCATCATGCGATACAGCGGTAACTGCAGGTCAATCCACTGCATTCCCTCGTCTGTCTTTTTGAGATGCTTTTTCTCTGGTTTATGCCCGTGCGTTTTGTAATCCAAAATCGCCCAGCGTCCTGAATCGCGATGGAAGTCAATGCGGTCGAGTCGGCCGCGAAGTCCCATTTTAAAACCGTCGACCTCAATGCAGGCTCCGTCGCGTTTGTCATCCACCGAGGCTTCGGATTGCTTGATCACCCAGCCCTGGGCGATACGTTGGGCCTGTTCGACCGCGACTTTGCGAAGACGTCTTTCCGCTTGCCGGATTTGCAGCGCCACCGCGGTGGACGCCGAATCACCGTATCGCAAACTTGCGTAGCGGTGCAAATGATGGAGCAAGATTTTTTCGATCTTCTCTGCGTCGGATTCGTCGCGGTCATCGGAATCGCCAAACGTTTCCAACGCACCGTGAATCAAATCGCCAAATTGGTTCGCCGCTAATTCCGCCGACATGTCGTCCAGCGGTTTCAGTTTCAAGACATGACGCAGATAGAATCGATAGGGACATGCCAAGTAATCGTGAAACGCGGTCACGCTCATCGCTTTGACTGGACAGGTACCCGTGGACGCGGGCAGCGAGGGGATCGGCAGCGATGATTCGACGTTGGCGGTATCCCAGCCGTGCCGGACCAACACGCGTGGTCGGCTGGTTTCGAGTAACAAGCGGATCCGCCGAGCGACGTCTTCGTCCGATGCCGCCGCCAACAATCGGCTCGGCGGAGTCGGTGTTCCATCAGCTGAATTGCGACCTACAATAAAACGCACCGTTTGCCGCGTCGACAACAATAACTGCATGTTGTAAACGTCGCGGGCAAACCGTCGGTCGTTGTCGGCCATCCGCAGTTGCGTACGCAGCGCGCCTGGTAAAAACGCGTCATTGGTCACCGCGGTGGGCACAAACGGTTGATTCAGCCCCAGTACCACCAACGCCTGAGCATCATCCAAGGCGAGGTCCAGCCAACCGAGGATCTCAATATCATCGGGCTGCATCGGATCGACCACTCGCAGGTCGCCCACACGATTGGCAATCATTTGCATCGCACTTGCGCCGTCGATTTCAAGGTCCAATTCGGCGTTGACATTGGCAAACCGCGTCAACAATCCACAAACCGAATGCAATGCCATCGTCGTGCGGTCTTGCGGCACGCTGCTTTCCTCCGGCGCAAACAACGGCATTGATTCATCGGCCGGTTCGAGGGCATCCAGTTCCGTAGCATAGAGCGTGGTTAACCACTGCGAGATCGCTCCACACCACTGTCCCAACGGACGGTTGGCACCTTGCAGCGGCGTCATCCATTTTTCAATCCGTTTGGCAACTTGGATCGCAGTCGGATAGCTTTTCTTGGCTTCCTCAGGCAGCGGGTTGGCGAGTTGGATGGGAAAGTGGTTGGCAAGCAATTGGTCAATCTGCGTCAACCAAGAATCGGCGGATTCGGGATCTTGTTTGCTAATCCAAGCATGCACGTCCGCATGACGCACCAGCGTGGCCAGCGATTGCCACGAACGGGTCTTCAAATAGGACGCTGTCAAGTTCAGCAGCCGTCCAATCGCGGTGCGATCAATGCTCCACCCAAGGTTTCGAAAGGTGTCGACTCCGCAGCTTCGCATTTCAAATTCGATCGGCCCAACCTGGGATTCGTCGGTCACTCCGATCGTGACCTCGTCGACCGAGTATTGCTTGGCGAATTCGGCAATCACCTCGGCAACCGCAGTCGATTGGTCGGCAATATCGCCCGCCGAGATCAATTGTTCGTCGTCGATCGGCAATCGGTAATCGGTCCACTTGCTGGTTTCGATGCATCCGAATTCGTCAAAACGCGACGCTTCGTTTGCCGGGGCCGCCACCATCGCGACGATTTCCCCCTGTGTCGCGCGTAGCATCGCAATCTGCAAATGACTCAAGTCGCTCGTCCCAATCAACACGACGGTCGAACTGGTTTTACAGGCGTGATCGCTTAGTGCAAATCGACGTTCATGGTGTGGGTCGGCAAGTCCCGCCGCAGCAAGTCGCTTTAAATACGATTCAAACAGCGTTGCCAACAGCGTCCAGCGTCGTTGGTCATTTTCCGCTTCGGTGACGGTTGCGACATCGGCAAACGAAAGCTGGTTCGAGGCCAGATCTTCGTGCAGTCCCCGAATCGTCGCCGCCAACTCCATCCATGTATCGGCTTCGTCCGAGGTCGGCAGCGTGGGAACCAGCGGTTTGAGCGTTTCAGGATTTGCCGCTGCAAGGACTTGAGACCACGCAAGCGTTTGTTCAAAGTCGATCGCGAGGGTGCCGCGAGGCAAATAAAGTTGTTCGGGCAGTCGGCCAAGCGTGATGATTTTTGGCAGACTCAAACGCAAACCGGCGTCCTTGGCGGCTTCCTTCAGCAGCGTCTCGAAACGATAGGAGCTTTGCGACGTCGGCAGCACGCAGATCAGCCCCGACAAATCAAACTGATTCGTCGTTGCGTACTTTGATTTCAGTGAGTCCACGGCACGCGGCAACAGCGGGGCATCCCAGCCAAGAAATTCGGTCGTGATTTGTGGATTCATGAGGTATGCGAGGCAATCAAAAGGTCGTGCGATCCGGTACAGGATCAAAAAGGTAGTGTCGCGATCGCCGTGACACGTCTGGTCATTGCGGAGTGATTTTGAGGAAAAAAGGCTGTTTTGCTAGTAAGGCAAAAAACCGAGCGTCTTGCCCGGTTTACCTATTTTCCCTGGTTCCGTTGGGGGCGAATGAAAGGACTTGGGAAAATTTACCGTCTGTGCTGAATGTTCTAGTGCTGTATCGCCGATAAGTCTAAACAAATGGAGTCCCAGGGAAGCCACTACCGTGCGCATGGAGGCGCACCGCGATGATCATCTGGTCCATCAAATTATTGAGTAACGTTCGCCACGCGATCGCCGGACGCAAATATCCGCACCAGCTTGCTGGGGCGGTTGCGATCGGTGCATTGTTAGGCATTATTCCGCACGGAAATCTGTTGGCGCTGTTGGTGCTGATCGTTTTGTTGTCGCTGAAGATCAACCATTCGATGGCGGCATTGACCACGATCGGGACGACCTTTGCCGCGACCAAGCTCGATCCGTATTCGCACGACGTGGGCAGCTATATTCTGACGCATCCGACGCTTGGCCCCAAGATGGCCAGCTTTTGGAATCTGCCGTTGGTGCCGTGGACGGATCTGAACAACACTGTCGTGTTGGGCAGTTTTGTCATCGGGTTGGCTGCCGTACTGCCGATCTTTTTGATCACCTACCCCGTGTTTCGGTTGTTTAAACCCCATGATGCCGAGGGCGAGCAGGATCGAATCGACTCGCTTTCGGACGAGGCACTCGATGCCGAAGAAAATCGCGTCTTGTTGCATCCTAATCCATCGACCGAAACCAAGGCTCCGCATCGCGTAGGCGAGGTGGCTGCCGCAGCGACACAGCCATTGGTGGTCCGCATCGATCAATCGCATGTCGTATCGAAGTCGGACCGCGAAAACGATACGGCCAAAGCCACTGCGGCCGTCGACACAGCGGGCGCCGACGAGTCAAACGAATCAACGGAGCGATTGCGGATGCCTCGGGCTGCAGTCGAGACACGCATCGACGTGATTCGCATGAAGGATGCCGACGCAGCAACCCGTCCGATTGAAACAGCCCCCTCGGCCACCGAGGACGAGGCAGAAACCGATCAGCAGCCGATGGACGAGGCGCTCAATTACTTACTTCGTCAATTGCGCACCTCTAAGCAAAAGGATGCAGCATGATACGCTGGAGTTTTGTACTGACCCGACTGATCATTGTCGTCGCCATCATCATGTTATTGCGTTGGGGCCTCGGTCCCGTCGCAAGCTACGTGACGATCAAAGGGGTTGAAAGTGCCACCGGTGCCAAGGTTGAAATCGGCAGCGCGCATGTCGGTCTGTTTCCCCCGAGCATCTCGTATTCGGATTTCCGAGTCGCGGATCCTCGCAAGGGCAAAGAGATGGAGGACATGTTCCGCGCCGAGTCGATTGAATTGGTGATTGACGGCGACGCCATGCTGCATCGCCGCTGGGTCGCCCATGATGGCAAAATCACAGGGCTGCAAATTGGTGCCGATCGCGATTCGTCAGGACACTACGAGATCGAAGAAGAGGAAGCCGCTCCGTCGCCTTCGGATACGCCATCGTTCTTGACTCGCATGATTGCGGCGACAACCGATTCGCTTAGCGCCGAAGCAAGCGCGTTGACCGAAAACCTGGAAACGGTTCGTCGCAGTCGCGAAATCCGCGAGCGCTGGGAAAGCGAATACGATTCGTTGGTCGTGCGAGCACGCAACTTGGAAAAACAGATTCGCACGGTGCGTGATGAAGCACGCGGAATCGATAATCCGTTGCGAGATTGGCCGCAATTGCAGCGAACACTCGAACAAGCCAAACAAGCTCGCAACGAGTTGATGGCCGTTCGCCAAGCGATTGATACGCTGCCCGAACAATTGCAATCCGATCTCGCGTCGCTGGATGAAGCGAAGCGGATCGACATGGAAAAAGTCAACCAATTTGTCCCTGGCGATCTGCAAAACGGCGACGACTTTGGCATCGATATGTTGAAGTTTGCCGTGCAAAAACAGATTGACCAAATTCGTGGCTACCTCGATGGAGGACGCACGATCGCCAATTACACCGTCGTGGCGCCCGAGAGCGAACGAGGGCGTGGCGAAGACTTTGATTTGCTGGGAGATGCGAAACGTTCGCAGTTCCTGGTTCGTCGCTGTGAAGTCGGCGGTGAAATGCGTGCCAATGGTAAAATGTACTCGCTCAAAGGGATCATCGAAAATTTGACTCCGACGCCCGAGTTGTTGCGAGAGCCGACGCTGGTGAAGTTTCAATTGGATGGTCCGGATGTGGTTCGCGTGGAATACGCAGTCGATCGTCGTCGGGGTGCGGATGTCGATTTGTTGACCCTGCATTGGCCCCAAATGGAAGCCAAACCACTGCGTTTAGGCAGCAAACATGAAGCGGGAATTTCTATCAGCGGCGGCCAACGCGAATTGTGGGTACAACTGCGTAGCGAAGGTGACCACGTCGAAGGCCGTTTCGTCAGCAAGCAAACCGGGCTGCAGATGAAATTGGCAGTGGATTCCAAGTTTGAAAAATCGGCGGCGGTGCAATCGCTGCAATCGAGTTTGGATGCGGTGGATCGCATCGAAATCGATGCCAATTTTAGCGGCCAATGGAACGATCTTGCCCTGAAGATGCACACCAATCTCGGCCAAGTGTTTCGCCGAGCGACTCAGGACGCCGTCAACGATCAAATCGTAGCGTCCAAGCAAAAGTTGCAGGAACAGGTCGACAAGGCTCACTTGGAGCAAACGTTGGCACTGCGAGAATGGTTGACGTCGCAGCAAAGCGAAGCACGATCGTTGTTGGCCAGTGCGGATAAGTCGATCGAGGAAATGAGCCAAAAGGTGATGAGCGAAGTCGGCGAGGCCGACGTCTATCTCGGCAAACTTCGAGGCGCCTTCGAGAAGAAGCTGCGTTAACCGGCGGGGCAATGTCGCCGGACGTCTCCGACGTCCGATGGATAGGTTGATACTTTAGCCCAGAGCGCGGCACAATCTCTGCCGGGGATGGCACTCCCCGGACTGCGGCCTCTGTTGCAGTCACCTCAGCTACGAAGAGACTCGCGCCACGGTGGTTTCGATCGCCGAGATCAGCGCCCGGGCCTTGTTCATCGTTTCGTCGTATTCGGCATCCGGATCGCTGTCGGCGACCACGCCGCAGCCCGCTTGCACGTACACGACGCCGTCTTTGGCGACCATCGTTCGCAGCGCGATACAGGTATCCATGTTGCCTCGGTAATCGACGTAGCCGACCGCACCGCCGTAAGGGCCGCGGCGGTGGGGTTCAATCGAATCGATCACCTCCATCGCGCGAACTTTCGGTGCACCCGAGACGGTGCCCGCGGGCAAGCATGCCTTCAGCGCGTCAAAGGCGTCGAGCCCTTCACGCAGTTTGCCTTGCACTTCGCTACTGATGTGCATCACGTGCGAATAACGCTCGACGACCATCACTTCGGTCAATTCCACCGTACCAAATTGGGCGACGCGGCCGACATCGTTGCGACCCAAGTCGACCAGCATCACGTGCTCGGCGATTTCTTTGGGGTCGGCGAGCAGTTCTTTTTCGAGAGCCTTGTCTTCTTTTTCGGTTTTGCCTCGCCGCCGGGTTCCCGCCAATGGACGCACGGTGACCACGTTGTCGGCAACACGGCACATGATCTCGGGTGAACATCCGACCAACATGCAGTCCGGTGTACGGACAAAGAACATGAACGGGCTGGGATTGACCACTCGCAGCGAGCGATAAATCTCAAAAGGATCGACGTCGGTTTTGACACTCAGGCGTTGGCTTGGGACGACTTGGAAAATGTCGCCTGCGCGAATGTATTCCACACACTCCAGCACCGCTTTGCCGAACGATTCGCGAGTAAAATTAGACTCGATATTTAGCGGCGGCGAAGGCTTCTCGTTCGTGAATTCTTCGGGGGTATGAGCGGTCGGTTGCGAAAGTTTGGCAATCGTTTTGTCGATTTGCTGAGATGCGTTGCCGAAGGCCTGCTGGGCATCGGCGGCATGGGTGACGTCGCGGCAATCGGCTAGTGAAACCACGGTGATCGTTTTGTCGACATGATCGAACACGCACAGCGTGTGGTAGAACGCAAAATCCAAATCGGGCAGCTGCCGATCATCGGTGGGTGAGTTGGGCAGATTTTCGACGTACCGCACGACATCGTAACCGGCGTATCCGATCGCCCCGCCCACAAATGGGGGTAACCCCGGGACCTCGGCGACTCGGTATTTGACGTGCGAGCGAAAGGTTTCCAGCGGGTCGTCGGACTCGAGTTGTTGGGTTGTCCCACTGCCCCCGTCCGAGCCGCCGCGGAGATCGGAAATCGCGACTTGGTTGCCACGTGCGGAAAATCGCTTGATCGGGTCAGAGGCTAGGAAACTGTAACGGCCTACTTTTTCGCCCCCGATCACACTTTCGAACAGACAAGCGGGGCCGCCATCGTCCAAAAGTCGAAACGCGGTCACTGGGGTTAACGAGTCGCTCAGTAAACGCCGATACACCGGAACAAAGTCATGGTGGATCGCGAGTTGGTCGAAGTCGGCAGGTTCAGGTGTTAACATCGAGGTCGACGGGCTCTTTCAGAGGAATCGGGCTCTAAACTAGATGGGGCGGCGACGCGGCGGTCGACCTTGCGGCCGTGCATGGACAACGGCAGTGTTTGGACAGCGGAAACGGCAAACAGGTTCTTCGTTGCCGCACCCACGCGTCAAAGTCGTTACGTTCATGTCGTTACGTTGACACCGATGGGGGCGGCGATAGAATCCCTTTGGCGTCCAATACTTGGGAAAACACACACTTTAGCGGCAGTCACGGCAGCTAGGAATGACACGATGAAATGCCAGTATTGCGAAAAGCCCGCCACGTTTCATATCACCGAGTTGACGGAACCTTCGGGTCCCAAAATTATGCATCTTTGTGAGGAACACGCTCGCGGCTTTTTGCAAAAAGAATCCGATAGTCCTGTGGCCTCGGTCACCAACGCGCTGGCAAAGCAGCTGCAGTTGGGACAATCCAAAAAAGAATTGGCCGAATTGGACCAGAAAGAGTGTCCGGTGTGTGGCATCAGTTTTTTCGAGTTCCGCAACACCGGACGGCTCGGATGTCCTTACGATTACAGCTTTTTCGAGGCGGATTTGGTCCCCCTGCTGCGGAATATCCATGACGCCGTCGAACACGTCGGCAAACGGCCGCGGCGGTTGGCAGCGTCGGCCGATTCGCAAGCCGAAATGATCCAACTGCGGCGTGAGATGGAAGAGGCGGTGGAGCTCGAAGATTACGAGCGGGCGTCTGAAATCCGAGACGAACTAAAACGAATGGAACGCGAACTGAGCATCCCTGCGTCAGACGATGACGATGCCAGTTCGAGTGAAGGTGAGAATCAGTCGTGAATCAAGAAACGGACTTTACCAACCTTGCAAAAAGCTCCGGAGAGTGGCTGCGCGGTACCGGGCCGGAATCGGACATCGTGATCAGCAGCCGGATTCGCTTGGCTCGCAACCTCGCCGATTTTCCCTTCATTCGGCGGTGCAGTGATGAAGATCGCGACAGCATCGAGCGGACCGTGCGAGCCCGCATGGAGGCGATGGAGGACTGGAAAGACATCCGCTACATCGATATCGAAGAACTCTCCGAGGTTGATCGGCAATTCCTGGTCGAACGTCAATTGATCAGCCGCGAAATCGCCGATGCCGATGGCTCGCGAGCGGTCGCCGTTGATCCAGGCGAACAGTACAGCGTGATGATCAACGAAGAGGATCATCTGCGAATCCAAGTGATGCAGAGCGGATTGGATTTGCAAGCGGCCTGGGCCCGGATCGATGCGTTGGATGACAAACTCGAAGGTTCGATTCTGTACGCATTTCATCAAAAATACGGGTATTTGACCGCCTGTCCTACCAATGTGGGGACGGGGCTTCGCGTCAGTGTGATGCTGCATTTGCCCGCGCTGGTGATCACGCGACAGATCGAAAAAGTGTTCCGCAGCATGCAGCGGATCAACGTCACCGTCCGTGGGCTGTACGGCGAAGGATCGCAGTATTCGGGCGATTTTTACCAGGTCAGCAACCAAGTCACGCTCGGGCACAGCGAAAAATCGCTGCTGGCGTTGGTGGGTGACGAGGTCGTGCCACAAATCATTCAATATGAACGAAAGGCACGTGCGTTTTTAATCGAGCAGAACCAGCAAGACCTGCATGACGATGTTAGCCGCGCGATGGGCATCCTCAGCACGGCCAAGAAAATTAGCAGCGAAGAAACCATGCACTACCTCTCCAAAGTGCGAATGGGCGTGAATCTTGGGCTGATCAGCGATGTCGAAGTCGCCACGATCAACAAGTTGTTCATCCATACCCAGCCCGCGCATTTGCAGAAATTGCATGGCCGCGTGCTCGGTTCCTCCGACCGGAACGTCCAACGGGCGACCTACCTACAGCGTCATTTGACCGGTCGTCAAGGCAAAGGCGAGCTGAATTAAGAGAGGTCGGCGAACGCTCGGCGAACAACACCTTCGCCAGCGAAGCCATGCCCTGTGCGCTGCTTTGCCTTGAATTGACAGGGCGTTTCAGCGGGGCGGCTGATCCGAGTCGTACAAATGGGGGGGCGATTCTCGGATTCCGCACGAATTTGGGTTCGGATGCTGCTTCGGCTTGCCACCAAGGCTCGATTCCGACGGGTTACGCAGGCACTTGATCCGTTCTTGCGGAGGAAATCGCACGGTTTGGCATGTTCTTTTGGTGCAGGATGATAAACTAGGGTGCAGCAAATTTCTTCGGCATTCCCTATCACTCTGTAGAGTGGCAGGAGGGAAGCGGTGCAAAGAAACCTCGATTTTCACGAAAGTTGGCGGCGTGGGCGAAGAGCCTGAACTGATTGACCGAGCACTCCAGGGCGATCGTGCTGCGTTTACCCGGTTGGTAGAGGTCAACCAGGATCGTTTGTTCGCGTCCATGCTGCAGGTCACCGGTTCACCCGAGGAAGCCGAAGAAGTCGTCCAGGAAGCGTTTATCCGAGCGTTTGTCAAACTTGACACGTTTCAGCGAAACAGTCAGTTCTTTACATGGCTGTACCGCATCGCTTTTAACAGTGCGCTGTCGCGTCGGCGAAAAAAGCGAGCTCGAGTCTCGTTGGACCAATTTCGCGAAAAAAACGGGCTGGAAGTTGTCGATCAATCCAGCGGAGTGGACGAACCGATGCTGCAACGCGAACGCGTTGCCATGGTTCGCACCGCGATGGAGCGATTGACTGAAGAGCATCGTTCGATTCTGGTCTTGCGGGAAATGGAAGAGCGGTCCTATGAAACGATTGCCGAGATCCTCGAGATCTCGATCGGGACGGTGCGAAGTCGGCTGAGCCGAGCGAGACACCAATTAAAGCTCGCGTTGGAAGTCCTGCACCGTGCCGAAGAGTCTAGTTCTGAGTGATTTCGTTCCCTCGCTTCTTCGCGATCCGATGTCCGCACCCCAGTTTGACGCCTCCAGCGATCCTGGCAACTTGAGCCGTGCCGGTGATGCTTCGCAAAATGCCGCTTCTGGCTATCGAAATCGCCCGTTTCTGGGAATCACATTCCTTTGCTGCCAAATCTACGGCCGCATCTACCAGAATTCCGATGCCACCGCCTACGTCGGGCATTGTCCGCGGTGTGCAAAGCAAGTCCAAGTAAAGATCGGTCCCGGCGGCTCGTCGACTCGCTTCTTCAGTGCCGGCTGATGCTTCGAAATGTGGAAGCTTCTAGTCCCCATGCTACTGCCTCTTTCTTCAAATCAAACGGTTGCGTCTTTCCAAGCTGCAGGGAAGCTACCAGAGACGATGGTGCCAATGCAGGGAGCCAATCGCCGTTTCGCAAGGCCCGACACGGACGCTTGCATCTGTTAATCCTGTACCGCCAACACCTTGGTCGATGCCAAGGAACCGATTCGTGGCTTCGATCCTTATCGATGAGTGCCAGCGTCGCAGCGGTTCAACGCGGCAATATCTGCAGCACCTCCTTCACTTTCAGCGTCGTTTTGAAGGTGACTCGCGGCATGCCTAGATCGGGGATCGCTTGGTCAACGCTTTCGCTAATCGCCAACATGATTCTCGCAGTGTGCTGAAACTGTTTTAACCGGATCACTTTCTCGCTCAAATATTCCGGCGTCCAAAATCCGATCACCTCCAGCAGCACTTCGCCGTGCTCGGGGTGGTCCAGCGAGAAGTCGGGGGTGAATACGGTTTGGCCTTGGTGCAGCACCGTGCCTTCGCGACGGAGCTGCCAACCGCCGGTTTGATCCTCTGCCTGCATGGTTTGCCATTGTTGCCAGAACGTTTCTTCGATCTGGCTGTCAAAATCGCTTGGTTGCACTTCACTTCGCAGTCCATCACTGCTGCTTAATCGCAAGGCAAATCGCCGTTTCGCGGGTCCGAGCACGGTCGCTTGCATCCGCCAGTCCTGTGCCGCCAACAATCCTGGCAAGAACCGAGCGAATGCGACGCCGTAGCGACGAGTTTGACGAAGCAGCGACGCTGGTCCGTTGAGTTGAAACACGTAACGATCGCCCTGGCGTGTGATCGAGTGCATCAGTCTGGCCAGTTTGGCGTATCGCAGGATCATTTTGAAATCGTCGCCAGCCCACACGGTCATCGAGGTGGCCGCGTACAACGCCGCCTGGGTTTGCGCGACGTTGTAACGTGACAGTAAACCCGCGGCATCGAGATTCTCCGGCGGTTTTTGAAGTCGGTGGAACTCAATCACGTCGGCAAACAAACTGGCTTCGATCTCCGCCCAACTTTTGCCTATTTCCGCCGCAATCTCTGCTTTGGCATTCGCTTCCTCATGATCAAACAATTGATCCCGTGATTGCACCAGCGGATGTTTGCTTGCCGCCAAGGTGAACACACGTTGCCTGAGTTTTGCTGCCGCGGCGGACTTGTCCTGATGAAACTCACTGGCGTCGTCCAGCAGTTTGCAGAATGCGGAGATTCGCTTTGCCGGGCAATCGGTGACACCGCGGAACAAACGTCGCACCAATTCGTGCAGATGCTTGCGAACCTCTCCCACATGATCCTGATAGATCTTCAGCATCTCTTCGGCCAACGGTGGGTAATGGCCGTGAGTCGAACGAGTCAACCGATCGGGGATGACCCTTTGACGCGAAAAATCGTACTCGACGATCGATTGTTCTTTGGTCAGCATCAATCTTGGCTAAGTTTTGCGGAATGCGTCGTCACGACGACGCGCACGCGAGCGCAATTCGTCTCGCGTCCCAGCGGTCACGATCTCGTAGAAACACGCGCGGCCAAAACGGTTTTTGCGTACCACACGTCCCAGTCGTTGCAGCGATTGCCGAGTGCTGCTGCCGCCTCCGACCACGATGGCGACATTGACTTCCGGCAGATCCACTCCCTCGTCCAAAACACGGTTGACGACCAACGCAGGGTAACGCCCTTCCTTTAATCCAGCCAACATCTCTTGCCGCTCGCGTTTGCGACAATGGCTCAGTAGACAGGGGATTAAGAAACGTAGCGAGACATCGCGAGCCATCGCATTGGAACCACAGAAAACGATCACCGGTTCACCGGCATGCAGCCGAAACAGATCCTCGATGACTCGCAGTTTTTCTTCCGCTCGGTCTTCGATCGAGCGTTTGGCGTGAAAGGCAATCATCGCGGCACGGGCGGCTGGGTCATGACCACTTTCGCTGCACAGCGCCGGCCAATCGTAGGATGAGTCGTCTTTACGTCGCTCGGCAATGAATTCGCGAACCGTATTGCCCAGTGACTCATAGCGAGTTCGCTCGTCGTGAGACAAGTGCACCGCCATCCGCACGATGTCGTAATTCGCAAGCGTTTTGCCTCGCGCTGCCTTGATCGCTTGCGTGTAAACTCGCGGGCCGATGATTTCGTTAAGTAATTCGTGTCCCCCGTCACGTCGCTCCGGCGTCGCGGTCAAGCCGAGCCGAAACGGTGCCGTGGACATGCGGGCGGCGTCCTGACGCATCGGTCCCGGCAAGTGATGGCATTCGTCAAAGATGATGAATTCAAATTGGTTGCCCAGACGCGGCATATGGATCGTCGCACTGTCGTAGGTGGTCACCGAAACCGCGCTGACGCGGTGTACGCCGTCGCCAATGATCCCGGCATCGATCCCAGTCGCATTACGAATTCGGTCGTGCCACTGGTACATCAAATCACGCACCGGGGAAACGATCAAAACGCTCGTGTTGACACGGCAGATCGCGTGCAGCGCCACCTCGGTCTTTCCCGTCCCCGTTGGCATCACCACGACGCCACGGCGAGTTTCCAACCAAGCCTCAAGCGCCTCGTTCTGGTCCGGTCGCAACGTATGCAGTTTCGCAGCCGAAAAGTGAATCGGTTTCCACTGTGCGACATCATCGGACCATGCGGTGGCCAGCCGGTTTTGTAAACACGTCACCACCTCGCGGTAATGCATCGCGTCAGTCCGCCAGCAGTCGCTGCGCGTGTCAAACATCCACAGCGGTTCATCCCACAATCGCTCGACCAGCCGCTTTTCGACTCCCGATAGCGTCAGTGTCCCCTCCTGAAACGCAAGCCGCGTCGGCGCAGAGACGGAAGCGAGGGATTGCATGGTCAATGGATCAAGGGTTGACATTGGTAGCAGACAGCGGGGAAGCGACGAGAAATCAAACTACCACGCCGATGATGGCGGTCAAGTAACAGGGGAGCGTCAGCGGCAAGCTGGTTGATGGAGCAAGCAGTGTAATGGAGACGGTTGAATAAGTTCGGTTTGGGAATACAACCAATCATAACCGCTTCCAAGACGCCAACATCGTTCCATGCCACTCGGTTCCCAAACAGTCCTCCTATCAGCGGGGGCGTAGGAGGCGACAAATAAGGCAAAAAAATGAAGGAGTAACGCCTGGAAAAGAGGCTCTGGAAACAGGGTGTGGTGGTCGTGCCCGATCAAGTATCAAATGACCATAAGTCATTCTCTATTTCGTCCCGCAAGATTTTCAGATCGATTGATTGCGAATCCGAACACTGATCCAATTCTAACAGTGCATCTGATTTCTGGCCAAGTTGGGCTAGGCTCTGTCTGAAAACCTTAAATTGCGGAATTCCATGGGGCGATGATTCGAAGATAGCGACCGATCATCGATAGTTTCACCATTGCAAGAAAGTTTCGTGCGAGCTTGTCATAGCGAGTGGCGACACGACGACACTCCTTCAGCCAACCAATGGTTTGTTCAATGATGCAGCGACGTCGGTAGGTTCGCTTGTTGAACGCCACCGGACGCTTGTTACGATCTTCGTTTTTCTTGC
>NZ_BAABRO010000028.1 GCF_039545035.1 Novipirellula caenicola
TCACGTCACCTAAACACAAATAATCCACAAGCCGATATTTAAGGCCTTGTCCATAAGAGCCATCGCTATCGGTCTGCCCGCACCCAGCAAATTACCGGATGCCGTTTTCGGAGCAGCGTAGCTACAGATTGCGACCATCCACGCTCTGGCGAGCGTCGCTACAAAGTGTGGGTGCCGTCATGCGCCGTTTTTAACAAGGGAATCACCGAGGACTTCGATCCTTATTCGGGTAAGGAGGGGCGGGGAAACGAAGGATCGCGAGACGATCGCTCCGATCGCTCTTGAATACGAAATCGCCCCTGGGCATCCAACTGGACCTCGAGATTGATCAATTGATCGTTTCGCACATTCTGCACCAACAACGTGACATCCCCTCGGCGACCGGCTTGACGATTCAGTTCCGCACCAAGGGGGTACAGACGATCTTGGATCCAGCCCACCTGGAAACCACTTACCGCCACGATCCGATCGCCATGCTCGAGCCCCACACGGTGCGCGGCGGTGTTGGGAATGGTTCGGGTGACGACGACACCGGTGTCGGTGTTGCGGGCATACACGCCTAGCTTCCAGTGATCCGATTGCGGTGGAACGACGTGGGGCTGAACCCTCGTGTTCGCACGCGATTGGTTCGTGTTCGCACGCGATAGGCTCGTTTGCGGCATTCCTTCTTCGGTGCCTTGTTGGGCGTTGTCGGCTTCGTTTGACACTTCCGACCGAGGAATGCCACCTTCACGCTGACCTGCAGCGTCACGACCACGTTCGCGATCCGGTGTGTCAAATTGTTGTGCGGATACCTGCGATCCTCCAAACGTCAACGCGAGACACGCCAGAAGTAGAAGCGAGCAGCAACGTACAAAACTCATGCTAGTACCTTTATCCATGCTAGGCCCTTTTGAATGTGAACATTGATGCAGTACAGATCAGGCATGCGATGAATGGGCAGCGGTGTGATGGACTTGATAATCCGCATCGACCCAGCACTTCGGTAACGATTCACCCGACGGGAAAACCAACTCGGTTTTGCGAAACATCTCTGCGTCTTGCTCTTCCTCTCCCGCTTGACGACATCCCTTGACACTTTCCTCCAATGGGCTGGCAAGCATTTGAAGATCGTCGATACGAACGAGGTCATCCGACCTTTTCACTTTCATAAACATTTCAGTAGCTCCCTAGGAATTTTCTGCTTTCCGGTGTCGTAGACGTCTGCGAGCGTTGCCGGTTGGTTGCCATCAATGCTGCAACTCGCATTCCTATCCACGGCGGTGATCCGAGATATCGACGGCGCGACAATTGCTCGAAATTCAACTGCCAAACAAACCCTCTTATCGCCGCACAATTCCGCCGCAGCGAGCCCCCGACACACACCGCCGGCTGATGGCAGGGCGACCACGTTGACGACAAACCAACCAGGAGCAATTCCATGGCTGTTTCCTCACAAACGGTTTCCTCACAACCCAGTTCGCACATCGAAACGAAGCAACTGCAACAACTGGCAACACAAATTCGCCGCTGGATCGTGCAATCCACTTCGGCAGCCGATTCAGGGCACCCGACTTCGTCGCTGTCCGCGGTGGAATTGATGACGGACCTCGTCTTTGCTGGCACCTTCCGCTACGACGTTGAACATCCAGAGCATCCCGCCAACGATCGGCTGATTTTCTCCAAAGGACACGCCTCTCCGCTGTTCTACGCACTCTGGGCGGCAGCGGGTCAGGTAAGCGAAGAAGAACTGATGAGTTACCGCACGTTTGGTAGCAAACTAGAAGGCCATCCGACGGCTCGTTTTCGATTTACCGAAGCCGCCACCGGTTCGCTCGGTCAAGGATTGTCGATCGGCTTGGGAATGACGCTTGCCGGTAAGTACTTGGACCATTTGCCCTACCGCACATTTGTATTGCTCGGCGATAGCGAAATGGCCGAAGGGTCCCAGTGGGAAGCGATCCAATTGGCGGCCCATTACAAACTAAACAACTTGATTAGCATTCTCGACGTCAATCGCCTCGGTCAACGCGGCGAAACGATGTACGGTTACGATTTAGAAGCCTACCAACAACGAATCGAAGCGTTTGGATGGAAATGCATCCTCGTTAGCGATGGCCATGATCATTCACAGGTTCGCAATGCCTATGCCGATGCGTGCCAATCGACCGACCAACCCGTGATGATCATTGCCCGAACCATCAAAGGCAAAGGCGTCTCGTTCCTCGAGAATCAAGATGGTTTTCACGGCAAGCCGGTCGACCAAGACCGCTTGGACGAAGCATTGTCCGACATTGGCGAACTTGACGAACCGGTGTTTGGAAAAATCGCCAAACCCGATGACGTGCAACTAAAGTCACTCGAGTCCGACGAAGCGGAGCCACCGGAATATAAAATCGGTGAGGAAGTGGCAACACGTGATGCCTATGGTAACGCGTTGTGTCGTTTGGCGATGAAGTACCCACACATGACCGCACTGGATGGCGAAGTCTGCAATTCGACGCGTTCGGAACAATTTCGTGACGACTACCCCGACCGTTTCTTTGAAATGTTCATTGCCGAACAGAACATGGTGGGAGCGGCAACCGGATTGGCACTGCGAGGCAAATTGCCGTTTGTTTCCAGTTTTGCCGCGTTCTTGACCCGAGCGTTTGATCAAATTCGCATGTTGCCTTACAGCCAAGCCAACGTCAAATTCGTGGGCTCGCACTGTGGCGTTTCGATTGGCCAAGACGGACCATCGCAAATGGGGCTGGAAGACATCGCGATGTTCCGCACAATTCGCGACGGGGTGGTGCTGTATCCAAGCGATGCGGTATCGACCGAAGCCTTGGTCGAAGCGATGGCCGAGCACCGAGGCATCGCCTATTTAAGAACGACGCGAGGTGACACACCGGTGATCTATGACATCGACGAGAAATTCCTGATCGGCGGCAGCAAAGTACTGCGTCAATCCGACGAGGATCAAGTAACGCTGATCGCCGCCGGCATCACACTACACGAGGCGCTGCGTGCGCACGAGCAACTGAAGGAACACGGGATTGTCACACGCGTGATCGATTTGTATTCGATCAAGCCGCTGGACCACGCCACGGTACGCCAAGCAGCAGACCAAACCAAAGTGATTTTTACGATCGAGGACCATGTGCCCGACGGAGGCATCGGCGAAGCGGTGCTGACGAGTCTGTCAGACCATGCGACCGCCGTGAATTGTCTGGCCGTCCGCAAGCAGCCGCTCAGCGGATCGCCCGACAAACAGCTCGAGCTGCAAGGCATCTCGGCCGATGCAATCGTCGACGCGGTGATGCGATTTGTCAAACAGGATAGCGGTGCCTCGGCCTAGCGGACACCGCTCTGCTCGACACGTGATGGGACCTAGATGGTGAAAGCCAACTCGATGGAAATATGGACGATTGGTCACTCCAACTTGCAGCTCGACGATTTTGTTGAACTGCTAAAGCAACACGATATCGAGATGGTGTGCGACATTCGTCGATTCCCTGGCTCTCGAAAATTCCCGCACTTTGGCCAGGATTCTCTTTCCGAATCGCTTCGGTCGCACGGAATCAACTATCGTTGGCTGGAAGGCCTCGGAGGTCGCCGCCCTCGGCAAGACGCGACATCGTCATCGCCCAACGACGGACTTCGAAACCAAAGTTTTCGAAATTACGCCGACTACATGATGACCGAGGCATTTCGACACGCCTTTACGGAGCTCAAGCAGATTGCTGCTGCCAAACGAACTGCGATCATGTGCTCGGAAAGCGTCTTTTGGAGGTGCCACCGCCGCCTCGTTAGCGACTACACGGTCGCATCAGGTGGAACGGTACACCACCTATTCCCCGACGGCAAAACCCGCCCGCATGCGATGACGACCGAAGCGGTGATCAAAAACTCAAGCGATCCCCCGCAAGTCATCTATCCCGCGTAAGAAAGGTGCCATGCACCTTCTTGGCCACACACCTTCGCGGCAAGACGGGCAACTTACTGTTTTTGGAAGGATGAACAAGAAATCAATTTCCGTGTTCGCTGGTACGAAAGAATTCGGCGGGGAACGGAGCTTGTTTTGACTTGTTGGGATTTCGCCACGGGAATCGGACTCCGCGATCTTCCAATAGCGGCATTTCGTCACCGCCGCTGGCGTGCAACAGGTCCCACAGTTGGGCGTTGAGCTGTTCGATTCGATCGGCGTGCTCAGGCGAATCAATCAGATTGTGCATCTCGGCGGGATCCGATTGCAAGTCGTACAGTTCATCGCGATCCCATAATCCGTGACAGCGAATGTATTTGTAACGCCCTCCGATGATCGCATGCAGCGTCGGTGTTTGGGGATAGTTGCGTTCCCAGTAATACTCGTACAGCAGCGTCTTGCGATCAAAACGGCTCGCATCGTTTTGCGTCAGCGCCGTCCAGAAACTTTTGCCGTCTTGTTTGGGCAGGGCGGGTGCGGAAGCGGCTTCCAATAGGGTCGGAGCGACGTCGATGTTTCCGACCAGCGCATCAAACGATTGCCCTGCGGGAATGCGTCCTGGTGCCATGATCAGCAGCGGAACGCGTGCACTGGCTTCGTATGCCGTTCGTTTGTCAATCAGCCCATGATCACCAAACTGGAACCCGTTATCGCCCATAAAGACGAACACGGTGTTGTCTCGCAAATCGTTCTGTTCCAGAAACCTTAGCAACCGACCGACGCTATCGTCGACCGCCAGGATCGATTCACAATACCGCCGATAATAAACCTCGGGCGAAAAATCGGCCAAGTTGTATCCGAACTCGGCTCCATGTCGGCTGTTTCGCTGATTGCGAACCCACATCGGCAACTTGCCCGCGTCCATTTGCTCAACGGTCGGTGTTTCAATCGGAAGCGGTTGATCGGCATAACGGCCTCGGTGTCGATCAGCGGGAACGAAATCCGAGTGCACCGCCTTGTGGCTGACGTACAAAAAGAACGGCTTCTCAGCGTCTCGCTTTTGCAACCAGTCGATTGCATAGTCCGTCAACTCGTCGGTGATGTAACCGTTTTGTGGCACCCGTTTCCCATTGACGTTTAGCCCATCGTAAGTCGTCTGGGGTACTTCGCGTGTGGTGCCGTGGCCATCGGGCCAATAGGTGCCTTGGCCTTTGAAGGCCACCCAGTGATCAAAACCACGCTGGGGATCATCGATTTCGCCCCCCATGTGCCACTTGCCAATGAACGCGGTTTGGAAACCGGCTTTTTGCAAGTGTTCAGGAAAAAACGTCAGCGTGGGGTCAACCGGATGGTAGTTGTCGACCACACGATGATTGTGAGCGTATTGGCCGGTCAGAATCGATGCACGGCTGGGGGAACAGAGCGATGTCGTCACGTAAGCCCGAGTCAGCATCGCTCCGTCGCGAGCGATCGAATCGATGTGCGGGGTTTCAATGAACGGATGTCCCGCCGCGCCGAGACAATCGAATCGATGATCATCACACAACACAAAGACGATGTTTGGAGGTGTCTCAGCCTTCAATTGCCCGGCCGCCAACAGGGTCAACGTAATGGCAAAACAAGCGGGTATTCTCATGGTGATCCATTCAAAAAAGGGGAACCCCAAAGATACCAGTAATGTCACCCCCACGCAGCATCGAGACGGCTTCGAGTCGCTACCTTCGATAAGCTGGTAGGCAGGAATCATCGGGTGAAATCCCATTCGCCGCGTCGGTCTACGCTGCGAAGCATTTTTCATAACCCGAATGCGTCAGCGAGGGAATCTCGAACCAGCACCGGTCCCTCGCTGACGCGGCGGGTTGGGATTTGCTGGGGGAAACGACAGTGGCGCAACATCAAGACTGACGCGTTCGGGTTGCAATGACCCGACGGAACACGACTCAGAAATTCTTCCTAGCGTTGGCCAAAACGGCGAATGCACCGCACGACACCTGCCTACCTGCTTCCCAGGTGACGACTTGCAACGCACGACAGGCCCCCACGCTCTGGCGAGCGTAGCCACGAAATGCGGAGGTGACGACTCGCAACGCACGACAACCATCCACGCTCTGGCGAGCATAGCTACGAAATGCGGAGGTGGTGAATCGCAGCGGACAGCAAGCCTCCACGCTCTGGCGAGCGTTGCTACCGAACGCCAACCCCGCAGACGGCTGACAAAAAATTAAGTTGCGTTGGCAGTGCTAACCAGCAACTGATCGACTTCGTTACTGACAATCACACCGTAGTTGATTGCGCCGAGCCAACCGCTCATGATGATCCCGACGCTGCCGGCGTGGAACATGCCGCCGACTTGCTGTGGTAGTTCGCGGCTGACGCCAAGCCCTTCGAACTTCGTTCCAAAGCTGGCCCCCAGCTCGTGTCGCGTGTAGTGATTGAATGTCCGCGGCGTGGCCGCTTCGGCGCGATCGATTTTGTTGCGGATCCCTGGGATGTATTTTTCCAAAGCATCGATCGTCGATTCGACGAGGTCTTGCTTGCTGGCCGCGTATTCTTCGTCACTCATGTTGGCCCAATCGGACCAATTGGCGTTGGTGCTGCTGACGATCGCGTAACGTTCTTTCTTTTTCTCGGGACGAGTGCGCGGGTAATAGAAGCTGAACGTGCGGCTGGTGATATCACGGCTTAGCAACAAGTCGGTACGGAACTCTTTTGCCGTACTGGTAAAGAACAAATCGCCGCCGGACTCATCAATTTCTTCACCTTCTTTCAGTGCCATATAGACTTGTGTGCTGCTGTTATTCAGCCGCACCTCTTCAGCTCGCTCGACATAGTCTTTATCCAGCACTTCGCTGCCGAGCATGTTCAGCACGGTCGTTTTAAGGTTTGCGTTGCTGACGACGGCGCGACAGCGAATCGTACGCCCGTTGACTTCGACGGAATTGACGCGTCCATCTTTGACATTGATTTTGTCGACACCACAGCGGATGCGAATGTCGACGTTGTTCGATTCGAGTTCTTTCTTCATCCGAGCGACAAGGTCTTCGGTGCCCCCTTCGTAGATGAACACGCCCTTGCTCATAAAATTGCTGAACACAATTCCATACGTGATCGCGGGGTCTTCGAGCGTGGATCCGTTGGCATACGTGATCGGCTCCATCAACAACCGCACCACGTCATCGCGACCGGGAAAGAAACGGTCAAACAATTGACGCGTGGTGAGTTCTTGGTCATCGTAAAAGTTCATGCTTCGCGCGGTATCAAAGAACTCGTTGACCGTGTCCGGGGCGATGCCGAAATCGGTGGTCAATAGCCGCGTAAAGTCTTCGCGATTGAACGTGGTCGTGAGCGAGAACTGAGGATTGTCAAAGCGAATGTTTTTCAATTGGACAATGCGATCGGCGATGTCTCGGTTCCAATAGCGACGACACGATTTGATCATCCCGTGAGGAAACCCGTGCAGCGACACGTCAAAGATATGGCCGCCGGGACGTAGGAACCATGTCGCGAGCCCACCAAGTTTGTAGTGTTGTTCCAACAACAGGACGCGATGGCCGGCACGGCCGAGGATATTGGCCGAGGTCATTCCGGCAAGCCCGCTGCCAATCACGACCACGTCATATTCGTCCGCGGCACCTTTTAGGAAATCTTTCGCCATCGATGGAACTACAAAAACAAAGAAGGGGGGTGATGTGAGAAACCAGCGTTAGAAGATACAGCAAAACGGGGATTCGTTAGAGAGGGCCTTGATCGGGCTGCAGCTCGGCAAACACCCCGATTTGGTTTTCCGCCGGCGGTTTATCACCGTAAAGCATCACGCCAGCGTTGCCGACGAGCCAGCGGTCGTCGATCAAGCGGATCGAACCGGTTTTCTCGGCTCGCACCGTCTGTTTACCGATTCCCGACCGCAACGCGTCATGCGTGCCACGAAAGATGGTCACATGCTCGGCTGGCAAAACGGTCGCCAAACGCTTGGTCCCACGGTCGCTTTGGACTGTCGCGGTGATCTTCCACTGCAAATCACGCGGGTCAGAGCCAATTTTCACTGTCACAACGGACTCACCCGGCGGTAAATCCACCGCCGCAAACCAATCAGGAGCCGACGAATCTTTGGGCCACAATGTGCTATAACACACGCGATAACGCGGCTGGTCGGGAACCCGCACGCGGGCTCGATAGGTCAGCGGTTGGTCCGACGGCGCACGTGAGGCAGCAATTTCGCTCTCGGTGGTGGGTTCCAAATAGCCATGCTCGCGGCGAAGTCGATCTAGTTCCATTTCGGCTCGTCGTAACCGCTGTAGCGTGACGACAAACGCGACCACCAACATCACGATCGTGACCAACCCCCAAAACTCGCGCAGACTCCATTGACGACGAGCATTCCCGCCAGAGCGTGGTGGCGTTTCGAGATCGGACAGCGGTGCGGTGGGGCGATCATCCATGGAATGAATTGTAGAGTGTGAACCATGAGCGATGAAACAACCACCGTCAACGAACTGCGAATCCTGGTCGAGAAATTTGTTGCCGAGCGAGATTGGCATCCATTCCACAATCCAAAAAACTTGTCGATGTCGCTGGCAATCGAAGCGGCCGAATTGATGGAGCATTTCCAGTGGCTGACGCTCGAAGAGGGAGCCAAGGTCAAGCTGGATGAAAAACGCAAACACGAGGCAGGCGAAGAACTCGCCGATTGCTTGGCTTACGTGATCGCGATCGCCAACGCGATGGAAATCGATTTGAGCGAGACGCTGCGAGCCAAAATGGTCCGCAACGCAGTGAAGTATCCGGCGCCGTAATGGTCCGTAGGTCGGAGCGAAGCTCCGGCTTCCCAGCCCCCCTGGGGAGTGCCAACTGGAGTGAGCTGGTTGCAATGAACTTGAACGTTGCAATCTCTAACACAACGTGGCCCCACCCAGAGCTTGCTTCGCTCGCTCTGACCTCCCCAAAACAAGTTTCGGGGAGGTGAAGCACGCCAACGGCTTGGAAAGCCGAGCGACTATCGGTTGCCGGATCGGCGGCGTTTGCAGCAACTTGATTCGACCTACGCAATGAACTCGTACGTTGCAATCTCTAACACAACGTGGCCCCACCCAGAGCTTGCTTCGCTCGCTCTGACCTCCCCAAAACAAGTTTCGGGGAGGTGAAGCACGCCAACGGCTTGGAAAGCCGAGCGACAATCGGATACCGGATCGAAGCTTGCAGCAACTTGATTCGACCTACGCAATGAACTTGAACGTTGCAATCTCTAACACAACGTAGCCCCACCCAGAGCTTGCTTCGCTCGCTCTGACCTCCCCAAAACAAGTTTCGGGGAGGTGAAGCGCGCCAACGGCTTGGAAAGCCGAGCGACTATCGGATGCCGGATCGGCGCTTGCAGCAACTTGATTCGACCTACGCAATGAACTTGAACGTTGCAATCTCTAACACAACGTGGCCCCACCCAGAGCTTGCTTCGCTCGCTCTGACCTCCCCAAAACAAGTTTTGGGGAGGTCAAGCACGCCAACGGCTTGGAAAGCCGAGCGACTATCGGATACCGGATCAGCGTTTGCAGCAACTTGATTCGACCTACGCAATGAACTTGAACGTTGCAATCTCTAACACAACGAGGCCCCACCCAGAGCTTGCTTCACTCGCTCTGACCTCCCCAAAACAAGTTTCGGGGAGGTGAAGCACGCCAACGGCTTGGAAAGCCGAGCGACTATCGGATACCGCTCCGGACTAAACCGGCAATCCAAACAAACGGCAGGCGTTTTCAGTGGTGATCGCCGCTAATCGCTCGGGCGATACGCCTCGGACATCGGCGAGACAGCGAAGCGTGTGAGCCACGCGCGCCGGTTCGTTGGGCCGTTTGCCTCGCAGTGGTTCGGGGCTGAGGTAGGGGGCGTCGGTTTCAACGAGCAATTTGTCGTCGGGAACGATTGCCGCAACGGCACGCAAATCATCACTCTTTTTGAACGTCACCATTCCGGCGAAACTGAGGTGCAGCCCCATCTCTAAACACTGTTTGCCCAGCGCGATATTGCCGGTGAACGAGTGCATGATGCCTGCGGGCACCGACGATTGCCGCTGCAATTGCTCGACAATCAAATCGCCACTTTCACGCATATGGATCACCATCGGCAATCCCGTGTCGCGACACAACTGCATGTGACGATCAAAGTAGTCGTGTTGCAACGGCAGTGGCGTGTCGTCCCAATAACAATCCAATCCCGTTTCGCCGATCGCTTTGACGCCAACTTGGGAAACCATCGCTTTGATCTGGGCAAAATCTTCTTCGCCCGCTTCGGCGGCCGAGTTCGGTTGGATCCCGATCGTGGCAAACAAGTAATCCGGATACGCTGCGGCAAGCTCGCACGCGCGGCGACTGGTTTTCACATCAATCCCAACCACGTTGATTCCGACCACCCCCGCATCCTTGGCACGTGTGATCACGTCGTCAACGATTCCGTCAAAGGCATCGGTATTGAGATGAGCGTGAGTATCAAAGAGCGTGAGCGTCATACCGACCAAAAGAAACGAGTGAGGTGATAGAAGACGGGGGCGGCGAAACAGATCGTGTCGATTTGATCCAGCAGTCCTGCGTGTCCTTGGACAAGCGTTCCCGTGTCGGTGACGCCTCGGTCGCGTTTGATTGCACTCATCGTCATCGTTCCGGCACATGCCATCACGGTCACGACGGCCCCCAGGATCCAAGCTTCCCACGGATGAAACGGAGTGGCCCAGGAAAGCGCCGCAGCGACCAGTCCCGTGGTCACCATCGAGCCCAAGAAACCTTCCCAGGTTCGCGATGCGTTGATTTTCTCGGCGATCACTTTGCGACCGGCAAGTTTCCCCCAGGCGCGTTCGAACACCGAGGCGAGCTGTGCGATCAAGACAAAGAAAACGAGCAGGCTGACGTTGCTGCCGTTCCAAGGAATTTTGCCGGTTTGCACCAAATCAAGGTCCAGTAGCGCCGGCGCGTAACTGAGCGAGTAGACGCAGATCAACAACCCCGATTGAATCTTGGCGCTGCGTTCGAGAAACCGTTTGTAATCGCCGGCGATCGCCGCCCGGGCCGGGATAAACAGACTCGCATAAACTGGAATCATGATGCTGTAGAAATCATAAAAATCACGGTTGGGGTCCGTCGTGATCCAGCTGGGCGGACTGCTGCCCAGTCCAATCAAGATGTACTGCAGCGGGGTGAAAATAAAGAACACCCAAAACAGCGTGCGGTGATCGCCTCGCCGCGTGGGCGTCATCGTGATGAATTCACGCAGCGCCCAAAAGGAAACGAAACCAAACAGCACGACGACCCCGACGCGGTGCAGCACAAAGCCGAACACAAAGATCGCCAGCATCATCCACCACACGCGGACTTTGTGCTTGAACCTCGCGATCAGCGCCGATTCAATCCCCATCGGTTCACGACGCGAGAGCACTTCGCCAACCACCGTGGCGATGCCAAGTGCCGTGATGATCACTGCCAGCAGAATATAGGTGCGATTGGAAAGCCACTGCGCGTTTGCTAGCACGCCATCGGCCGAGGCTAGCATCCCGCTTGGTCGAAAGCCACAAACGCTCGGGCGTAGCGACGACAGCAGGTCGGATGCGGCGGTGGAAATTTGACTTAAAACGTTCACGAAAACTTTCAATGCAGTGCAATCGACCAGCCACGAACCATTAAGACCGCAACCAGCGTAGATCAATTTCCCGGTTGACTAGTCGAGCTCATCATCAAACGGGCTTCGAATCAATGCGGGCCTCCAATCAAAACGGCTCCTCGATTAGGCGGGCCTTGACCATTGGCGGACATAAAACAAACAAGCTGGCCGTCGAACCAAGTGGCTGTCAACGCAGATTCCCAGCTAAATCGCAGTCCGAAATGCCGTCGCTCCCTTCCCCCCGGTGGCCATCGTGCCTGGGATTGTAATGGCTGGACCCACGTTCTGACGAGCACGCTCCGACCCGTTTTTTTGGACCCGAAAATGCCAGAATTCGCGGTTTGGTTACCAAGAATTTCTCTGGATGTTACGAATGGTCCACAAGTTGCGTATTGGACACGATATCGCTTTGCGCTGTCGTTTTGGCGTCAAGGTGTGTGTTTTCCCGAATGAGGTGATAGAAAGCCAATGATGCTTTACTTTTTGTTTGTGTTGCCCCCCTTCCTTTTGGGGCTGTATGCCCAGTGGAAGGTGAAATCGGCTTTTGCGCAAATGAGTAAGATTTCGACCCGAATGTCGGGGGCGCAAGCGGCTCGCCGCATGCTGGATAGTGCCGGACTTCATTCCGTGGGAATTGAACAAGTCAGCGGCATGTTGAGCGATCACTACGACCCTCGGGCAAAGGTGCTGCGATTGAGCAACGACGTGTACAACGGTCACAGCATGGCCGCCGTCGGTGTGGCATGTCACGAAGCGGGGCACGCGTTCCAAGACGCACAGAATTACGCGCCGCTGATGATCCGCAATACTGCCGTTCCGGCTGCGAATTTTGGCTCTGGCGCGGGGATTTGGATGCTGTTGGGAGGTATCTGGTTCGGGATCCCAGCGTTGGCTTGGATTGGCGTGATTTTGTTCGCCGCGGTCGTTTTTTTCCAAGTGGTGAACTTGCCTGTCGAATTCAACGCCAGCTCACGAGCTCGCGAACAACTGGTCGCGCAAGGGATCATCGCGGGCAACGAAGAACATTACGTTGCCAAAGTCCTTAACGCGGCAGCACTAACCTATGTCGCAGCAACGCTGCAATCGATCATGACGCTGGCCTATTACCTATTCATCCTGTTGAACGATCGCCGTTAACGGGTGGAATGGGCATCGAGCCGAGTGAATCGCATTCGCCTTGCGGCGTGCCATTCAGCTCGTCGATGGCGTCGCAGATCATTTCCAGCTACGGTAGGACGATCCCCATTCGTCCTACCGTTTTTTTTTGGTGTTCCCCATGAGCGAACCTGACTACTTTGGTGCTCTCGAAAATGTTGCTGCCGTCCAAACCAAGGCAGCGGGTCCGAGCGGAAAGCTGCCGCTCAGCGACGAGATCCTGCGGAATTGGAGCAGCGGCGATCTGTTCGGATTGACCCAAAGTGTTGGCATGGGTTTTGACCCGCGACGGGTATTGGGCGACCAGTACCTGATCCTCAGCACGCAAGGCGGGATGCGGAATCCTGATGGCACCCCGATTGCGCTCGGTTACCACACGGGGCACTGGGAAGTCGGGTTGTTGGTCCAAGCGGCGGCAGAACAGGTGTGCCAACATGACGGTGTTCCGTTTGCCGCGTTCGTCAGCGATCCGTGCGATGGTCGGACGCAGGGAACTCAGGGCATGTTTGACTCGCTGCCCTACCGCAATGACGCCGCGATGGTGATGCGGCGATTGATCCGATCGCTACCGCAGCGTAAAGGCGTGATCGGCATTGCAACCTGTGACAAGGGATTGCCTGCGATGATGATGGCGCTGGCCGGATCCAGCCAACTTGCCAACGTATTGGTGCCGGGCGGGGTGACGCTTCCGCCCACCGTGGGTGAGGACGCAGGCAAAGTGCAAACGATCGGCGCCCGCTATTCACGCGGTGAAATGTCGCTCGAAGAAGCATCGCTCGAAGGCTGCCGAGCGTGCGGAACCCCGGGGGGTGGTTGTCAATTCTTGGGAACGGCGGCGACTAGCCAAGTCGTGGCCGAAGCTCTTGGGATGACCGTGCCACACGCGGCGCTGGCACCGAGCGGGCAACCGATTTGGACCAAGCTGGCTCGCGATTCGGCCGACGCATCGCGACAAATGGTGCTGCGAGGCCAATCACTTCGCGACGTGTTGACCGACGATGCGATCTTCAATGCGATGCTGATCCACGCCGCGGTTGGTGGCAGCACAAATTTGTTACTGCACATCCCCGCGATCGCAGCGGCGGCGGGTCTTCAACGCCCCGATGCGGCGGCGTTTCGCAAGATCAACCAGATGGTGCCTCGCTTTGTCGACTGTCTGCCCAATGGTCCCGTTGGACATCCGACGGTGCGATTATTTTTAGCAGGCGGGGTCCCCGAGGTCGCATGGCACCTGCGAGAACAAGGACTGCTTCGCGCCGACGCAATCACGGTCACCGGCAAGACATGGAACGAACTGCTCGACGTGTGGCAGACCAGCGATCGACGGCAAGTTTGTCGTGAACGACTTGTCGAAGCAGACGGTGTCGATCCCGATGAAGTGATCATCCCGCCAACCGAAGCGACGCGACGCGGGATGACCAGCACCGTTTGCTTTCCCAGCGGCAATCTTTGTCCCGAAGGATCGGTGATCAAAGCCACGTCGATCGATCCAAGTGTGATTGACGAAGACAACGTCTATCGCAAACGAGGTCCGGCCCGAGTTTTCACCACCGAGCGGGCGGCGATCGCCGCAATCAAGGGACAAACCGAACCGGCGATCAAAGCGGGTGACGTGATCGTGTTGATCGGCCGCGGTCCGCTGGGATGCGGTATGGAAGAAACGTACCAAATCACCTCGGCACTAAAATACTTGTCGTTCGGCAAAGAGGTGGCCTTGATTACCGATGCCCGATTCTCGGGGGTCAGCACCGGGGCCTGCATTGGGCACATCGGTCCCGAAGCATTGGCGGGCGGCCCGATTGCCAAAGTCCGCGATGGCGACATCATCGAAATCGAAGTCGACCGGGTTTCGTTGACGGGCCGAGTCGATTTGGTGCTCGAACCGGGGGCGGCCGAAACGACGGTCGAGCAGCGGTTTGCCGCACGTGAACCGCACCCGGATTTATCGGTCGAAGCAGAAATGCCCGCCGATACAAGATTGTGGGCGGCGCTTCAGCAAGTCGGCGGGGGGACGTGGGGCGGCTGTGTGTACGATGTCGATGAGATCGTAGCGACGCTTCAAGCGGGACTAAAGGCAAGACAGGGGCAACGAGAAAGCCGTTGAGGAAAATCGGCTGTTTCGCACATCGAATCACCCAATCGGCTTGCTGCCGACCAACTTCCGCCGGCGCTGGAAACCGCGACATAAAGCCCTTGCGAGACCGCGTCACTCGGGGATAATTCGTACAATTCTTGAACTTACAAACTTTTCCTCAAGCACTCAGGTAGCTAGTCATGGCTTTGGTTCCACTTCGCGTTGTACTCGACCACGCAGCAGAAAATGATTACGGCGTTGCCGCGTTCAACGTCAACAACATGGAACAGATTCAAGCGATCATGGAGGCGGCCGAAGAAACCGATTCGCCCGTGATCATCCAAGCATCGCGTGGTGCGCGTGCTTATACGCAAGACAACTACCTGCGTCACTTGATGATCGCAGCGACCGAGTTGTACCCCCACATCCCGATCGTGATGCACCAAGATCACGGCAACAGCCCTGAAACCTGCTTGTCGGCCATCGAAAACGGTTTCACCAGCGTGATGATGGATGGTTCGCTCGAAGCCGACGGCAAAACCCCGGCCGATTACGACTACAACGTTCGCGTTACCGCCGAAGTTGTCAAAGCCGCTCACGCTCGCGGCGTCAGCGTCGAAGGCGAACTCGGTTGCCTCGGTTCGCTCGAATCGGGTGGCGGCGAGCAAGAAGACGGCCACGGTGCCGAAGGCGTTTTGACTCACGACCAATTGTTGACCGATCCGGATGAAGCAGCACGCTTCGTTGCCGAAACCGGCGTTGACGCATTGGCCGTTGCGATTGGCACCAGCCACGGTGCGTACAAGTTCACCAAGAAGCCCACCGGTGAAGTTTTGGCGATGAGCCGAATCGAAGAGATTCACGCGAAATGCCCTAACACTCACTTGGTCATGCACGGCAGCAGCTCGGTACCACAAGAGCTTCAAGACATCATCAACAAGTACGGTGGTGAAATGAAGCAAACCTACGGCGTGCCTGTCGAAGAAATCCAACGCGGCATCAAGAGCGGTGTTCGCAAGATCAACGTCGACACCGATTGCCGTATGGCGATCACCGGTGCGATCCGCAAAGTCTTCGCTGAAGACAAGTCTGCGTTTGACCCACGTGCTTACTTGAAGCCAGCTCGCACCGCGATGAAGGAAGTTTGTGTCGCACGTATGGTTTCGTTCGGCCAAGCCGGCAACGCCGAGAAGCTTCGCAAATCGATGGCCGCCACTGCCTAAGTCGTGGGATAGGCTTCCAGCCTGTCATTGCATCATCCAAAGACCTTCCCCAACCTCGATTGGGGAAGGTTTGGCATGAGTCGGTTTTGTGCGTAGCGAAACTCGCAGACGGCTTGTTGATTCAATGAAGTTTCCTTCGGCAAGGGGTGCATGATGGACTTTCTAGTCCGTCAATGGCGTATTCGACGGACTAGGAAGTCCATCGTACGACTAAATCAACAAGCCGCAGAGAGTATCGCCCACGAGGGATGGCGACCGAAAGTCTCTGCGACTTTCGCTACGGAAAGAAATTAATAAACGGGATTATATTTCCCACTTCTTATGCACACCAATCTGCTCGATGCGTTTGACGAACAGGTGCAATCGCGAGCCGATTCGGTTGCCTTGATTACCTGGGAAAACGATCAAGTTTGCTCACGATCTTGGCGGGAACTTGCGTCGCTGGTCCAAACGACGGCGGCCTATCTTGATGACCTCTTCGCGTCGTCGCCATCGCTGCCAAGACGCATCGGCTACCTCAGTGGCAATACGGTTGACGACGTGCTGTTAACGCTCGCCGCGGCCCGCATCGGCGCGATCCATGTTCCGATCAGCCGTCGGACAAACCCGGCTCATCACCAAGCATGTTGGGACCGCGTCGGCGGCCACTGGATTGACGAAGAAGCCTTTGTCGCCGTTCGCTATGTTAACGTTGCAGACAACGCTTTTTTCGCAGACCGAGAAGCAATAGATCCCAAATCAGCTGCGTTGATCCTTTGGACTAGCGGCACCAGCGGGACGGCGAAAGGCGTCACGCTCTCTCACGAAACGCTCGTCAAAAACGCCTACGCCAAACTCAAGGCGGTTCCGCAATCGCCTGCGGACGTGCGGCTCACCAGTCTGCCGCTGGCGCATGCCTACGCGCGGACGTGCGACTTCGGCACTTGGTTATTAAGTGGCTGTACCCTTGTGCTGACCTATGGCTATGCGGGTTGGAAACAGATGGCGACGCATGTCCAACCGACGCTCGCCAACGTCGTCCCGAGCTTGGCCAATCGGCTGCTTGATGAAGAGCCAAACTCATTTGGGTTGTCGGCTCTGAAGATTCTTGGTTGTGGCGGTGCGGGGCTAACACGCGAAACGTTTGATCGTTGGGCTGAGCGAGGCGTCACCGTGATCCAAGGTTACGGGTGCACCGAGACCGGTCCCGTGATTTGCAGCGCAACGCCTGCGGAACCCATTGCTGGATTGGTCGGTCGTCCGGTCGAAGGCTGGGAGATCGACATCCGCGACGGACGGTTGTTTGTCCGCGGCGATCACGTGATGCTGGGATATTGGAATGATCCCGAAGCGACCGCTCAGCGGATTGACCGGAATGGCTGGTTCGACACAGGCGATGTTGTCGAAGTCGATCCGCAGTCGCAGCAATTTCGAGTCTTAGGACGCAGCGATGACGTAATCGTGCTTCCCAACGGTCACAAGATTTTTCCGGCCTCGGTCGAGCAGCGTGTCAACCGTGTGGTGGGGGTCCGGCATTCGATGCTGGTTTACCGTGACCATTCGCTGCAGTTGTGGCTTGATCTTCACCAAGACGCGGACCGCTGCGAAATCGATGACAGTGTTCGCCAATTGCTGGCCGAGGAGGCTTCGTGGCAGGTCCCGGATCAACTGCTTTACTTTTCGCCGTCGCTGAGTGCGATCAGGGACGAGCTGACAGCAAAAGGGACAATTTGCCGCAGCCGCATTCTTGAAAACCGATTTTCCGCGATCGAGTAACGAAGGCTTAGCTCTTTTGCAGACGCGTTGCCAGCACGGTGTTGTGCAGCAGCATGGCAATCGTCAGCGGGCCGACGCCTCCAGGAACCGGTGTGATCGCCGAGGCAACTTCGGCAGCTTCGGCGTAGGCGACGTCACCAACCAATTTGTCGCCGACGCGGTTGATTCCGACATCAATCACCACGGCACCGGGTTTGACCATGTTGCCTTTGATCATTTCCGGTACGCCCACCGCGGCGATCAAACAGTCGGCCGACTGGCAAACTTCGGCTAGATTCGCAGTCCGGCTGTGTGCGATCGTGACGGTGGCATTGGCGACTTCGCGGCCGCAGCTTCCATCGCGTTGGGCCAACATCATCGCCATCGGCTTGCCGACAATGTCGCTGCGTCCGACCACCACGACATGTTTTCCCGCGACAGAAATGTTACTGCGATGCAGCAATTGCACGATTCCGTGCGGGGTACAGGGCAAAAATCGAGGCCGGCCCTGCATCAAAAGCCCCACATTGACCGGCGAAAAAGCGTCAACATCCTTCAATGGGTCCACCGCGTCCAACACCGCTCGTTCGTCGAATCCGGCACCGCCATTTCCGGCAGCGGGAAGCGGAAGCTGAACCAAAATCCCGTTGACGGTGTCATCATGGTTTAGCTGATCGACAAGCTCCAACAACTGACTTTGGCTGGTCTCGGCCGGCAAACGGTGAGTCCGTCCCTCGATTCCCGCTTTTTCGCAGGCCCGCTGTTTATTGCGGACATACACCTGGCTGGCGGGGTCTTCACCCACCAACACGGCAGCCAGACAGGGGACGACATCGCGACCAAGATCTTGCTTGAGTTTCTCGACATCCTGGGCCACTTCGGAACGGATTTCAGCGGCAATTCGCTTGCCATCGAGTATTTCAGCCATTGAGTTTTTCGCCTGGGACAAAGTGTCGGTTGGATCGCCATAGTGGCATTTCGATCTCGTCGTTATAGTATTCGTAAACCGCACAGGTTTGCGGAACCCCACTAGACACAACGACGAGGCCGACGTGCCGACGAATTGTGTCAACTATTTAACGCAAATGAAATCTCACAGGATTTGAGTCTCGATGTCTACCGACGCTCCCAAATTAAGCGCAAACGAAGCAATCAAAGAGGAAAGCCAATTCCTGAAAGGCACGATCGACGTCGAGTTGACCGAGGACACGGACCAGTTCAATAAAGACAATCAACAGCTGCTGAAGTTCCACGGCACCTACCAGCAAGACGACCGCGATGCTCGCTTGGCCGCCAAAAAGACCGGCGGCGGCAAAGAGTATTCGATGATGGTTCGCTGCCGCATTCCGGGTGGCCGCATCACGTCGGACCAAATGCTCGCTCAATTGGACCTATGTGACGAACTCGGCAATTCGACGCTCAAGATCACCACGCGGCAAACGCTTCAGCTGCACGGGATTGTCAAAGGCAACCTTCGCAAGGCGATTCACCGCATCAACGAAATCCAACTGTCGACGTTGGCGGCATGTGGCGACGTCAACCGTAACGTCGTTTGCTGTCCCGCTAAACGTGACAACGCGGTATATCGCGACCTGCATACGCTGACCGATTCACTGGTGGTGGCCCTTGCACCACAAACCCCGGCTTATCACGAATTGTGGGTGACCGATCCTGAAACGGGTGAGTCGACACTCGAAGGGGGCGGCAGCGGCGAAGTCGTCGAACCGCTTTACGGACCAACGTACTTGCCGCGTAAATTCAAAATCGGCATTGCGTTGCCTCATGACAATTGCATCGACATCTACACCCAGGACCTTGGGTTCTTGGCGGTCATTCGTGACGACAAGGTCATCGGATACAACGTGTTGGTCGGCGGCGGCATGGGAACGACCCCATCGGCCAAAAAGACCTTCCCCGCACTCGCCAAACGGATGGCGTTCTGCACTCCGGAACAAGCGGTCGAGGTGGCCGTCGCGGTCGTGAAGGTGCAACGTGACTTTGGTAATCGCGAAGACCGAAAAGTCGCCCGGATGAAATACTTGATCGCCGATTGGGGCATCGAAAAGTTCCGCAGCAAAGTCGAAGAGTATTTCGGCGAACCGCTGCAAGATTGCACCGAAGACGACGTGCATGAAGTCGATGACCACATGGGGTGGCAAGAACAAGGTGACGGCAAATGGTCGTACGGGTTGAACATCGAAAATGGCCGCTTGTACGACAACGAAAACCATCAACTCAAAGCGACGATCCGCGCGGTATGCAACGAGTTCAAAACCGAACTTCGCATGACCACCAATCAAAGCATCATCTTCACCGATATCGAAGAAGGTGATAAAGACAAGTTGATCGCGTTGATCAAAAAGCATAACGCACCGCTCACCGAAGACATCAGCATGGTGCGTCGTTGGTCCATCGCTTGTGTGGCGCTGCCCACCTGCGGTTTGGCGATCACCGAGAGCGAGCGACGGCTGCCTAGCATCATCGATTCGATCGAACAGCCATTGGCCAAACTTGGGTTGGACAAAGAGCGATTCACGCTGCGAATGACCGGGTGCCCCAACGGCTGTGCCCGGCCTTACAACGCTGACTTGGCATTGGTCGGTAAGGCCAAGGACAAGTACACGTTGTTTGTCGGTGGTGGCTGGGTCGGCGACCGACTGGGCTACATCTACAAGGACTTGGTGAAGGACGCCGATGTCGCCGATGAGTTGGTCGGAATCTTCTCGGCTTACAAAACGAATCGCCTCGAGGGTGAATCACTCGGGACATTCTGTACCCGCGTCGGCCGCGATGATTTGGAAGTGCTCGCCGCGGCGGCTCCTCGCCCGTAGCTAGCTGCCCGAAAACGAGTTCACTTTAGACACGGACGTCGAGACGTCCGTTGGCGATTTGGGTTTGTACCTGCTTGGCTTGCTCGAGCATCGCGTTGATCGCGTCGCCGGTTTGTTCCTGGACGTCCAAGCCTTTGGCGACCACAGCCATCTGCACTTGCTGCTGCGTCGCATCGTTACGTGCGTTTAGCACACTTGCAACGGCAGGATGAATCGATGACATGAGCGAACCTGGGGTCGAGATCAGAGAATAGTCGGCAATGGATGAATCGCTTCACCCTTTGCCAAAACGTACGTCACCTACCGAGTCCGATTCGGCATTCACTCGGACAGGACTCGAGGATTCTCGGACCGAATTCCAACGCTTCCCCCCAATCCGTCCGGTTGTAGCGATTGGGTAAGCAAAATGCCATCCATTGTAGGACAGGCTCGTAGAGAGCGTCCGGCTTCGGGTCAGGATTGCGATTGCGCTGCGGCTCCGGGAATGATATTGGGCTACTGCAGGAAGATCTCCGGCACGGGTTTGCCGGACAATTCGTCGATGATCCCTTGGCTTCGCTCTTGAGCGTTCAGCACCTCCATTTTGCCGACGAACATCATCACTTCGCCTCCGTCGGGCAACGCGTCTTTGATCAACTTGCCGGCGGCTCGGCCAGCCATGTAGTTGCTGGTGCCAAGATAAAATTCACGTTTTGACGACGGGGCGTCGCTGTCCTGGCAGATCACCGTCATCGATTCACACGCCGCGTTGATCATGCCCACTTGGTTGGCGGGATCGATCGGGCTGATGGCGACGCCGTCCAGCTTGTTTGCGGCATTGGTTTCGAGGTAGCGTTTTTGCTCTTCGATCGAACCGGTTGCCGGCATCTGCACGTCGACCTTACAGCCGAATTGTTCGGCAGCCTTTTTGCATCCGAATTCGGCCAACGTCCAGAATGGATCAATGCTGTTGGTGATGAATGCCACATGCACGCCGGAGCCGTCCAGATCCGATTCGGGCGACAACATGGGTCCTTTTCCAGCCTTGATCGCCTCAATCCGATCCGCGAATGCCTGAACGTTTTCCGAAGTGATGGTATCGTGCGGGATGTAGATTAGTCCCGATTCGGGCACGTCGACCGGCTTGTCTTTGGCAAGCATCGTCAACCACTGCGTACTGCGATAACCAAAATCGTATGGCTGCTGGACGATGGTCCCCACCACGCTGCCTTCGCGAATGCCAGCCAGCGTTTCTTGATGCTCGTCAAAGCCGACCACTTTGACGCTGCCGACCGCATCGCTGCTGCGCAGCGCCGCCAAGATCATCGGCGTATTGATATTCCACACCCCGACCAAACAGCCGACATCCGGGTGTGTCAGCAGCGTCGTTTCGGCGTTCTCTTTCGCTTTGCTGTTGTCTTGGTTGTCAGTCAGGATCCCCAAAACGGTGTACTTCCCTGCTTCCAGCGGAAATCGTCCCGAGCCTTTGGTTGCAGCCGGCTTTGTTTCCGAGCCAGCGCCAGCGGACGGATTTTCCTTGGATGAACCGCATCCCAGCAAAAGCAACATGCACATTGCAAACGATAAATAACGCACAGCGAAGGCCTATCAAGAAAATGGAATCGAGATTTCAAAATTCGAATCCTCATCATAACGGAACTTCATCTCGCGTTGTCACGCGATCACCGGTGCCGCCGGATCCGCAACAGTCGCATTTTTTGATTTCGCAGGACTCCTCAGCTCAGCCGCAACGCGGCAAGCTGGCCGAGTGACCTCGGCCATGACGCCGAAGGTCACTGGCTTTCCGCCGCGTTGTGAGTCTTCGGACTTTAAATCGCAGCGGTGGTTCCGGTTAGGCAAATTCGGATGTTTCTAGGGTTCCGGCTTTAGCGGTTCGACCTAGCTGGGCTGTCTGGTCGATGCATTGACGGTGGAACGCACCGAAGCGTTGGCGTGATTCGCCGATGAGAGTGCGTTGCCTCGCTTCTTCTTCTTAGTTCAACACGCTGGTGGGGAAACTTACGATGTCCAAAGTTTCAACGAAAAATCCGATTGCTTCCGCTCCCCGCCCCGCCCATTCGCGTGGATCGATCTTAGGAATTTGGCGTCTTGGAAAGATCATCCACCAAGGTGAAACCGCCGAATTGTCGTACGCTCAACCAGCCGATGCGACCGGCAGCCCTCGCTGGGATTATGTCGTGCGACGAGGGATTGGCGAAAACACACTCGAATCGCTTCGGCAAATCCAGCAATTCACCGCCTGCACCCACGAGGTGTTCCATCCGAATTTGATCGCCGTGTTGGACGCTTCCGATTCCGGCACGTCGCCCTTTTTGGTGATGCCACGGTTGGATGCGTTGACGATGCACGAGCATTTGAATCAGCAACCTCGCAAACCGTTGCCGGTGGGGCTGTGGTTGGTGCGTCAAGTCGCACAGGCGCTCGAGGCACTGCATGCAAGCGGTTGGGTCCACGGCGATGTGAAACCGATGAACGTGATGGTCGGCGCGACCGGCCACGTCACGCTGATCGACCTTGGCTTTGCCGAACGAGTGCACTGTTCGCCCAAACGATTGTTTCGCGGCACGCCTGAGTACGCGGCCCCCGAAACGATGTCTGACAAGATGGTGGCGCTTCCGGCGTCGGACATCTTCTCACTCGGACGCATCCTTTGGCAATGGCTAACGCGAGTCGAAGCGGCCAGCGACTTGTTGCTTTCGCCAGTCGCAGAACTGGTTGAAACCATGATCTCGCCGCGTCCAAACGATCGTCCCACCGCCGCCCACGTGACACGGCAACTATTGCGGCTCGAAATCGAGAGCCTTGGTTGCCACATCGAACCCGAGAAACGTCGCCGCGCCGCCTAAAACCGCAAGTTAGAACCGCAGGCTAAAAAATCTGGCTCTCACCCTCGGAACGTCGCCTACTCTACCGAAACGGTGTCCGGCATCTTTTCGGCACTTTCGGTAAATTGAGTGGTGTAGCAGTCGGAGGCGCGGACTTTGTCGCCGTCGACGAGGTCAAGCTCGACCATTTGAGCGACCAAGGTTTGCCAACGCGCGTCGGTCATTTCCCCGAGCGATTCCGGCGGCATGTCATCGGGCAGGGCGAGCGTTTTGAGTTCTTGATGCCCAAATTGCAACGCTTCGATGGTCATCCCATGCTGGTTCGCTTTCAAGATCGCCTGGTTGCCCAGCGTGGGATCGTCCAAGTAGTGCTGCCAACCTTCACGTGTCGCATCGACAAACGATTGGACCAAGTCGGGTTGCTTGCGAACCATGTCGCCGGTCGTGATCAACACGCTTGAGTACGGATTCCAGCCAAGATCGCTGAGCATTAACTTGCGCACCTTGACGCCTTGTTGTTCCGCTAGCAGCGGTTCGGCGAACGAGTAGGCCTGGATCGCGACATCCTTGTCCGTCACCAGCGACGAGACGCTGCCGTGATAAGGCACCTCTTTGACTTGATCCAACAATCCCTTGGAACGCATGAATTCGAGGAACGCGCGGCCCCCTTGCCGCTGCAGCGTTTTACCCGCGAGGTCCTCGAACGTCTTCACGCCGCTGTCTTCGCGAACCAAGATACAGCGGGGATGATTCTGCATCGTGGCGAGCACCGCGACGATGTCGGCCCCTTGATTACGAAACAGCACCACATCGTCGGCGTTGGCCATCGCAAATTGGACGCGTCCCATCACCAATTCCGGCGCCACCGGGCTTTGTCGCCCGCCAGGCCGGATCGTTACATCCAAGCCGTGTGCTTGGAACGTTCCATCGGCTACAGCTTGATACAAACCACCATGCTCGGATTCAGGAAACCAATTCAGCTGAACTGCCGCGGACTGCAAAGCATCGCCGCCGGAGATCGGCGGTGGCGAAGGATTTGTCGATGAATCCGAGATTCCACAACCGCTGATCATGACACAGCCGATGAGGATGAATACAGACCGCAGCATCGTGGACGGGTGGCTCGAGATCATGACAATTTTCTTCGTGCGGATCGGAGGTTGATAAACCAGGTAGTGACGTAGTCCTCCCAGTAGTGGATCTTGCCAAAATTCCCTCGTAAAGGATTTCTGGCAAGATCCACTACGTCAATTACTTACTTTGCATCAGATCATCCCACGATACGCTCAGTTTTTGAACTGTGCAATCACGGCGGACAAGGACTGCTTGGCATCGCCGAAAAGCATCCGCGTGTTTTGGCCAAAGAACAGCGGGTTATCGACTCCGGAAAACCCGGACGCCATCGAACGCTTCAGCACAAAGACGGTACGTGCATGATCGACATTGATGATCGGCATTCCATAGATCGGGCTATTCTCGTCCTCGCGAGCGGCCGGATTGACGACGTCGTTCGCTCCGATCACGACCGCGACATCGACGTTTTCGATCCGCCGATTGATGTCTTCCATCTCGACCAATTGGTCATAAGGCACATTGGCTTCGGCGAGCAAAACGTTCATGTGACCAGGCATGCGGCCGGCGACGGGATGGATCGCGTAACTGACTTCGGCCCCATTGGCTTCGAGCAATTCTCCCAATTCCCGTACCACATGTTGGGCTTGCGCGACCGCCATGCCGTAGCCCGGCACCATCACGACCGACGATGCGGCTTCGAGGATCAGGTAGGCATCATCGGCAGAGATCGGTTTGACCTCGCCTTCGACCTTGGTCGCTTGCGTGGTCGCGGTAAAGCCAGAAAACAGCACGTTGCTAAGCGAGCGATTCATCGCCTTGCACATGATGTTCGTCAAAATGATGCCGGCGGCCCCGACCAACGAACCGGCCACGATCAAAATCGAATTGTCGATCGCAAGCCCTGCGGCACAAGCGGCCAAGCCCGAGTAGCTATTGAGTAGCGAGATCACCACGGGCATGTCGGCACCGCCGATCGGCATCACGGCCATCACTCCCAAGATCAACGACAACACGATCACCGCGATGACCAATGGCAGCGTCCATGCGGGTTGGACAAACACAAGCACGCTGCACGCCAACAGGGCAATGAGGTTAAACAAACTGAGGAAACGTTGGCCTGGCAGCGAAACAGCCGCACTGCTGATCGCCTCGGACAATTTCCCCCAAGCCACCAAGCTTCCAGAAAACGTGACGCCGCCGATCAGAATGGAAATCAAAATCGTGATCATCGTGAACGCCGAAACCGCGGGCGCGTCTGGGGTATCAACCACGGTCGAAATATGCGCGCTATCACTCATGTAAAGTGCCGCCCAACCGACCAATAGACTGGCGATCCCGCCCGATCCGTTAAACAGTGCCACCATTTCCGGCATCCCGGTCATCGCGACGCGTCGCGCGGCGACCGCCCCGACGATCGCACCTGCCACGGCAGCCACTGCGATCCAGCGATAATCAATGATCTCGTTGGACGCCAGCGTGACAAGGACGGCCACCAGCATCGCAAACGAGGAAATCAAGTTGCCTCGTACCGCCGTCGCAGGCGAGCTGAGCAACTTCAAACCGAAAATAAACAAGATGGCGGCGAAGATATAAACAGCGCCGATTAGTTCCGCACTCATGGATCGCCTTTTCTCAAACTTGGTCTTTGACAGGAGCTTCTTTTTTCTTGAACATGCCGAGCATGCGATCCGTCACCATGTAGCCGCCAACGACGTTGACCATAGCAAAAAAGACGGCGATCGCTCCCAACACCGTGGCCCAATCACTCAATCCAGCGCCGGCCGACGTGATCGCGCCGACCACGGTAATCCCCGAGATCGCATTCGCCCCGGACATCAACGGCGTGTGCAGCGTCGCCGGTACTTTGGAAATCAATTCAAAGCCCAAGAAAATCGAAAGCATCAAAACGAAGCCAAGGTAGACCGCTTCCATCGTCATCAGAATTCTCGCTTACTTGTTCAGGTTTCGGATGGTTTCGTTGACAATTTCACCGTCGCGGGTAATCACCGCCGCTTGGATGATTTCGTCCTCGGGATCGAGCACCAATTGTTTGCTCTCACTATCGTAGAACTCTTCGATCAGGTTCAGCAGATTATTGGAGTACATGTCGCTGGCGTTGCGGCTGACCTTCGATGGCAAATTGCCTTGCCCGATCACCTTGACACCGCCAATTTCGGTGACCGCATCGAGCACCGACCCTTCGACGTTGCCGCCGCTTTCGACCGCCATATCGACGACCACACTGCCGGGCTGCATCGCTTCGATCATATCGCGAGTGACGATGACTGGGGCAGGCCGGCCGAACAACTGCGCCGTGGTGATGACGACATCCGATTCGGCAATCACTTTCTTTTGCCCTTCTTTTTGCAACGCAATCTGTTCTTCGGTCAATGCTTTGGCGTAGCCCTGTTCGGTTTGCCCGACTTCGCCTAGATCGATCTCGACAAACTTCGCCCCCAACGAACGCACTTGTTCGGCCGTCACCGGACGCGTGTCAAAGGCCTCGACGCGAGCCCCAAGTCGCTTCGCCGTTGCAATCGCTTGTAGTCCCGCGACGCCTACGCCGATCACAAACACGCGGCAAGGACGAATCGTCCCCGAGGGAGTCATCATCATCGGAAACGCTTTGGTACTGTGATACGCCGCTTGGATCACGGTGACGTAGCCAGCCAAGTTGGCTTGTGAGGAGAGCGCGTCCATTTTCTGAGCCCGTGTACTTCGCGGGATCATCTCCATCGAGATCGCGGTCACTCCCGCAGCCGCCAACGAATCGACCAAGGATCGTTCGTTAAACGGATCAAGAAAACTGATGTGGATCACACCACGCCGCAGTCCGCTGATCTCGTTAACGTCGGGTTTACGGACTCGCAGAATCACATCCGCGTCGGCCAACACCGATTGCCGATCCGATTGAATCGTCACACCTGCCTCGGTGTAGGCATCGTCGCTGAATCCCGAACCCAACCCCAGTCCGGTCTCGGCCACGATTTCAAAACCGCTGCGGATCAGCTTCTTCGCATTGGCGGGCACCAACGCAGTTCGCAATTCACCCGGCCAAGTTTCCTTGGGCACTCCGATTCGCATATTGTCCCTCGTCGTGATGCTTCGATTCTTCATTCGCTCGGTCCCCAAGCGAACATTTTCACCGTATGTCTCAGCAAATCATAACCAACGCGTTAGTTTTGCAGTTGCGCTTTCGCAGTTTTCACCGGCAAATCATAACCCGAAGCGTAAGCGAGGGATCGAATCAATATCGAGATTCCCTCGCTAACGCTTCGGGTTGTGAAAAAGAGGTAATTACAAAAGCGTAAGCGAACCGAGATCACAATGAAAGCAGAGTGACCGGCAACTTCGTTACCTTTTGCGATCGGTCGATGTCCAACGAGTGAACACCGTCGCGGCGAGCAGGTTGACGACGGCGAACAATACCAATCCCAAAACGGTCGAGGCAAAAATCGCGGCGATCAGTGCATCGGTTCGCTGAAACCCTTGCCAACCGGTCATCAACGTTCCCAGCCCGTCGTAGTTCGATCCATTGCCGACAAAAAACTCGGCGACGATCGCGCCGATCACCGCCAACCCGCTGCTCGTCTTTGTCCCCAGCATCAAATAGGGAACCGATGTGGGCAATTGCAGCTTCAACAACCGCTGCGTTCGCGACGCCCCATACAAGCGAAACATGTCGTTGAGGTCCGTTTGGATCGCCAGCAGTCCCTCGGTGACGCTGTTGACGATCGGAAACAAACAAACGATCACCGTCACGATCACGACGGTGCGAAATTGATAACCGCTCCACGTGATCAATAGCGGTGCAATTGCCACGATCGGAACGGTTTGCAAAAAGACGACATAAGGGAAAAAGGCTTTGCGAATCGACCGCGATTGGCTGAAGGCAATCGAGATCACGCATCCAATGATGACCGCGGAAACCAGCCCTACGGTGGCGGCAAGTCCGGTGACATAGGTGCCGCGAAGCAGCGATTGACGTTCCTGAATCGCGGTCGAGAGCACTTGGCTTGGCGAAGGCAGCAGGATGGGCGGTAATTCGAAATACCAGATCACCCCCGTCCACATCGCCAACAACGCTAGGGCCCCCGCGAGAACCGAAACGACACTGAAGGCAACCGATTTCCAGGTTTGAGGGTTCATCACGCCGTCCCCCTCAGCGCATCACTGACGGTACCGTAAAACTCGCCAAACGCGGCGGTGCGACGCAGTTGCGGATCACGCGGCCACGCCAATGGGTTGTCGATTGTTTGCGTAATCTTGCCGCGGTGCATGACCTGGATTTGGTGCGACAACAAACATGACTCGGCGATATTGTGTGTCACCATCACGACGGTCAGCGAAAGATCGTGCCAAAGTTTCAGCAACAATTGACCGAGCGAGTTCCGCAGCATGTCATCCAGCGCAGCAAACGGTTCGTCCATCAACAACACACTCGGTTCGGTCACTAAGGCGCGTGCTAACGAGACCCGCATCTTCATGCCTCCGGACAATTGATGCGGAAGACGATTTAGAGCGTCGCCAAGACCCACCATCTCGAGCATCGCCGCCGCTTTGCTGCGTCGCTGAGCGGCCGTGTCGCGAGCAATCAACTCGAGCGGCAACAGCACATTGCCGATCGCGTCTCGCCATGGCAATAGCGAGGGCTGCTGGAACACAAACGCCACATCGCCGCGACGACGCGCCGCCGTGCTGTCCACAAATTGCACTTTGCCGGAAACCGGCGTCTGCAGCCCTGCAATCAACCGCAGCAGCGTCGTTTTCCCACAACCGCTCGGACCGATCAACGTGGTGATCTTGCCAGCGGGAAAATCGGCATGAACCTCGTCAACGGCACGAATGCCGTTGTCGAATTGGACGCTGACTTGGTCACATCGAATCGAAGAGGCACGCAGGGTCAATGCGGGAGTTACTCAGTTTTCTACCGGTTCCGAATTCTTCGCTGCGTCCGCCAACACGCCGGCCGGTTTCAATTCAAACCGCCGACCGTCGATCTCGAGCAACACATATTTCGGCGTCACTTCAACGACTTTTCCTTTGAGCGTTCCGATCTCAAATTCGTCATTCACACGCAGCTTCAGTGTTTTACCCTTTGTGCGGACATTCATCCATGCCGTCCAATCATCACGACCTTGGACAAGCGCGGTCAATACGGTTTGCGTCGAATCGTCAAACATCGGTTTGGCGGCGGGCGGTTCCGGCGGCGGTGGTGGATCGCCAACTTTGACGACCAATTTCTGCTCGATCGTGCGGTTGGGGTAGCCATCATCGGTCACGCGGACCTTCACATCGAACTCTTGTTTGGTATCCGATTTGACCGTCAACGTCCCGGTTCGCTCATCGAGCCGGACAAAATCGGGTGCCGATTCAAGTAATTCAAATCGCAACTGGTGTCCTTCCGGATCTTTGAATGTCAGTGGCGTTGTCGAGTCTTTGCCGACAATCGCGTCCACCACCGACTTGCCCGTGAATTGAGGTGCCTTGTTCGGCGGTTCGAAAAAGTTTCGATTCAAGATCGGTTCGCTGTACGCGGTGACCGCGGGATCCACCCGCCACGACGGCGCCGTGGGCGGTTTGGCGTCTTCGGGCGCTGCCGAAAGGGCAATCACGTCGACGCTCATCTTGACATCGAAACGGCTCGGTTCGTCACGTGCCGGGGTGATCGCCAGTTTGCTCATCCGGTGCAGATAGTCCTTTGCATAAAACGCATGCAGAAACTCGATCAGCTTGGGAAAATCGGTGCGACCATCGACACTATAGGACAATCGTTGATAAAGGTCGCCAACAGGCAACATGTTAGTTCGATTGACACGCGGGTTGCTCAATCCGTTTTGCTCTACCGCGTCCAACAACCAACTTTGGTAATCGCTGTGGGCGCGTTCGGGATCGCCGGGCAAGGAACGCGATAAGTATTCGCCCAATTGTCGGTCGGCATAAGCTCCGTCCAACAAGCGATCTTCGAGTTTCAGTTTCTCGTTGGTCAGCGCATCAATCCGCGTGGTGCGACTTTTGACAGCGGTTTGATATTTGTTGATGCCCCACTGGATCACCAATGCGCCCACCAAGCCACCAATGGCGATCGCCAAGAATCGTTCGCGTTGATTCATGATTGCACCTCAGTGACCGAGTTCGCAGCCGTTTCAGGGTTCGAGGGAGAAGTTTCCGTGGACGCAGGCGCGTTCTCGGCAGCCGGTGGATCCGCAGCAGGCGTCTCGGCGGCCGGTGCGTCGGCTTTGGATTCCGCTGGCGTCACGTCTTGCGACTCATCGGCTGACGCCGTGCGAGCCTGCTCGACCCCGGCATACCGCCGAGCGCGAGCATGATGCGGCGGGATCGCGATTTTCTCGGTAAACACCCAGCGATAGGCGTTTTTAGCGTCCTGCTCGCTGGCCCCTTCAATCGTGACGCTGTGATTTTCGTCACGAATCGATGACTCGAGTTTTTCAATCACGCTGGGGCTGGTTGCGGAACCACTCAAGACCACCGTGCTGACGCCGGTGCGAATATCGCTGGTTGCGACAATCGATTTGAGGATCACTTCCTCGGCAGGCGGCAATTTTTCAGCAAGCGTGCGGAGTTTGTCGAGCCAGATCGCATCGGCATCAAGGAACTGGTCAATCTTTTCTGTCTCGGCGATCCACTGTTCTGCCTCTTTGACAGGCTCTTTCATGGCCGCGTTGGCTTGATTGAGTCGATCAATTTCGGCATCCAGGTTGCTGAGTTTGCGATAGCCTAGATAGCCCAGCAGTATTGCTGCGGCGATCGGCACGCCGACGAGCAACGCGGTGCGCCGGTGATTCGGTTTCTCTTCGACTCGTTCGCGAGGATGCAAAAAATCGATCAAACGATCGGCATGTGTTTCTTCGCAAGCCAGCAAACCGACCAGCGGAGCGAGTCGACCGACATGGCTTGGCAATTGGTCTTTGATCTTTGCGTCGACCTCGACCAATTCAAATGGATTGACGACTTCCACCGGCGCGTCAAGCGCTTCGCTGAGGATTTCAACATCGCCGCGGTGAACCGAGTCACGGCCCCAGAGCACGATTTTCTCAGGCGATTTACAGCCGCACGCGAGCAAGCTGCGTTTCAGCTCGTTGACAAGCGCGCGTGGCCGTGCCGATTCGCCCGAAGGCATGCGGACGGTACGCACAAAAATCACCTTGCTCTCGCGAGCCACGACGATCTCGGCGTCATCGGATAACAAATCGATTAACACGACATCGCCACCGGCCGCTGATCGCTTTGGACGCGTCAGATAAAACGCCGCCGCAGAGAGAGGACGCAGCGTGATTCGTTTGACCAACAACGACGCATCACTGCAAATCTCTTTGACTTCGGCAAGCTTTGCCGGAGCGACGGCGGCGGCGATTGCGTTGACGTTCGCATCAGTGCGATTGGTCACCAAGTAGTCAATCGTGGCACTTTCACCGGCCGAAGCGAAACTGCGAATCGCTTGAAAGCGAACGATGTCCGGCAATTCCTCGTCCGGCACCGGTGGCAATTGCAATTCCCGCAGCTCGGCTTTGCCACGTCCGATCGCGACCAGCGTCTCGGTTTTCTCAAGCCCGCGTTCGGAGATCGTTTTGCGAAGTGTTTCATAAATACCCGACGGCATCATTGGCACGACCGCCGCGTCGGTAATCGTGACCTGGTTGGCAGCGCACTGCGCGGCCACGAACCGTAATTCGGTATCGTCCCAATCGATTGCTAATTTTTTTGGCATGGTTTTCTTAGGGTCATTCGTTGGACAAACCGGCAGATCGCTGGCCCAACACGGACAAATCAAAACCTCGTCCCAGATGGCTGAGGTCTTTCCAGGAGATTACTTTTGGGTTCACCGTGGTTGCATCAATGATCACTTCACTACGACTGGCGATCCCGGACTGCTCGAAATAGCCAATGATTTGAGCTCGATAGACGTCGCCTCCGCCGGTCAGCAGCGGAATCAACGTTCTCATTTGCTCTAAGGTCACAATGCCTTCGACGAGCGGCCAAGTAGCGAATTCACGATTCGGATCATCCGACTCCGCCGTCCGCGCTTCGACGATGGCTTGCACGGTCTCTTCATCGAGCAAAGGAATGCCGTACAACAATTCAGCAGGACATTCATTCAGGTTAATCCGACCTGGCAAAGAGTCGACATCCTGAGTTGCCAAAACGTCCATTAAAAGCGGCAAGTAGATCGCCATCGAGATCGGATCCTCGGCGAACGGCGAGGTGTACTTTCGCTGATTATCCCCGTTTCCAATCGTCACGCTCGATCCGACTAGATCGAGCACCTGGTTGACGGACGTTTTTGCACCGGCGCTCAAATCAAGCTGCCCAAACATATCGGCGGTCCACACGCCTGCGGATTGCACATTGTCACTGTTTCCATTTCCACCACCGCCGACCGCGGCGGTCACCGGCGATTCGCCGTACATCCGATAGGCAACGATGTAACTCGCATACAGTTCGTCCCCAAGAGCTTCGATCAGCTCGTCGTAAAGCGTTTCCAGATCGTCGCTATTGACGTCAACACGCGGCAAGCCATCGCGAGTCTTGCTGCCTTCGGCTCCGTTGACGGTCAAATAGGCGGCCCAGCCTAGCGCGCCGGGCGTTTCGATTCCAACGCCATAGCGTTGCTGTTCATCGGCATCGAGCACGCCGTTTCGATTGGCATCGGCGCCAAACAACAGCGTCGGGGTCACCCCGCGAACCAACAACAGTTCTTCGACACTTTTGATGGGTCCGTTGGCAGGCGTATAGGGCGTCGACAACGTGTTGTAATACTCCAGCTCGGCACCGAACGGACGCACTTCATCGTCGCTGTCGAGCCAATCCAAAATGGCATCGGCAACATCCTCGGTCATCCCCGGCAGCGCCATCAACAGCGACACAGCCAAGTTTTCCGTGTCCACTTCTTCGGTATCGGCACCGGTGAGCGCCAAGGTGGGAACAATCAGATCCGAGTTTTCCTCGAGCACGGTCAAGGTATTGATGTTCAAGCGAGCGGATTCGTTTTGCAATCCGAATCGGATGCCTCCAAACGTTCCTGTTTCGGTCATGCCAGGTGCCACGACGGTAAAATTAGCGGGAGTAACACCATCGATTCCACTGGAAACGGTAATCGCTTGGAACATCGATGGATTGTTGTAGATTCCACCATAATCGAGCCGTGTCGTTGGCGGCTGCGAAAGCAGCAAGCGGATCGTATCGACGCCTGATTCCACGTTCACACGTGCTTGCACCAAATCGCCAGACAGGTTGGCGGAATCATCGTAGGCAACCATCAACTCGGTGAACGAATAAACCGCCATGGTCGCTACCGCAACGACCACCAACACCAACACGAGAAAGAAACCATGGCGAGATCGTCTCGGCCGACGATTGGAACGCGAATGCGAAAACAGATCGGAGCTCATAATCCAGTCTCCATCAACTCGTCTTCGGTCACTTCGATGGGACGTGCCAACGGCAAACGGACGATGTGGGTAAAGGTGCGAGTCGGACTCTCGTCGGAAAGCCCTGATTCATTCGCAGCGACTATGGTGGGATCATTCATGGTCAAACGAACTTGAACCGCCGCAGGCAATTCGCCCATTTCGTCGCTACTCCACTCGATCTGCCAAATGGTTCCGTCCCAGTACGAGAATTCAATGCCGACAATCTCAGGGGCCAACAATTCACCGGTCTGGTTGAGCGACGTGATCGCTCCGCTTTCCATCGCATAGATCGTCGCGGCGCGATCGAGCGAGCGACGTACAAGTCCACCCGGTGAATCCATCACCGCCGAATTGGGGTCTTGTAGCGAATCAACGACCCCACCAATCGCACCGGCGTCTTGGATAAAGTAGGTAACGGTTTTTAGATCGCTCGGGATATCGTCAAGCGTGGCGGTCGAGGCATCCATCAACACCGAGTACTCTTCGAGCCGAGGCAAACGGCTAAGGTCGATCTGAATTTGATACTGATTGCCGATCAATCCCGGGGTTTGCAGCACCGAGGTACCGGTTTGCAAATCGGCAGTCGCATCGGTCATGGTGTCCATCGCCATGTCGTCGATTGCCATGTCGCTTTCATCGGCCAATCCGGCAGCAGAAAGATCCTCACCGGAACTTTCTTCGCCGCCGCCACCTCCGCCTCCGCCCACCGCCTGCGTGGCGGCCGAGGCAAGCAGTGTCTCGAGGGGCGAGGTGTCGATCGGGATCGGATGCGCGGCCGACCTCAAATCATCCTCGATCATTTGCAGCACCGCGGTCGCCAATTGGACTTGGCGGACATCCATATCGCGAGTGTTCATGGTGTCGGCATAAAACTGGATTGCCCCGCCGATCAACATCATCAACACGACCGACAATGCCAACGTTAAGATCACTTCAAGCAGTGTAAAGCCACTCGTTGTCGTTGATCGCAGAGCGATCAACGACGTTCTTGTACGGTGAGGTGCGATGTTCATTCGGCGGCCTCGGCAGCTTCGGCTTCCTCGGCCGCTTCTTCCTCGGCTTCCGCTTCGGCGAGTCCCAAAGCGGGATCGATCATCCAGCGAGTCAACGCATAGGTCGCGATCGCCACTCCGCTATCGGGATCGGTCGCTTCGACAGTCACGCGGACGGACAACAACCCGTCAAGCGATCCAGGCTGGACTTCGACCGAGTATTGAAAGGGGATCATCGATCCCGTGTCCGCGGACTCAACCGGCGACATCGGCAAACTCTGCGGCGAAATGTCTTGCAACAAAATCTCAGACAACTTCGTCTGACACAAAATCCGCGCCACCGACAACTCGCGTGCTTCGCGTGCCGCATCGGTTCCGGTCAACGCAAGCTGGCTGAGCACTGCCAACGAACCGCCTAGGATGGCGATCGAGAGCAGAATCTCGAGCAGCGAAAACCCGTTGCGTTTTTGCGTGGGACGATTGAGCATGATCGATGAAGGGTCGGCTGAGCGAATCATGGTGAAATCTCCGCAGCCGTCATCTCGCCAATGGTGACATCACCAGTGATTCCGCGAAGCTGAACGGTGATCCGTCCCACTTGCGGCAGTACCACGACCACGGCAGCCGTGCTGGTGGTGCCATCGGGGTAAAACAAGATCGACGGTGACGTGCCGGCCGGCGACGCCCCGGCGGTGACATCCGCACTTTCTTGAGCGATGGTAAGCGACCGCGCCGACGAAACGACTTGGACCGATTCGATCACGACCTCGTCGGGGAGCTCGACGGTCACCTCGACCTCTTCAGCGGTGGGCAGCGGCATCGCCACCGCCGACGCTTGATCCGCGCCCATCATCAAACTCGATGGTTGCCCGGCGGTGTCGGTGGTCTCGACCGCGTCCGTCATCGAGAAGTAGGGACGGGTTTTTAACACGCTGCTTTGCACCGCGGCGTCCATCACCATCACACGCCCCTGACGCATCGCATCGAGTCGCAAGCGAGTCATCTCGATTTGCAATTGTTCAGCGGCACGCGTCAAACGCTGGTCGCCCAGCATCAACGTGATATTCGGAATCACCACCGCCGCAATGGCTGCCATCAACGAGATCGACAGCAGCAATTCAAGCAGGGTAAACGCGGTGCGACGATTCACAGACAAGCGTCCTTAATTAGGAGCCTTCAGCCGTGATGTCATCATCCGTGTTGACTTGGCCATCGGGTCCGGCACTACGAATTTCATACTTTCCGCTATTGAGCGAATAGACCAATGGATTGCCCCAAGCATCATTCGGAATGGCGTCCAGGATGGGGCGAGTCCACTTGGCTTTCTTGGCCGCGTCGCTAGGACCGTCCTTGAGCGCTTCGAGCGTCTCGGGCAGCGACCCCAACTTGATTCGATAACGCTCGATCGCTTGTTTGAGCGAGTTCAGTTGGGTGGTCGTCGAGTCGCGGTACGCGTCCTCTTGGGCTCCACCGAGATTCATGATCGCGATACCGCCAATCACCACAAGGATGGACAATACGAGCAACAACTCGAGCAGCGTAAAGCCTTTTCGTCGCCGGCTAGCGACTCGGGCGTGGGGACGTCGGACACAAGTGGGGTTGGTTTGCGAATGGCAATTCATCTGGATTGCAATATCTTCAAGCAGAGGAAGGGGGACGGGTAAGGGGCCGTAGGGGGCGGGGTATGATTGCTGGCTCGGTCAAAAACGAACAAACCGGCCAAAGCAATCCACGTCCGCGGTGCCGTCTTTTTTCACCGGCATCGTCAGCGGACGGTCACAATCCATCCGCGAGCGCTGAAAGTTGCCAACAACGTTGCCGAACCGAGGGGCAATGCCGCTGCGACAATTCAGAAATCGTCATGGATCGTGATCGTCAACAATATACTAACCGTGACAAATGGCAAAGGTTCCGGCCAAATTCTCCGCATCAACCTGACGCCGAATGACTCACTCGGTGGGCCCGAGACAACCTGACGGAATCAAACGAGGCGAATGGTTTGAGACGTAAATTCCGAGAGTTTTTTGGACGTGACCCCCTCAACATGCTTAGAATTGGAAAAACTGCTCGAAACCGACCTGTTTACTAGGTAATTGTGGGCAGCGTAGGTAGAATGCGGCAAATGCGCAAATATGCTACTAAGAAGCAGGCACGCTGCGTCCCAAGACTGCGGCGAACGCATTCCGCTTCGAATTGATCCTTTTCACTCCTCCTTGCTCCAAACAAGAAAAACATGGCCGCACGCGACGATTCTGTCATTCGTGGCAGCTTGATTGCCTGTCTTATCTTTCTGGTTCTCTCTGCTGCGCTCAACTTTTTCTTTTGGCAATCCGCCAACGTGCAAGCGATCAAAGCCGACAAGGCAGCCGATCAACTGCAATCCAGAACAAGTGAGCTGAAGCTAAAGGATGACCAAGCGCGATTGATGAAATCGATGTTGGGCGTGGGCAGCATGACCGAAGCGGAGCTCGAGCTGTTGAAGCAGAGTGCCAGCGGCGACCCCGAGATGCAGTTGATCGAACAGCAATTTGTTCGTGATATGGCATTGCTTTCGGGTGAAGGCGCCGAAAACCCAAGCTACCCCAAGGTGCCTGAGTTCCTGATGAACACGATCCGTTCACGCAACGAGCAATACGGATTGCTGTTGAAGGAAGTGGAACAGATCAAAGCGCAAGCCGAAAGCGACATCCAGATCGCCCAAAAAGCTCAGCAGGTGGCGGAACAGCGTGCCGACGATATTCAAAAGAAACTCGACCAAGAACGATTGTTGTTTGCTCAGGACCGTGAACGCATCAACAAAGAGAAAGAGGACACGCGTGACAGTTTGACGAAGACCGTGCAAGAATTCACGCGATTCCGCCAGGTCACCAATGATGAAAAAACAAAGCTCAATCGCGAGCTGGATCAACGTCAAAACACGATCGAAACGCAAAAGATGGAGCTGGTGCGGCTTCGCAGCGATCAATTCGAAACCGTTCAGGGCAACATTCGTTTTGTACGAGGCGAAACGGTCACGATCAACCTTGGATCGGCCGATGCACTGCGTCCAGGCGTGACCTTCGGAGTCGTCGGTGGCGACGAAACCCGTTTGAAAGATGCCAAGGTCAAAGCGACCATCCAAGTCACTCGCATTTTGTCGGACCATTTGGCCGAAGCCCGCGTGGTGGCACGGCCTGATATCCGCCATCCAATTATCCCGGGTGATTTCATCTACTCGCCGTTCTGGGCACCGGGACGTAAGGTCAAGATTGCGTTGGCGGGCGAGATCGATATCGACAACGATGATCGTCCCGATAACGAAGCGATCAAGGGCATGATCACCGCAGCCGGCGCCACCGTGGTTGCCGAAGTCTCGCCGACCGGCGTGGTCGAAGGCACCCTTGATGCCAGCGTCCGCTTCCTCGTGATCGACGAAAAAGCTCAGGAGATTGGCGATGATGGTGCTAACCAAGAACAGGTGATCCAGATCGGCAAGATCAAGGAATTGGCGAGAGAGCTTGGCGTGTCGGTGATCCCGGCTTGGAAGCTCCAAGCCTACCTGAAGACGATCGACGACACGTTGACCACCCCGCTCGGTTCAGCGGTACGCGGAGAAGACTTCCCACCGGATACCGGTGTCGGAGCAACTCAGCGTTATCCGAGCAATCTGCCGGAATTGTATCGCCGACAAACCGAAGGCATGCAAACGGACAACAAGATCCTGCCCCCGTGATCGATCGGGGGCGTGTTACGGTCGCAGCATTTCGGCTTGCCCAGACACGGTGACTGCTTGACGTTGCAACCGTTCGGCTAGCCGCCGCAGTTCTTCGTCAAGCCGTTCGGCGGCGACCGGCGACATCGCAATCGGTGCAGTGCCCAAACGGACTTGGTTTGCGTCGGTGACGGTCGCGGAGGATGACGCCGCCAACGTTTCACGAACGAACAGGTCACTCAGTTTGGCGGCGGCACCTCGATGTTGCAGATCCAATGGGCTCGGCAGCCCCCAATCCAATCGCACGCTACCCATTTTTTGGCGGGCCGTTTCGGTGATGATCAAAGCACGGCGACGGGATTCTTCGCTATCGCCATCGAGCACGCAAATCCAACGACGTGTGTCGACGCGATAGATCAGATCAAACAACCACGCGTCACGTTGCAACAGGCTGTCGAATTGATCCGCGTCGGCGCGAGACATCGCCGCCCCCATCGATACGGTCGTGACGGTGGCGAGATCGTGTAAACGCGGCACGACGCTGTCGTGGGCGAGTTCGACCGACAACATCGGTGGATCCAAACGCACATGTCGCTGAATGTGACTGGCACTGCCGGAGGACGAGTTTTCGCTCGCCGCACGCCGATTCATCCCTCCGCGTTGACGCCAACGAACCCAAGATTCCGCGACCGATTTTGACCCGGAAACGGGCGTTTGGAAACTCACCTCGGTCCCCCAACCGACACGTGAACGAAGCCGCAGCGGCGAAAAATGCAGCGCCGCCAATTGACGGCTGATCGCCAACCCGAGCCCTTCATTGCGAGCCGACGATTTGCGTCGGAGCTCGATCTGCTTCATTTGTTGTTGCGAAATCCCTTCGCCACGATCGACCACGGACCACGTGATCGCACCGCCGCTCGGAGCCATCTGCAAGCGAATCAAGATGTCATCGCCTTGGACCGACGTGCGGATCGCGCTGGCAACCAAATTCACCAACAAACGGCGGAGCATGTCAGGATCGGCAAACACGATCACCTTGGAATCATCGGCGCCATCCCAAAGCACATCCATTTGACCTCGCAGCAACCAAGGCCGTAGCGACTCATCGACCGCGCGGCGGATCTCAGTAACGGCAACCCAGCGGCGACGGACTCGAGGTAACCCGGCACGCAACCGCTGCAGCTGCATCATTTCACCAACGATTTGATCCATGCAATCGCATTGATCGATCGCGTCGGATAGCGTTTGCAACTGGGACTCACTGACCGCTCCCTGATTGCCTGCGACCAGCGATCGAAGCGATGCGCGTACCGTGGTCAAGGGCGTGCGTAGATCGACCGCCGTTTCGCTCATCATCTGCACGATCGCATTGACGGTGTCGTCAAATTCCGACTCCGTAGCAATTTGGCCGGACGCGATTTGGTGCGAAGCGATATGTGCTGCGTCGAAACCATGAGGTCGCGACATCGCAGGCGGCTGTGTCGGATTCCGTAACGATGCTTGAAGCTGGGGCGATGATTCAGACACGGCTGATGGGGGTGTTTGTGCGGTTAAGTTCGATGATGACATCGGCGGTATTCTCCGGTTTGACAGTTCGAGCGAGCTCGCGTGGGGCACGCCATTCAGCAAAGCCGGTCACCCTTGGTTCAAATTGGCGGTCTGATCCAATTGCAGCTTTGCTGATCGTAAAGCAAGATCGAGCGTTGTCGTTGCATCGTCATCGCTATGACGACGGCCAAAGCCAATGTCGCCGATGCTGACGCGATCGCTCGATTCCGACGCGTGTCGTGCGTGATTTGAGGATCCTGCGGGAGGGCGACCCGAATTCGCTAGGTGATGGCTGCCGATCCGCGTGATTCAACATCGGCGTCTCGGCGATGGCTAAACTAAGTCCTCCGCCCCGCTGCGTTTGCCTTATCGCGTTATCGTTTTCGCTCGTCTGTTCGTCATCGTTATGTCCGATCCAGCCGCTACCGATTCCCCGACCGATCCATCATCAGCGAGCGTAGCCTCTGAGAACTTGACTCCTGCGCCGCCGGAAACTGCCCGATTGGCCGTATCGGGAATCTCAAAACAATTTCCCGGGGTGTTGGCGTTGGACCATGTTTCGCTGCACGTGATGGCGGGCGAAACGTTAGCGGTGATCGGCGAAAACGGGGCAGGCAAGAGTACGTTGATGAAAATCTTGGCGGGGATTCAGCCACCGGATCGAGGCCAGATCCTGTTTGGCGGCGTTCCAGTCCACTTCGCCTCCACCGCCGCGGCCATGGAGGCAGGCGTATCGCTGATTCATCAAGAATTGAACCTGCACGAGAATTTGTCGGTCGCCGAAAACATCTTCCTCGGACGCGAACCGAATCGATGGGGAATCGTGGATCGCAAGACCATGGAAGCGTTAGCCGAAACCGCGCTGCGGCGTGTTGGGTTGGCGATTTCGCCTCGCACATCGGTCGCCGAACTTTCCACCGCAGCGCGGCAATTGGTCGAGGTCGCCAAAGCGATCTCAACCGAAGCGTCGGTGGTCATCATGGATGAACCAACCAGCAGTCTCAGCACACGAGAAGCGTTGCAATTATTCGAGGTGGTCGATTCGCTTCGTAACGCTAACGTCAGCGTGATTTATATCTCGCACCGGATGGCCGAAGTCACTCGGTTGGCCGATCGAGTGGAAGTGCTCCGCGACGGACGCAACGCTGGAACGCTGTACAAACACGCCCAAGACAAAAAGGATCAAATCCATCATGAGTCGATGGTTTCCCGGATGGTCGGCCGCGATATCGACAAGCGTTTTCATCGCACCGCGATTCCCTCAGGCGACGTGGTGCTGAAGGTCAGCGGGCTGCGAACCCCATTTCCTGATGCGGCGCCCGTCGATTTTTCGCTACGCGCCGGTGAGATCGTCGGCATCGGCGGGTTGGTGGGATCGGGACGCAGCGAGCTGCTGGAATCGATTTTTGGGGTCACGCCGCCGCGTGAGGGCAAGATCGAAGTTGCAGGCCGCTTGATTCCCAGCGGCAATGTCCCAGCGGCGATCACCGCTGGATTGGCCTTGGTTCCCGAGGATCGCAAACGCACCGGATTGTTGATCGAGTCCTCGGTCCGCGAAAACGCCACGATCGTCGGCATTTCAGACTGCGACACCGCGCCGTGGGTTAGCCAGCGTTGGCAGCACCGGGTCACCGCAGCGTTGATCGATCAATTGCAGGTGAAAACGGCATCCCAAGAAACCATGATCGCCAACTTGTCCGGAGGCAATCAACAAAAAATTGCGTTGGGCAAATGGCTGATCGAACACCCCAAGGTGCTGATGCTTGACGAACCAACGCGGGGCGTCGACGTGGGTGCAACGGACGAGATCTATCGGCTGCTCGAATCGTTGGCAAAACAGGGAATGGCAATCCTGTTTGTCAGTAGCGAGATGGAAGAATTGCTGGCGTTGGCCGACCGCGTGATCGTCATGCACGAAGGCCGCGTCACCGGTTCGCTGCTGCGATCGGAAATGTCCGAGGAAGCCATCATGCGGTTGGCGGTGGGGATCGCGGGCGAACCGCCACCGACGACCGCTTGATGACCGGTGGAAGGCGGAAACGAGCTATTTTCAAACGCGGATCGATCGGGTCCGTTCATTTTTTGAAGTCGAGACGAAGAAACGTGCATTTAAAAAACATTGGTATCTTTGCATTGCTGATTGCGATCATCGTGATCACCTCTTGGATCAATGGCGTCTTCGTCGCCCCGGCGAATCTGAAGACCTTGGTGCGTGACACCAGTCTGTATGGTTTGATCTCGATTGGTGTCGCGATGGTGATCATCACAGGCGGCATCGATCTTTCGATCGGTTCGATGATCGCACTGTGCGGCGTGATGTTGGTGCAAGTGATCAATATCCGCCACGAGCGAATTGATTTTTCCAGCACGATTGCGGCCGTTCAAAACGAACCAACCGAAGGGTTTGATAAACCCACGCTCCGCTTCACCGACCCACCACCGGATTTGCGAGATGGCGATCGATTGGTCTACGAAAGTTACCGCGGGGAATCGACAATCAACGTCTATCGCAGCGTCAACGTGGACGATCAAGTATGGATCGAAACACACGATTCGCTGCGATCGATTAAACCGGGGCTGGCGATCCAGATCGACAAGATCCAGTACACCCCGCCGCTATTGGCGTGTGGCATCGTGCTGTTGTTCGCGGCATTCCTCGGGTTGATTCATGGGCTGCTGATCACGCGTGCGAACTTGCAGCCCTTTGTCGTCACGCTCTGCGGATTGCTGATTTACCGTGGGATGGCGCGAGTTTGGACGGGCGATGACCAAGTCGGGCTGCTGAGTGCATTGTCGGATTTCAAAGCGACCGTGACAGGGAAAGCGATCGAAATCCCCGTCCCGCTGATCGGTCGGGTGTCGGGCGAACGGGAATCGTTCGCCGAGATCGTCTGGATCGACTTTCCGGTCACCGGCGTGCTGCTGGCGATCGTCGCGGTCATCGCTTGGGTTTTTCTGAACCGCACGATTTGGGGACGTCATTTGATCGCCACCGGAGAAAACAAGCAGGCTGCTTTTTACAGCGGCGTTGCCACCGATCGGTTGATCGTGCTGGCCTATGTCGTGTGTGCCATGCTAGCGGGATTGGCAGGCATCCTGTTCATGCTCGAGTGGAATTCGATCCAACCTGGATCCAGCGGCTCATTTTACGAACTCTACGCGATTGCCGCCGCCGTGCTCGGTGGCTGCTCGCTGCGGGGGGGACGCGGTGCGATCCTAGGCGTCATCGCGGGTGCCGCCGTGATGCGGTGTCTGTACAAAGCGATCATCGTGCTGGACATCCCTCAAGAATGGGAAATGGTCATCATTGGGGCCGCATTGCTGGCCAGCGTGCTGGTGGATGAAATCATCCGTCGGTTCCAGTTGGCCCGGCGATTGCGACGCCACGACTCAGGCGGCAGTGATTCGGGCAGCAGCGATCGGGGTGGTAGCGATTCGGGGTGGTAGCGATTCGGGCGGTAATCCCGATCCGACGGCCAAAGCATTGTCGAATCCTTAAAAACTCGTATAACAGCCGCGTAGTGCAAAACCGTGACACGCGATACACTCATGCCATGAATTACGTGGTACAAAAGTCGGAAACCGCCGAGATCCCTGGATTTGACGATCTCGATCTATCCCCTGTGATGCGACGTGCGCTGAAGCACGCTGGATTTGAGAAACCAAGTCCCATCCAGGCTCAATTGATCCCGCTTGCCTTGGAAGGCGAGGACGTGATCGGGCAAGCACGAACCGGAACGGGTAAAACCGCCGCGTTTGCGATCCCAATTCTCGAGCAGCTCGATCCGCTCGAAGAATGCCGTGATCCTCAAGCGATCATCATCGTTCCCACCCGTGAACTAGCCGACCAAGTCGGACGGGAAACTCAGATGTTGGCCCATGGCGTGCCAACCGAAGTCGCCGTATTGGCTGGCGGCAAGGACATCAAACGCCAACTGCGCCAACTCGAAAATGGCGTTCAGATCGTGGTTGGCACCCCAGGCCGGTTGCATGATCATCTGCAGCGTCGGTCGCTTCGCACCGGCAATGTATGGTGCGTCGTGCTGGATGAAGCCGACCGCATGCTCGATATCGGATTTCGCCCGCAAATCGAACGGATTTTGCGGAAATGTTCCAAGGATCGGCAAACATTGCTGCTCTCAGCGACGCTTCCCCCCACCGTTCGCCGGTTGGCCGAAACGTACATGCACGAGCCAGCGGTGATCGATTGTTGCGACAAGGACATCGCCGTCGACACGATCGAGCAGCGATACTTTACCGTTTCGCATGACAAAAAACTGGAATTGCTCGAACGACTGCTCGAACGCGAGAATCCGAAGCAAGCGATCATTTTCTGTCGTACCAAGCGTGGAACGGACCGTCTTTATCGCCAATTGAGCCGGACCTATCCCGCCTGTGGCAGCATGCATGGTGACTTGGCTCAACGCGAACGAGACCGAGTGCTTCAGCAACTGCGGGACGACAAACTACAAATCTTGGTCGCCACCGATGTGGTGGGGCGGGGAATCGACATCAGCACGATTTCTCACATCATCAATTATGACATGCCACAAGATTGCGATGACTACGTTCATCGCGTTGGGCGGACCGGCCGTATGGGACGCGATGGCATCGCGTTCACGTTTGTGGTTCCCGGCGAAGGCGACTCGTTGACCAGCATCGAACAGCGGATCAACAAGCAGCTAAAACGAGATCATTTTGAAGGCCTCGATCCTCCTGCGGCAGTCCAATTGGCTCCCAAAGCCGAAGAGACAGTCAAGAAAGCGGCTCCTAAATTGAATCCGATGCACCGCAAAGTGACTCGTCGGCGTCGTTGATTGGCGGCGTTGTTGATTGCCGGCGAACCCGGTTAACATGAAATCCTGATCACGGCCGTGTGGCGAATTGCCATACGGCTTTTTTCGTCGAGCATCAGGGTCGAAACGCCTCCCCCACACGCTGCCACGCTGGACAACGGCCTCTCTGCGGCTTGCCTTAACCGCTGACTCGGACGGCATTGTTCACTCGCAATGCACCTGCGACGCCACGCACCGTCTCTTGAGCGAGCTGCTTGTGATAGAAACTGCGAACCAGCCCGCTGAGCTTCAACTCACTTCCGCTTTCATCGACTCGCAACTGACGTAACTCGGTAACCGAACTTTTGGCGAGGACGGCATTGGCGGCGATGGCGATGTCCTGACTAGGCTGCTGAATCATCGAGTGCTCCCGGAAAATGTTGCGAAGGGCAGCGGCTCACTAAAATCGAGTGAGCTTGGCCACAGGTTAGGAACGAGAACCATCGCAAGCGGACGTTCATTCGGTAGGAAAGGCTGGATTGTCCACGCGAATGATTTGCACTGCTAAAAAGCGGCGTGAGCGAAGGCTGGCAAGCAGAGCGATGGGAGTTCAACCAAATATCACACATTTCCTGAATTTTGCCTATGCGAATCTGCGCCGAATTCCGCCAGGAGCCCCACCGACAGCGCAACCAATATGCATGGCCCCTAGAAGCGGAAAGTTTCAAGAAAACATCAAGTCGCCGCGAAAACCGACGACGACACGGCTTGCGTTCCCACAACCGTCACAATCCCTACGACGGCTTGCACCGGCACCGCCGTGTCCGGCAACCGGCTTGAAAGCGTACGGATCGATGCGGTAACCGCCCTCGGGCGATCGGGATGACCTATATCGATCATGGGTGGATTTGTGTCTTGAAATCCTCGCCCGTTAAACGCTCCCCCCCCTCTCGTTACGTATAAACTCGCCCCATGATTCTCGACTTAGCAATCGCATTGAGCTGTGCCGGCGTCGGTGTCGTTTGTGGATGGATCATGAACGGGCTTGGCTGGGGCGTCGATTTTGAAGACGGCGACGACAAACTTACGCTGGTGGAACGATCAGAACTCGAGCAAGTCAAAGCCGAATACGAGCGACTTGCCACGGCGGCCGATCGACTTCGCGAATACGCCACGTCGATGGCGATGGACGTCGACAAACATCAAACCAGCGTCCAAGCGGTCAGCGATGTGTTGACATCTGAATCGACCTTTTCAGCGGACGAACTTGGCGAAGCGGTCAATCGTTTGATCGAAGCCAACGAGACGATGCAGTCCAAACTGAAATCGGCTCAAGAACGAATTTCCGAGCAAGCCGACCAACTTGAATCCGCCGAGCGGCGGGCACAAACGGACGCGTTGACGCGGGTTTCCAACCGCGGTGCCTTTGACGAACATTTGGCGCGGCGTCATATCCTCGGCCCTGGACGCGCAGGCACACTGATGTTGTTGGATGTGGACCATTTCAAGAAATTCAATGACGAACATGGCCACCGCGCCGGCGACGAGGTGCTGAAGGTGGTTGCCAATATGTTGCACGCGAGACTGAAGTCGTACGGGATCGTCGCGCGGTTCGGGGGCGAAGAATTCGCGGCCATTATCGATGGCTACACCGTCGAAGAATCCAAACGGATCGTCGAATCGGCTCGCGCCGCGATCGGACAACACATCGTCGAATTCGAAGGCAAAGAGCTTGCCGTGACCGCCAGCATCGGGTTGGCCGAACTGCTCGAAGACGAGTCGATCGAACAATGGATCGAACGTGCCGACGCCGCGATGTACCACTCAAAGAAACATGGACGCAATTGCGGTCACTCGATGAACGGGACGACGCCGGAATTGATCACGTTGGGTACGGAATCTGCGCTGATTCCGGACATCGACACGGCTCCCACGGTCACGATCAAACCCAAAAAACAAGACGCCGCCAAAGCGAAACCTTCATCGACTCAGCCGAACCGCGGCGCGTTTTCGAGTCTGCCGACCCGCGCGGCACTGAACGCGGCGATGGGCGATATGCAAGAACGTTCCAAGTCGATTGGATTGCCCACACAGATCATGAAGCTTCACGTCACTGGCACACCAGCGGCCGGAGCGATGCGAACGCTGCTGCAGATTGTGCGAGCGACACTGCGAAGCGTCGATCGCATCGGCGCCGACGACGCCACCACGCTGCTTGTGTGCATGCCGGGGATCGACGACGAAGATGCTCAAGAACGCGTTAAACAAATTCAATCGTCCGCTGCCTCGTTACAATTCGGCGAATCGGAAACCAGCGATGCACCCCGGTTGCAGATCACGATCGTTCCGGTCGAACTTGACGAGACGCTGGACCAGGCGTTTGCTCGGGTTGCGACCCCGTCGGCCGCATCCGAGTCAGATTCGGCGACCGAGGTTAGCGAAACATCGCTGGCTGACAAATCACCCCAGCCCGCCAACGAATCTCCCGACAGGAAATCATCCGCGACCGAAACGGAAACCGAGCCGACGAAATCGCCATCCTCCGGATCTCCTGCGGCTGCAGCGATACCCCCGCTGACATCTCCGCTGCCAAGTGGAACGGCTTCCTCGGAAGCCTAGTTGCCGGCGGTGCCGAGCGAGCGGACGCTTAATGCCATCGACTTTGGCCCTAACCGAGTGGTTTTTATAGCGGAGCGGCGCGAGCCACCCGGTAAATTTCGAACGTTTTACTCGCCGTTACCAGACGGGCCCCGCGGCGTGCCGCTACGTCGCCACCGTTGGGGTTGAATCGACACTCTGCGATCGTCGAGAAACGGCGGAGTGTCTCAAAGAACAGGCGGCTAATGTGCAAAAAACGAAAAAGACTTGAGTGTTTGCCATTCGGCGTCTGCGGCGAAGGGAACTGCAAGAATTCTTAGTTTTTCCAGGGGAATGCTGCAAAAACCGCTGTTTTTGCCGCGATCGCGTGAATCAAGCTGCTATTGACTTCGCTGATTTCATGTATATATTTGAGAGCGTTATGAAGGTCGGCGCTAAGTTTGCTGCCCACCTCTCCCTAAGGACGCTTGATCACGTCCCTCTTAGTAGCTCGCTTGAGGAAAAAGCAGTTACGCTCGCCATACAGAATAACGGCTTGAGGATTAAGAGGACGGTTGATCAAACACATGTAACCGAGGTTGCTTGCCGCTTTCGCATCGCGACGGCCGCCTCCATACACAACACTTCGTTTTGAAATCACGATTGGTCTCTCAATCGCACGTCCCCCTAATTTACTACTGAATGGATTTTAAGTCGCACACGACCATCTGCGATTCTGCTGAGATTTCCGGCTAGGCCAAGTTTGGCGACAACGCGTTGGATAGAAACGCGTCTTGCGGAGCACGCACCGTCGTTTGGCTCGCCTCAGGCACGAATCTTTGGATCATTCGTTTTGACCCTTTCTGAAAAGTGATCCCGCGATCGCTTACCAACCCCATCATTAAACTGTTTCGCCTCTCCAGGGCATGTCACCGCCGTACTCCTGGTAGGCTTTTTTCCCTTGAATTTGTGCGGTGTTTCTTCGATTTCCCGCTTTTAAGCGGAACGCTACGGCGACCTTTGTGGTGACGCCTTCACGCGAGCCTCGCACTTCGATTTCGATTTTGGTGCGTCGGAACTCCGCGAAGGTTCCCGCTTCGCGAGGATGCAACACGCTGACATCGCGTCTCACTTAAAACGCATCTGGATCAAAAATGGCAAAAAAGAAACGGACCAGTCGCAGCCGAAGCGGTTCCGGTAACGGAGCCTCAGGTTCGTATGGCAACAGCGGCAATAACAATAGTGGCAACGGAAAACCTCGTGTCCGCCGACGTCGACGCGGCGGTGGCGGTGGCGGTGGTGGCGGCGGCCAAAATGACCGCGGCCAAGGCGGCGGACAGGGCAATGGCGAACCAGCGGATATCCCCAGCGATGCGCCGCTCGAGGAAAGCGTTGGCATCCTCGAACTGCACCCCAACGGCTACGGCTTCCTGCGGAGCACCGAGAACAATTACTCGCGTGAACGCAGCGATCCGTTTGTCCCCGGCACGATGATTGAAAAGTTTGGACTTCGCCAAGGTGTTTACCTAAAGGCCATGGTCCAACAAGCACGTCGCCAACAAGGTCCCCGGGTGCGTGAAATTGTCGACGTCGACGGGATGGCGCCCGAGGCGTACCTCGAAGTCAAAAACTTTGACTCGTTGACAGCGATCAACCCCGAGCAGTGGCTACGACTGGAAGCCGGCCGCAAACCGCTGACGAATCGCGTCATCGACCTGCTGGCTCCGATGGGCAAGGGACAACGCGCCCTGATCGTTGCACCACCACGCAGCGGTAAAACCGTGATGTTGCAAGACATTGCCTCAGGCATCGCGCAAAACCACCCCGACGTGAAACTGATCGTTTTGCTGGTTGACGAACGTCCCGAAGAAGTCACGGACATGCGTCGCAACGTCCACAATGGCGAAGTCGTCGCGAGCAGCCTAGACATGGACGTCGAAAGCCATGTTCGATTAAGCCAATTGGTGATTGACCGTGCGAAACGGCTCGCCGAAATGGGGCAAGACGTCTTCTTGATGCTCGACTCGATCACCCGACTCGCTCGCGCGTTCAACAAATGGGTTGGACGCGGCGGACGCGGTGGTGCGACGATGACCGGCGGTTTGGACATCAAAGCGATGGACATTCCTAAGAAGCTGTTCGCCACGGCTCGAGCGTTCCAAGAAGGCGGCTCGCTGACCATCATCGGCACCGCACTTGTGGATACCAACAGCCGTATGGACGAAGCGATTTTCCAAGAGTTCAAGGGAACGGGCAACATGGAATTGGTGCTCGATCGCCGACTTGCCGATCGCCGCGTTTGGCCTTCGATCGACATCAGCCAAAGTGGTACTCGACGCGAAGAATTGCTTCACGACGAAGAGACCTACGAGGCGGTCACGATGTTGCGGCGAACGCTTAGCAGCATGCATCCAGTCGACGCAATGGAACAGCTGACCAAACAGCTTGGCCGATTCGACAGCAATGACGAATTCATCAAACTCATCAGCGGCGCCAAAACGTCACTGTAGCTTTGATGAAACGCTTTGTCGTCGACCCATTGCCCGGCAGCATCCCGTACGAAAACCATCGCTCGATCCGAGTCAAAGCAAAGTTTTCGGGGATGAAGTTCATCGACTTCCTCGGCGAATACCATCCACCGACGCCACGTGATGCGTGGCTCGGATGGATCGAGGCGGGCGAAATCTTGATCGACTCGTTCCCGGTTCGCGCGGAACGAATCGTGCGTGAGGGAGACCGCTACACGCACGTAATGAGCGACGTGGTGGAACCCGATGTCAATGCGGCGATCACCATTCTGCACGAAGACGATTCGCTGATCGCAGTCGACAAACCGGCTCCTTTGCCGGTGCACCCCAGCGGCCGATTTCATCGCAACACGCTGTCCTGGATGCTCGAGCGACATTACAACGGCGAGAAACTTCGTGTTGCGCATCGACTCGACGCCAATACAACAGGCGTCGCAGTGTTATGCCGCACCGCCGCAGCAGCCGGCTTTGTGCAACCTCAATTCGAACGACGCGAAGTCCAAAAGCTGTACCTTGCTCGTGTCTCGGGCACCATCCCTTGGGACGAACATCGCTGCGACCTCTCGATCGCTCACGCCTCGGACGTCCTCAAGCGACGATTGTCGGTCGGCGCCCGCGTGACCTGCCGAAGCGGCCAAGAAGCACGGACCGATTTCAAAGTGATCCAACGATTGCCCGACAACACGACCTTGGTGCAAGCGATTCCACTGACCGGCCGCACCAATCAAATTCGCGTGCACTGTTGGTCGCTCGGCTTTCCCATCGTCGGGGACCTGCTGTATTTGCAGGACAAAAAAATCGGCGAACAGCAAACGCACACGATGACCGATCCACCGATGTGCCTGCACGCTCACCGTTTGACGTTCTGCCATCCAGATAGCATGACACCGGTGACCTTCCAGAGCCCACCACCGAAGTGGTGGGGCGAAAACGCGGAAGATGCAGCAAACTAAATCGGACTCGCGTTCACCTTGAGTCACGATTCCCGTTTGCCGCGTGGGCTCACGCTGTAGAGCCTCTCGTAGCGACCTACGGCGAAGCTTGCGAACTACACGTCACCTTGCGTCCAAGCGCCGTCGATGTAACGCCATGTCTGTGCGGTGGGCGATGCATCCCGCAGCAATTCGGGCAACCGCGACTGCCGCACGTTATCGTACGAAGTCAATTTGCCAAACCGAATCAGCGACGCAGGGACTCCGACGGCGGTGAACCCCGGATGCCCCGCGGCTGGGTAAGGCCCGCCGTGATTCATTGCCGGACTGACGGCCACTCCGGTCGGCATCTTGTCGTTCAAGACTCGCCCTACTTTGGGCGTCAACTCGAACGCGATCTTTTCATACATCGCTTCGTCGCTTTCATCGGCAGCGGAATAGACACCACCGGTCAGATTCCCTTCGAGGTGCGAAATCACCTCCGTCAACTCATCCAAATTGCTTGCCACCACCATCAGCGATGCATTGCCGAACGCCTCGGTCTGAAAACCTTCGGGGTTGCCCAAAAACGTCTTCCCATCGACACGAAGCAGCGTATTGGCATAAGCACAACGACCAGACTCGGGCTGGCCTCCGCCAGTCAACAATTCGGCGCCAAAGTCACAAAGCGTTTTCACGCTACGCGACAAACCTTCCGAAACAGCGGGCGACAACAGCGTGCCAGAGGCCGTGGAAGCAAACCGCTCCTTTACCGCGCTGACAAATTTCTCGGATGACTCATCGGCGATCAACAAGACCATGCCGGGGTTGGTGCAAAATTGCCCGGCGCCCATCAAAACGCTGGTCACGAAATCGTTGGTGATTTCTTCGCCTCGCTGCTGCAGCGCGGCGGGAGTCATGACGACGGGATTGACGCTGGACAGTTCCAAATAGATCGGCTTGCCCGCGGCATCGGCGGCGGCTTTTAATTTCAATCCCGCCGATCGGCTGCCGGTGTACCCGGTAGCGCCGACCCGTGGATCCGAAACCAAACGCTCACCGTCGGCATGGCTGGTGCGATAGATCAACTGAACAGTGGACGGTGGCAATCCGGTTTGCTCGATCGCCTGTAGCGCCAAATCGGCGAACAACCGCGTCGTTTCGGGATGCGAACTGTTGGCTTTTCCGATCACCGGATTGCCTGCTGCAATCGCCGCAGCGAAATCGCCTCCGGAAACGCTGCCAAAGGCGAATGGAAAGTTATTCGGTCCAAACACCACAATCGGCCCGAGCGATTCGTAGCACGAGCGAATGCCCGCCTTGGTATCGATTGTCGCCATCGCCCAATTGCCACTGCGACACGCTGCGGCGGCAGCACGCAATTGATTGCTGGTTCGCGGCAATTCGACATCGGCCAAGCGTGGACTGCGAGCGAGCCCGGTTTCGGCAAACGCAGCCTCGACCAACGCGTCTTTTGCGGCGTCGATCTTGTCGGCGTAGACCTCCAAAAACTCTGCAATCTTCGCCTTGGGAAGCTTTCGCAATTCGCGAGCCGCCTCGACCGCCGCATCCAGCGCCGCATCGCAGTCGGACCAATCGCTGACTGGAAACTCAGCGTCTAAAGCCTCGTTCTTGTTTGGATCGGTTGCCTGAAAGGTTTTACTGAAGTCGGCGTCACGCCAGCCACCTTTGATCAGAACTTGACGTGCAGTTGAATTCGCTACGGACATCGAAACACCTACGCTGTGGTTATAAGAATGGAAGTATCGACTCAAGCGTTTCCGCTGGCAACTCAAGCGAGCGGAACATTCACGCGATCGAGACGCAAGAGCCGTGAAAGTCGAGGAGCAAAAACTAGGAACCCTGGACAATGGAATTAGAGAGCGTCCCAATTCCATCGATGGTAATGTGAACGTGATCGCCGACGTGAAGCGTAAAATCGCTCGACGGAATAATGCCTGTCCCCGTCATCAAGAATGCACCATTGGGAAAACGATTGTCACGCGATAGCCACTGCACGAGATCCTCGAAACCGCGAGCCATTTCCGCGGCAGAGGTTTGTTGATCGAACACAACCTCGGTACCGCGAACGATTTTCAAATCGATCCCGATCTCTGCATTGGCAGGCAGCTTGTCAAACAGAGCGATCCAAGGGCCAAGCCCCGCACATTGGTTGTAGCATTTCGCTTGCGGCAGATAGAGTGGATTTTCGCCTTCGATATCCCGCGAACTCATGTCATTGCCGATCGTCAATCCGACGATCTTCATCTTGGGGCTGAGCACCAACGTGACTTCGGGTTCGGGCACGTTCCAAGTGGCATCCTCGCGAATCCGCAGCGGCTGCCGATGTCCGCTGACGCGGTGCGGCGTCGCCTTGAAAAACAGCTCGGGCCGGTCGGCGCCATAAACGCGGTCGTAACAGGATGCAGCGGCCTCGGATTCTTCCATCCGCGCCGCTTGACTCCGTTTATAGGTCACCCCGGCGGCCCACACTTCCTGGGCATCAATCGGCGGCAACCACTGAACCGAATCATCGATCGCAATCGGCGATTCGGTGGCGAGTGACATCGCGGCGGCGATTGGCTCCTCCGCGGCGATAATATCGGCGAGCGATTGGAACGGCCCCTCGGTTTGCAGTGGAATCAATTGGTCATGGTCCACGCGAGCGATCCGCGGCGAGCCCGAAGCATCTAGGTATTTTGCGATTTTCATACCGCTAAGGATAACGAAAAGCAAATCGCCGCGGGAGCCATCACGCGGCAAGATCGGCGACGTGGGCCGAGTGGCCCCAACGCGAATTGACAGAATAGCAAACAGGCAAGAAAAACCGCCGTCGCGTGGGCTACGCTTGAAACCGGATGACGCCGCCGACGATCGTGTGCGTCACTCGCGCCGACAATTCCTGGCCATCAAGCGGGCTGCTGACGCAGTGCGAACGGAATTGCGAAGCGTCGACTTGCCACTTGGCATTGGGGTCGATGATGACCACGTCACCGAGCGAACCGACCGCCAAGGATCCGCCGCCGATCGATGCAATCCGTGCAGGTGCCGTGGATAGCCGATCGATTGCTTGGGGCCACGTCAAAATCCCATTTTCGATCATAAATTTTGAGACGGTCGAAAGCGTGGTTTCGAGCGTCGCGGCACCAAACGGGGCCAAATCGAGATCGTTCATCTTCTTTTCACGGCTGCGTGGACGATGACCGCTTTGGATTGCATCGATGGTCCCATCGGCCACCGCCTCGCGAAGCGTTTCGACGTGACGGCGACTACGCAGCGGAGGATGCACTTTGAATCGCGAGTCAAACGAACGCAGTTCACTGTCCAACAGACACAGATTGTGAGGACACACCGACGCCGTCACGGCGATTTCACGCGACTTGACGCGGCGGATCATATCGACCGCTCCCATCGTGCTGACCGGGCCGACATGCAATCGCCCCGACGTGGCTTCGGCCAACCGCACGTCACGCGCGACCGCCAAATCCTCGGCTTCGGTCGGCAAGCCTTTTAATCCGAGCGTCAACGAGACTTGCCCCTCGTGCATCACGCCGCTCTCGGCGAGTTCGGGAATCTCGGGAATGTCGATGATGACTCGGTTGAGCATCCGGCAATAATCGAGCGATCGCTTCAGCAGCGCGTCGTTGGCGATCGGTCGCGGAGCATCGCTGAACGCCACCGCGCCGGCTTCGGCCAACAACCCCAACTCGGCCATCTGTTCGCCTTCGCGTTGCCGGCTTAGACAGCCAATCACATGCACGCGAACGCCGTTGGCGCGAGACGCTTTTTGCCGCACAAATTCCACTGCACCGGGCGAATCGATCACCGGTTCGGTGTTGGCGGTACATAAAATCGAGGTATACCCGCCCGCAAGCGCCGCGTCGCTGCCGGATTGAATCGTCTCGTCTTCCTCGTTGCCCGGTTCACGCAGCTCGACTCCGAGATCGACCAAACCAGGAGCCACGATGCAACCACTTGCATCCAAGCGAGGGCAATCTGCAGGAATCTCTTCATGCCGGGGGTCAATCGCGGCAACCAAGCCGTTGCGAATCAGCAATCGTGCCTGACGATCTACCCCTTGGCTGGGGTCAATGACACGCCCATTTTCAATCAGCAAATCAGACATAGTGGATAGGTTCAGCTGGGGTCGTTGAATTGGAAGCGTCCTTGGCCCCCGAGAGTAACCACAACGCAGCCATCCGCACTGCGATACCGTTGGTCACTTGCTCGAGAATGACCGAGTGCGGCCCGTCAGCCACCTCCGGCGTAATCTCGACGCCTCGGTTGATGGGGCCGGGTGCCATGATCAAAATGTCGTCTTTGGCTCGCCGCATGCGAGCCCCGTTCATCGCGTACAGCGCCGCATATTCATGAACGCTCGGGAACGGCCGAGCCTTTTGACGTTCGAACTGAATCCGCAACAAATTCAACACGTCACAGCGATGCAAGATGGCATCCAAATTGTGCGCCACCTCGAACCCAAGTTCCTGCCAACGCGGACTAACCAGCGTCGGTGGCCCACAGATAATCACGTGAGCCCCAAGCTTGCTGAGCCCCCAAATGTTGCTTCGCGCGGTGCGACTATGCGAGATGTCACCGACCAATGCCACGGTCAATCCATCGAGACGTCCGCGATGCTGGCGGATCGTCAACATGTCAAGCAGCCCCTGCGTCGGATGCTCGTGCGGCCCGTCGCCAGCGTTGATCACACAACAGCGAAGCTCGCGAGCGAGCAGATGCGGGGTCCCCGGCGTGACGTGCCGCGTGCATACCCAATCCACCCCCATTGCTTCGATGGTTTTCGCGGTGTCGACAAAGGTTTCCCCCTTGGCAACGCTGCTGCCGCCGCTGCTGAATTCAACGGTATCGGCGCCCAGCCGTTTGGCCGCCAGCGAGAAACTATTGCGAGTCCGCGTGCTGTTTTCGAAAAACAAATTCGCCAGCGTTTTTCCTGCCAATAGCGACAGTTTGTTGCGGCAACCGCCGGTCAACTCTTTTAGCTTTTGAGCGGTGTCTAAGAGGATCTGGATTTCGTCGGCCGACAGACTCTCCAAATCAAGCAAATGACGCCGGTGCCAGTTTTCTGGAAACGCTAAGTCGATTTCATCCGCCGTGGACATCGTTTCGATCTTCAATACTGTGAAGGAAATTCAGAAAGGATCGTGGCGTCACGTTACGAGATTTATTGCTTTTCCGCGAGCACCCTGGATCAAGTTTTTCTACTTCGAGCACGTGATCAGCCGCCCGGCGGCAGCGAATAAAACGTTCGATTTTGATCGGGCGACTCCCGCCGCACCGCTATAAAAAACACCCGCCAAGTGCGAAAGTAGATGGCATTGGGTTTGCGCCGCACCGCTAAATAAGCGGGGGGATGGCGACCGCAACCCTAGGCGAATTTCGCTCAGTTAAAAAAAAGCGGCCTTAGCGATCTACCGCTTCGGGACGCTTTGCCAAACCGAGCAGCGATAACCAGCCAGCGATCCAAAGCAGCCCGCCGATCGGGGTAACAGCTCCCAACCAGGGCGTATTCAGGGCCACCAGCAGATAAAGACTGCCGCTAAAAAACAGGATGCCCAGCAACATCAGCCATGCGGCAACGCGGCGAATGCGGTCCGAGCCGAATGGAATCGCGGCGATCACAAGCAACACGACCGCGTGCACAAGATGGTAGCGAGCCGCCACGTCAAACTGGCCACTTCGCTTGATGATCGTTTCCGCATCCAACCCACGCGATTGCAAAAAATCGGGCAACCCATGAGCACCAAAGGCTCCGAACAACACAGCCAGTGCACCGCATACCGCCGCGGCAACCAAGGTGCGTCTTTGCAATTCGGTGCCAATCAATTCGGTGCCAATCACGACTCGAGCAACTTGTTGACAGCTTTGATCAAACGATCCATCGGGAACGGCTTGCGAATGTAGTCGCTCACCCCAAGCAATTCCGCATACGCCTTGTGACGACTTCCTTCGTTGCCGGTAATCATGATCACGGGCAAAGGCACATCACGGACGCGTCGCAGTTTTTCAAGCACCAGAAAACCACTGCGTTTGGGCATCATCATGTCCAAAATCATCAGATCGGGGTTTTCGCGTTCGGCGAGTGCAAGCCCTTGATTTCCATCGCGAGCAATGACGACTTCGTGACCTGCGCCTTCAAGTGCATAGCGAACCGATTCAATGATTTCATGATCGTCATCGACAATCAAAATCCGCTTGCCACCCGAAGCTGCGGCAGTGGTGGGCGCAAGGTCTTTTTCGGAATCGGAGCTCTTCTCGACGGCATCGTCGCTGCTGTTCTCGCGGGTCATCGTTTCTCGTTCAGGCAAAGCGGAATCAAGCGAAAAAACTGTCTACGCAAAGGGACGCGTCAGCATAGCGTACCAGATGACGGAGCAACACGTCTGGAAACAGGAAACGAGAGGCAAAATCAATTAGGGGGGGAGAGATCTCTACCCGCAATTCCGGCCCGAGCGTTGTCGCAGACCGCTGCTATCACCGGGGCTCTGGCATCAAACAGAACCAAAGCGATCAGCCGACCGTCAAATCAGACGCAGCTGGGGAGGGGCTCAAACGGCCGAAAGAAGCGACTAGACTGCCCCGTAACCGCCTCAGTTGGACGAGAATCGAGTGGGCGACGATGCCCAACGATCGCTGGAACCGCTATTCCCGGCGCCGGCGACCACCTTGTCCATGATCCACTGATTGATATCGGCCAAGGTGACCGTATTCATCTCATCGTCATCGCAGTACTGGCGAATTTCGAGCTGAGCACGAATCATCATCGCACGTCGCATGTCTTCGTCGAGCTCGGACGAATCAAACAGCGAGCTTTCGGTTGCCCATTGCCAAAGCATCGGCAAACGTCGCTCACGCAAATCGGACAAATTTGATAACGCACGTCCGCCGCTCGGCATCCGGCCTCCGAGTGAGACGACTCCCGCGAATCGTTTCGGATCACGAAGCGCAATTCGCATTGCCATAGCGCCACCACTTTGATAGCCCGCCAACACGATCCGGGATGGATTCACCGAGAAACGCTCTCGCGCCTCATCGATTGCTTGCATTACGTTTTCGTAAGCGGTTTGGATGGCTCCCGGCCGGGTCCGCCATTCATAGCGATGCCCCGAAGAATCGATCGCACAGCTAGCGCGGACTCCCACGCCAACGTAATTCCGCAGACTGATGTGCGGCATGACTTGCGTGACTTGGTTTTCGTTGAACCCATCGCTATGCAGCCAAATCAGCAGCGGATATGCGTAATTGGGTTCGTAATGCAGGGGCAAAAAGAATGCCGTCCGTGCTCCGACGCCTTTGAATTGATCAAAGGGACTAGGGATACCATCGACACCGGATCCCGAATCATGGACGGAATCGTGTACCGAACCTTGCCAACTGCAATCCTGAAGAAAGCTATCGGAGTTGCCGGCGAAATTTAGACCAGGTTCGTCTTCGGGCATGCCCAAAGATCCTTCGGATGGTGGGTTGTCGTGGGAGGCTTCATTCGATCGGGATGTCCCCCAATTTGCCGAAGAAAAAAAACGACTCATAACCAACCGAAAGTTAGAGGAAGGCCCCATCCAGGGTTTATGGAAGATTCCATCGCACGTGCAAATTCACGTGCGAAAAAAATCGACTCAGCCAACAACGCCGACGCGTTTGATGGATGTCATAAACCTACGCGCAATCAATCACCGATGTCAACGCTGAAGCGGATGCTTCAGCGAAAGAACTTGCAAGTTCCGTTAGGACGATAGCAATTGATCCATCGTTGCAACCAAGCCTTTGACTGCGTCGACGCTGTTCTGGAAGTCCGCTTTTTCGGAGTCAGTCAAGTCGAGTTCGATGATCTTTTCGACCCCGCCACTGCCCATCACGACCGGCACACCCACGTAGTAGCCACCGACTCCGTACTCGGACTCACAAAGCGCCGCCACCGGGATGACACGCTTCTTGTCACGAACGACGGCTTCGACCATCTGGGCACACGCCGCGGCGGGTGCGTAGTAGGCACTGCCGGTTTTCAACAGCGAAACAATCTCGGCTCCGCCCTTGCGAGTGCGTTCGACGATTTCGTCCAATCGTGCACGGTCGATCAACTGTGTGACCGGGATTCCGCCGACGCTGGTGCAGCTTGGGATCGGCACCATCGTGTCGCCGTGTCCGCCCATCAACAGGGCACTGATGTCTTCGACGCTGACGCCCAATTCCATCGCCAAAAAAGTGCGGTATCGCGCGGTGTCCAAAACGCCCGCTTGCCCACACACCTTGGCCTTGTCAAATCCAGTCACTTTCCACATTTGTTGGACCATCGCGTCCAGCGGATTGCTGACGACGATGACAACCGCATTGGGGCTGGTGGCTTTGATCTGCTCGCCAACCGAGGTGATGATCTTGGCATTGGTGTTGAGCAAATCATCACGACTCATCCCTGGTTTGCGAGGGATACCTGCAGTCACGACGATGACATCGCTGTCGGCCGTGTCGGCATAGCTTGTCGTCCCAACGATGTTGGAATCGAAACCCATGATGGGCGAAGCTTGCATCAGGTCCAGCGCTTTTCCACGCGGCATGTCTTCGGTCTGGGGGATGTCCAACAGAACGATGTCACCTAACTCTGCAGCAGCACACCAATGAGCACAGGTGGCTCCGACGTTTCCGGCTCCGATGACGGTAATTTTTGCTCGGCGCATTTGTTTCGCTCGCGGGGAAATTTTAGGGAAGTTGTGTGAGTGGGCGAAATGGAAATCGCTTTCTCATTTCAAATGATTTTCTAATGCGTTATCCTCTCGCAAGCGAGCCGCGGGTCAAGTAGACGCTCGCTAGATTTCTAGCGTTCCACTGCAAAATCAAGTTCCACTGCAAAACCGAACGCCCGCCGCTACTGCGGCAACCGCAACTCATCGGCCTCACGCTCTTTGCGGCGGCGCTGCACTTGGCGATCACGACGTGCGATGACGATATTCCAAACGAGGATCGCCAACATCCCCACGCCCACGGCGACCGCTGCGAACCAACCGAAAATGCGAACGCCCACCGGATCCGCCTCAGTCGACTCGCGATTGATCATGTCGGCGCCGATCAACAGCGGCCCAAACTGATCGCCGCCGCCGAACCGCTGCATGTACGCCGTGGGATAACTCCACAAACGAAAGAAAAACGCGTCGGCGGCTACCAACACGGTCAAGTCGGCCACAATAGCCTCGGATTTCCCTTCCTCCCGCAGCTTGGTTTGCAGGAACGCGGGTAGTGTTTTATACACCAACGAAATCGGGTATCGGTTTTGAAACACCGGCCCATCCCCTGCGGCATCTTGCCCCGAATCGATTTGCACCTTGACGTTACCGAGGTCGCCCATTGCGTCGACTTGGTAATAATGATCTGCCCCCAACTGTTTGATTCGCGCCGGTTCGGTAACCGAAATCCGTGTCACTTGAACGACTTCCACCTCCATCCGCAGCCAATCCGCCGTATACTTTTCGGGCGATTTCAGCAACTCGATTGGCTCGACGGGCTTCGCTGCCACGCGATCCGATTCCGGCACTTTTGAGATCCGATCGGCAGCCGCCAACATCGAGTAAAACAAGTCGCTGTCTTCACTCGAAAGTGGTTGACGATTACGCGAGGCAACTCCCGAAACCTCACCCAGACTGACGCCTTGCTGTGCGAGTAATTGCCACCCGACTTTCTCTGGCTCTGCCGGGTACCAATCCAGCGGCAATGCCGCGATCGCGTCCACCACGACGGAATCGTCTCCGCTGTCGGGTGTGGCTTCGATGACAACGCCAACTCCCGCAACCCGGTCGCCGCTACGAACCGTCGCGGGCAGCCCCGAGGTAACCACTTCGACCGTGCGGCGGCTGTCCTGTTCTCCGATTTCGACCGTGACGAGATTCAAACGTCTGATTTCCAAGAACTCGACCAATCGTGCGGGAACGTTCAACGATCCCACCTGCACAACCACCCCGTCCACCGCGACGACTTGCCCCAACGTGATCGACGCTCCGCTCAACGAGCTGGAAACATCGTCAGCAATTAATTTCTCTATAGAGCTACGATTGGTGCGATTGATTCGGTAGATCAGCTTTGCCAGCTCGCCGATCGATTCTTCGTCCTCCGCCGGATAGAGCTGTTCGATTCGGGCCGAATCAAAACCGGCCGCCTGCAATGGTTCGGACTGGGCATCGAGCGATTGCGGGAACAGGCAGGCTGCCAACACAGCCACCATCCCCCACGCCAAACCGGGCAAGAACATCGTGTCGGTGTATCGGTTCATCATGACTCTCTCGGTGGATGCAACTTGATCTCGTCATCAGCAGGTGAATGATCCACCTGCGAAGGGGCCGGATCGTCACGGCCGGGTGTTAATTGCTCTAGAAACGGCGAAGGTTCGCGTTCAGCGGCGCGGCGCAGTTGGCGGCTTTGTCGGGCTGAGACGGCGGTTCGCCACATCGCAAACGTGGCCAATCCGACACCAAGCAGCACGGCAAACACGAGCATAGTCCATAGAGAACGATTCTCGTCGTCGTCCGTCTCCAGTGGCGTCGATTGCGAAAGGGATTCGGTTTGCGCGTCCGGGTCCAGCGTCAAGACACGACCAACGATCACGGGAGCGGAATCGGCACCCGCACCAGACCGGTACGCCAACCGTTTCAGAAAGCGGCCTGTGATCCACAACACCGGCCCTTCTTCGCTGGCGGATTCCTCGGAAACGCCATTGGCAGCGGACATCCCATTGGCAATCGACTCGGGAACGTCATTGACAACGGCCAAAAGCGGACGATCGGCACCGTCGACCGGCCGCAGCCAAAGATGCCAATACTCGGTGATTCCGTATTCATTTGAGTTGGCGGCATGTCGCTCGACGCGAGCCGGTCGCCCCGCAAACGCAACGACATGGTTCAAATAGACATCGGGCTGTTGCATCAACGGCAACACGCCTACTTGCGGCACCGCCGGTGGCGTCGCCGTCGGGGTTTGCCCTGTTTTTTGCGGCTCCGATGGCGTCTCGTCGTCGGCTGCCGCCTCGGTTGCCGTCATCCCGCTCCGACCGTTTTCAAAGCCAAACCGGGCTTCGTCCAAGTAGCGGTACATTGCGTCTCGGTCACGCGACTGCCAAACCCCCGATTCGGCAACCCGAGACGCGGCGGCCGTGTCGAGCGCGCGGATCAACGCCTGGATCTTCCGCCAAGCATCCCCGCTGGCGTCATCCCGATCCTCGCTGAAACCCGAGGGGTCCGACGCAACTCGTTCGATCAACTCGCTCCAACTTAAATGAGCCGGGTCCTCGGCGGACTCCTGATCGGATTGCCAATCGAGCTGCGAAAGCTTGACCGTCCACCCGGTATCGAGCACGGTGAATTGCGGAATTTCTTGGTGTCGACGGATCCTCAGCAGTGTGGCGAGCCAAAGCTGCTGATCCTCCGGTGGAACGAGTGACACGATCGCTCGCGCGTCGAGCACCAGCTTGGGATCCAGCTCGCGCCAATCCAACACAGTTTCGGCGGATGCGTCCCCCCCGGCCAGCAGTTTGGACGGCCGATTGGCCGCATAGATTTGACGCGTCGCATCGCTAACGCTTTGCGGCTGCCCCGACGCACCTCCGAAGAAGGGTTCGTAAACACGCGGTTTAGCGGCTTGTCGCATGACGACCAACACCAAAGCCAAACCGAGCACTAACCGGATCACACGTCGATAGTCTTGAACCGTGGCGCCACGCCGTTGACGACGACCATAAAGGCTATCTTCGTTAAATTGAGAAGGGATTTTCATCGGATCTGTCCTCGAATCGCTGGACAAGCTTGAAGGAGCGACTCGCGAGCCTTAATCTGGTATGGGGGGGAGTTTGGCGAACAATACCGCATCGCGACGGCGTCAATGATGCTAGAATAGCGTTTCGTCCCCCTGCTCGCCTGACCCTAATCGTGCTGACTCATCCTCATCTTGGCAGCACACCTACAATCCAAATAGCACTCGGTCGTCATGCTCGTATTCTATTCGCGGAATTGCTTATCACGGAAGGCATTTTGCCATCGAGCCGTTCGTTTCACGATTTATGTCTTGGCCCTATCACTGTCGATGGCGGGCAGTGGTGCGTCGCTTGCCTTGGCCGGCGGTGAACCTGCCGAAGACTTTCTCAAACGGCTTCGCGCGGCCGGTTATTACGATATCGCGTTGACGTACCTGGACCGGCTCGATCAATACCCCGGCGTGGACGGTTCGCTCAAGGATGCGGTCTCGCTGGAAAAGGCACAGACCTACATTGAAGCCGGGGTTGCTGCTCGCACCGCGACCGAACGAGACGAGTACTTCGCCAAAGCCGAATCGTCGATCGCCGATTTCCTCAAGAACGATTCTCATCCGCGTGCCCCCGAAGCCCGCTTGCAATTGGGCAAGCTGCAATTGGTGCGTGCCAACACGCTGATGATGCTGAATCCCGATGACGCCAAAAAGAAAGCGGCACGGGAATCGTATCTCAACGCGGCAAAAACGTTTGACACGATCGTCGAAAACCTGCGGACCAAGCTCAAGGAGATGCAGGGCGAAAAGATCAACGCCGAAGAGAATCCCCAATTGGCCGAACAGCGAACCCAGTATCGCGCCGATTTTCTCGAGGCCAAACTGAACGCCGGTGATGCGCGTCGTTTAGCCGCGACCACCTTTTCCAATCCCGCCAAGGAAGGAAAAAAGCTGCTTGACGAAGCGATCACTCAATTCACAGATTTGGCCGATAATTACAGCGGTTATGTGACCGGGGCGATCGCCATTTTGCATCTCGGTCAAACGCAACAACTGCTGGGACAAAACGACGCGGCGCTGGATAGTTTCTTAAAATACCTCGAGCAACCTGATGCCGCTCCGCTTCGTGAAGGACGGTTCGAAGCGACCAGTGCGTTGGCTCAGATTTGGTTGGCGAAAACGCCGCCCGACTATCAACCGGCCATCGAACGCGGCCAAGGATTGTTGGACACGATTCGCCCCAACGAAAAACGACTTCCGGCGGCACTGCAATTGAAATTGGATGTTGCCAAAGCCTACCTTGCCAAATCGAAAGACACCGACGGGCAAAAGAAAACGGACATCAAACGCGCCGAGTCCGCAGGTCGCCAATTGCTGATCGAGATCGAAAAGCTGCCTGGGGCGCACGCCGAAGAATCATCGAAATTGTTAGCGGACATGGGCGTGGATTTGACTCCCGCCGAACTGCCCAAAGCGGACGATCCTGAAAACCTCGACGAAGCGTTTGCATCGTCGCGAGAGTTGTACCAGTTGGGCGAAGATCTACGCCAAGCCCTCGAACTGCTAAAGCAGCAAAAGAAAGACGACGCGGAACACAAACAGCAGGTTGAAAGTCTCGAGAAACAACTCGCCGACACTCGCTATCTAGCGATTGAAACGATGCGTCGCGGGATGACGATGATCCGTCTCGGTGACGACCTGTCGACGCTGAATCAAGCGAAACATTTTTATGCCGTTCTGCTGTATCAAGTCGATCGTTTCCGTGATGCCGCGGTGGTCGGTGACAATCTAGCACGCACATCGCCGGGAACCGACCTCGGATTGAAGGGCGGCTTGGTGGCACTCAGTGCATTGCAGAAATTGTTGGTCGAAGTCCCGCAAGACGAAAACACCAACTTGGTCGCCCAACTGAAATCGATCGGCGATTTCCTGACCGCGACATGGCCCGATGATCCCGAGGCCGCAGCGGCCCAGGGCATCATGATTCGATTGGCATTGCAAAAAGATCAATGGGACCAAGCCCAATCGTTGGTTTCAAAAATGCCAGAAGGGCCCGAGCGTTCAAGTTTCGAGCGGCTGATGGGACAATTGCTTTGGAACCAATCGATCGTCGCACGCCAGGAAAACAACGATCAACTCGCCGACAAACTACTCAGCGATGCCGAGAAAGAACTCACCAAGGGATTGGCGGGGATCAAGGGAGCTCTGATTGAACCCGAAGGTCTACGAGCCGCATTGGTATTGGCCAAAGTCTATTTACGCAAAGGAGACGACGCCAAAGCGTTGGCAACACTCGATCACAAAACCTATGGTCCGGTGAAGCTGATCAGCAAGATCGCGGCCGACGATGATGCACTGCAAGGTGATCTATACGCCACCGAATTGACCACGATTGTCCAGCGAATGACCAGCGAGGGAACCGATCCCGCGGCGCTGCTGAAGCGCGCCACCGCGGTGATGGACAAACTTCGCCAAACTTACAAAGGCGATGACGGTCAAAAGCGACTGCAATCGATCTACATCGGCATGGCGCGCAGTTTGAAAGATGAACTGGAAACCGCCAACGCGGCCAAAAAAGACAAGCTAATCGATGCATTTCGTGTCTTTTTGACTCAAATCGCGGAAACTACCAAAGACCCTGCCACGCTGCAGTGGATCGTGCAAACGCTGGTTCAATTGGGCGAAGCCGCGATGCCGGAAACCGAGACCAAAGCGACCGGTCGCGCGAAAGAATTGCTGGAAACCGCGATCCAGACATATGATCGGCTTAAAGCCGAAACGTCGGACGTGCCGCTATCGGTTCAGTTCCAATTGGCCCGCGCCTACCGCTTGGTCGGCGAATACAAGAATTCGCTCGATGTGCTTGAACAAATCCTGCTCGAAAAACCGACCATGCTCGACGCGCAAGTCGAAGCAGCGACGGCGTACGAAAAATGGGCTGGCGAGCTGCCTGATAAATATGCTCCGCGTGCGTACGAAACCGCACTCAATGGCGGTCGTCCAGGACCTAATAAAGAGAAAACCATCTGGGGTTGGGGCAAAATCAGCACGCTGACCAACGGCAATGAACAATTCAAAGAAATCTTCTTTGACGCTCGCTACCACATCGCATTGTCGCGTTTCCTGTGGGGGCGACGCGCCAAAGACACCTCGATCATGAAACGAGCGATCACGGATATCACCCAAGTCGAGGGAATTTATCCCGAACTGGGTGGCCCGGCTCAACGTGCAAAATTCGACGCGTTGCTTCGCCAGGTACAGAAAGAGGTGGGAGATCCAGTGAAAGGACTTCCACCGCTGCCGCCCCCCGGTTAGGTCCGCTCCACCGTCCGGTGGCCCAACCGCACAAACAAAAACCCTTTTCCAGAATCAAACTCATCTCAACCAACTCACTTCAACAAGCCTGACCGAGTGAAAATGAAATACTTTAACGCCGCACTGATGTCCGCCGTCTGGATAGGCTGGGTGCTAATGGGAAACACGGTCCAAGCACAAAATGACCGGGTCTATCCCGTTTCGGGTTCGCCGGTGATTGGTTCGGTCGCCGAGACCAGCCCACAAGGGATCCAAGTCAAGGTCGGGGGCAACACTCAGAACTTTGTCGCTGGCGAGATTGAAAAAATCTTGTTCGCTGGTGATTCACCTGCCCTGACCAAAGGACGCGAATTTGCGTTGGACGGGCAATACGACCAAGCGATGCAAGAGTTGAAGACGGTCAACATTGCCGAATTGCCGCGTGAAGTGATCCAAGCCGATGCAATGTTTTACACCGCCTATGCGATGAGCCAATTGGCGATTGCGGGCAAAGGGAACAAGCAAACGGCAAAGCAGGCGATGTTGGCGTTTGCATCAAAGCACCGTGATTCGTGGCACTTTTTCGAAGCCGCCAAGGTGCTCGGCGATTTGGCCCTCGCGCTCGGAGACAAAGAGGGTGCACTGAAATTCTATGGATCGCTTCGACAAGCCCCGACCGTCAACGCCAAGATCGAACAAGTCTATCTAACGGGAATGGTGCACTTGCACAGCGGTGATGCCGATGCTGCGATTGCCGAGTTCGACAAAGTTTTGGGTTTGAAAGTCGAGTCGGTCGAGGCCGCTCGATTGCAATCGCTTTCCCAAGCAGGAAAAGCGGCGGCGTTGGCCTCGAAAAAACAGGCGGACGAGGGGCTGAAACTGGTCTCAACGCTGATCGGCGAATTGAACCCGACGGATGTCGAAATGGCGGCCCGAATCTACAACGCTCAAGGCGCCATCTACGAAGCCAAAGGCGACACCGAAGGGGCGATCATGGCTTACCTGCATACGCATCTGATGTTTTCCGGTCAAAGCGATGCGCATGCCGTGGCCCTTTCAAAGCTGGTCGAACTGTGGCCCAAGGTTGGCAAGCCCGAACGGGGTGCGGAAGCACGTCAAGAATTACAGCAACGCTACCCTGGATTTGGCAAATAATTGAAAACGTCGATGCCGTTTTTGCCGTTGCAAGTGGACCCTCGTGCCTGATTTCTCAATCGATTCGAATCGCTTCAAGGGTGCGAGGGTACTTTTCTCCAACTATCCTGTTCAAATGCTAGAATTCTCTGGTTCCGAATTCGGACCCACCGAGATCGCACCAAACCGAAATACAATCTAAACGTTCCCGCTACTTATCTTCAGAGAGTCTCGTTGATGTTCGCTGCCTGCGGTTCCCTTCTGCATCCTGCCCGTCTCAGCACGCCCAGCATGCACACGTTTCGTTCTGTGGGTCTAGTGATCTTGGCATCGCTATTCCTGGTCACCCCGGCGCTGGCGCAAGACGACGCTGCAGCCGAATTTGGTGATCCCGAACCTGCGGCGGCGGCACCTGCGGACGTGCCCGCCGACGCCGGAGCGGACAACGCGGGAGCGGAACCGACCGCAAAGAAATCGAGCGACCAAAACCTGTTGGCCTGGACGATCGAAGCACTCGGTTTGACCTATTCGTTCGTGTTTTTGGTGTTGTCGATCACGCTCGTTTCGCTGTTTGTGATGAACGTCTTGGCCGCTCGCCGCGACACGCTGTGCCCTCATGAATTGGTCGAAGGTTTCGAAGAGAAGCTGAACGAGAAACAGTTCCAAGAAGCCTATGACATGGCCAAAGCCGATGAATCGGTTCTCGGTCAAGTGCTGTCGGCGGGATTGGCGCGACTGTCACGCGGCTACAACAAAGCACTCGAAGGGATGCAGGAAGTCGGCGAAGAGGAAAGCATGAAGCTCGAGCATCGGCTGAGCTACATGGCGTTGATCGGCAACCTCAGCCCGATGATCGGATTGTTCGGGACGGTTCACGGGATGATTGAATCGTTCCAAGTGATCGCACTTGGTGGTGCATCGCCGAAACCCGCTGATTTGGCTGCCGGTATTTCGACCGCACTTTTCACCACGCTGATTGGATTGGCCATCGCGATTCCTGCGATCGCCGCCTACAACGTGTTGCGGAACCGCGTCTCGCGGATGCTGCTTGAAATTGGTGTGACCAGCGAAAACTTGATGAGCCGTTTCGAGGACGTGACGCCTCAGGGGACCAAAGCTTAAATGCGAGTCAAATCGAAAAAACCTGACTTGGCCGAAGGCGATTTGACGCCGATGATCGACATGACGTTTCAGTTGATCGCGTTTTTCATGGTGTTGATCAATTTCGCGCAAACGGAAGCCAATGATCGCGTCGTGTTGCCGAACAGCCAATTGGTCAAACCGCCCGAAGTGCCGCTCGAATTCCCCATCATCCTGCATGTGGCGATGGATGGCGAAATCGTGCTCGGCGGCGACGACTACACCGTGGAAACGCTGCGAGTCGGCTTGCTACGCGAATTGACCGTGATTGAATCCGAAGGCAAATCCGCCGACGATGCAAACGTCGTCATCCGTGCTCACAAAGACACCGCAGCGGGCGATGTGCAGGAGGTGATCCGAGTGGCGCAAGAACAGAAACTCGTCAACTTTGCGCTGCGAGTGAAGGAAGACAACCGATGAAAATTCGCAATCAGGGCGAGAACGAGAAGAACGAACTCAACATGACCAGCATGATTGACATCGTCTTTCTATTGCTGGTGTTCTTCGTGATGACCTTCAAGGTCGTGGAAATGGAAGGCGACTTCAGCGTGCGAATGCCGCTGGGCGATAGCCAAGGGGCTGCAGATCCGACCGACCTCGGGCTGAAACTGCGGCTACGAGCCGATTCACAGGGCCGACTCGCTTCGATGGCACTAAACGACTCGGACCTGGGCACCGATTACGACGCGCTGCGAGCCCGCATCGTTTCGCAAATCGGTTCGGCCACGCCGACCGAAGAGGACGAGGGGCCTGAACTTGAAATCGATACCGATTACAACTTGCGTTACGAAAATGTCATCAAAGCCATCACGGCGGTAAGCGGGTACAAAGATGGCAACGAAGTGGTCAAACTGATTGAAAAGATCAAGTTTGCTAAACCGCGTCGCTAGCGGGTTCATCCATTCGAAGCGGTATCGCATGATTCTATTGCTGGACAATTACGATTCCTTTGTCCACAACTTGGCTAGGTACTTTCGGCAACTCGGCTGCGACACCCGCGTGGTGCGTAGCGATGAGATCGATGCCCAAGGTTGCTTGGATCTGGCTCCCGAAGCGATCGTGATTTCGCCAGGTCCGAAGAGCCCGAATGAAGCCGGTTGTTCGGTCCCGGTGATCCGCGAACTGTCATCGCAAATCCCGATGCTAGGAGTTTGTTTGGGGCATCAATCGATCGGCGTTGCCTTTGGCGGCAGCGTGTTGCGGTGTGGTCCCGAACATGGCATTCAATCGTCGATTACGCACAACGGGCAAGGCATTTTTGAGCACTTGGCGTCGCCCATGCCCGTGGGACGATACCACTCGTTGGCGATCGATCCAGACCATCTGCCCGATGAACTCGAGGTGACCGCACGCAGCGACGATGGGGTGATCATGGGAATCCAGCACCGCAGCCGGCCAGTCTATGGAGTTCAGTTTCATCCCGAGTCGATTTTGACCGACGAAGGCAGCGAACTGCTTAAAAACTTTGTCACGATTGCAGCCAAATGGCGCCAGGAAGTGACCTCGTGATCTTGGAATCAATCGTCACGACCGCGAGTTCCGACGGACAAATCAATATCGCCCCGATGGGACCAATCGTCTCGGAATCGCTTGCTCACGGCGATGCCGTAGGCGAATCGATCCTGCTGCGTCCGTTCAACTCATCCCGCACGTATCAAAATTTGATGCAATCGCGGCGAGCGGTCGTCCACGTGACCGACAACGTTGATCTGTTTGCGCAAACCGCCGTCGGTTCGCTCGGTGACCAAGCCGCGATTCGCCAATGGGTTCGGCCGCATGATCTGACACCGACAACGGACGCCCCCTACTGGATTTTGCGTGATTGCCATCGATGGTTTGCGGTCGAGGTCGAAACGATCGAAGACCATGACCCTCGTGCCGAAATGAACGGCCGCGTCGTCGCGTCTGGGATCGTTCGCCCGTTCTTTGGTTTCAACCGTGGCAAATTTGCCGTGATCGAGGCCGCGATTTTGGCGACACGGACGCACATGATTGGGAAAGACGAAATCGAGTCGGAGCTTCGCCGCTTGCAAATCCTGGTCGACAAAACCGGAGGCGCCGCAGAGCACGCCGCGTTTGAGTTCCTCAAACAAGCAATTTCCCAGCGATATGCATCCGACGATGCCACGCGATTGAACTGAGCTGGCGATATCCCCCGTCTTGGAAGGCATACCGGGGTGCTGGTATCGTGGGCGCATGACATCTCAGCAGGTACGCGTGACCACAGGCTCACGACTTCATTTTGGTTTATTGGACACCGCCAAACCCTTTGGGGGTGTGGGCGTGATGGTCGACGATCCGATCACCGAAGTCGTTGCGCGACGAGCCGACGCGTTCCAAGGTCCTCTGGTCGCGGCCGACCGGGTACGCGGCGTTGCGGAGCGTTACCGTCAACAGTTCCAACTCGATGCCTTGCCTGCGTGTCAAATCGAGATCGTCCGCCGACCACCCGCACACACGGGACTTGGTACTGGAACCCAACTTGCGATGGCGGTCGCCGAAGCGATCAGCCAACTTTTGCATCCAGAGCGGACGGACCCGAGGACCGCGTTTCGGATCGCCGATCGAGGGCGTCGATCGGCTGTCGGGATTCACGGCTATCGACACGGAGGGTTGATCTACGAAGACGCTGACAACGCCGCCGAACTGAATCCAATCAAGCAACGAATCGAAGTTCCAAGCCAATGGTGCGTGGCGATTCTTCGTCCGATCCAAGAAACGACCACGATCAGTGGCGATGTGGAATTGGACCAATTTGCCAAGCTGCCAGCGACCACGTCCCAACAGCGAGAACATTTTCGCTACCTAATCACAACCCAGTTGTTGCCGGCGATCGAAAAGGGCGACTTTGATGCGTTCAGCGAAGCGGTGCACCGCTACAACCGCGACAGTGGGCTGCTATTCGAAGCGGTGCAAAACGGTCCCTACAATGGCGTGGCAGTTTCATCGCTTGTCGATTTTTTACGAAGCAACGGCGTCACGGGAGTGGGTCAAAGCAGTTGGGGGCCATCGGTGTTTGCATGGTTCGCAACACGCGAGGATGCTCAGCAATTCGTGTCGAATCAGATCGACCCAGCGAAGGTTCATGTGCTGCTAACTCACGCCAAAAACGAGCCGCGGCAAATCGAAGTGCAGTAACTATCCACGCTCTGGCGAGCGTACCTACCTTCGCCAGAAGGTGGTGATGCGCATTGGACGCCAACAAACCACGTTCTGGAGAGCGTAGTTACGAAACGCAAATGCTTCACAGCGTTGCCTGACTTGGCGGGCGATAAACTACTGCATCGTTCCCCGCAGCGGCATCGCCATCTGTAGATCCGCAGTGTATTGCGTCGGCGTCGTCGCCGCGGCGGCCGTCGCTGACAAGGTGGTCAGATCGACGACCTGAGACGCGTTTTGAGGCATCGTGAACAATTGGGGATCGCCGCTGAGCAATTGGTTCACCGCATACGAACCGATCGTGATCTTCATCCGCAAGGGTTGCCCCATCGCGGGCGTCAGATTCAGCTCGACTTGATGCGGCAACGCACATTGATGCTCGTCATAGTAGCGATGATTGGTCGCGGTGCTTTGCGCGATCAAGTGATTGTCCGGTGCATACAAAAATTGGTTCGTCACATAGCCGGCCGATGGTTCGATCAAGTAGACACGTTGATACAGACCGTCGGGCATTTGGATGACGCTGCGAATTTCTAGCTTGCCATCGTCACGTTTGACGGGACCATTGACGACGGTCGAGGGATCCAATTGAACCAACCCCAAAGCGTCCATCACCCAGGTTGGATCGACGGGCAGAATCGCGCGTTGCAGCTGTTGACGGTACTTCGCGTGCTCGGCGTAGTACAGCGTTTTGGACATCGCAACTCCCTCGGGGACTTCGAACCAAAACACCTCGTCATTGCTGCCCATGTCCATCCCCGCACCAAGCACAATCGGCAAGCTGGCGCGCAGGCGAAAACGACGTTCACGCTGCAGACTGAGCGTGGCGCTGAGTTTGGGAATGTGGGGCATCGTCAACACTTCCACCGACGCGGTGTTGGTTGACAATTGGTGGATCGAACTGGTGCGGTTCATGACGACCGCTAACTCGTCCAACGTCGGTGTGTCGGTCAGGACAACCGGAGGCGGCGGGAACGGCATCGGCGGCTCGCGACGGGCGCAGGTCGCCCCACCGGAGACAAAACAGATCATCAACGTTCCGATCCACAGCCATGTTCGCATCCTTGCTTTTCTCCTGGGACCGTTATTCGGTTGATGTTTCGTCGTCGCTGCTCACCACATCGGCTTCGCAATAGAGCAAATCATTTAACTCGTCACGAATCGAATCGGATTCGGCGCGGTTGATCTCGCAAGGCATGACATCGATCGTCGACTGATCGGCCAGCACTTCCAAACGCATCGCCCCCTCGGCAAGCGAATCGTCCGCGGTTCCTTCCCAAGGACGCACCAGACGTTTGCGCATCAACATGATCGCAAGCAGGTAGCGGGTCTTGGCTTTTTCAGGAAAGTTTCCCATCTGCCGCAGCAGATCGATCAAGACCTCGGGCGGCGCCAGCACCAGTTTCTTTTCCGCCGCCGTGGGCATCCGGTTTTTCCACCAACCGATCGCGTCCTCTGGCGGCCCTTTCCAACTTTCCGCGGAAAAGTCGCGACGGACGTAATCATCTCCTGATTCCATCACGACCGAGTAATACCACTCGCCCTCGCGCAGAGGGCGGTTTAGCGAATGACAATTTCGTGTACAGCGTCCGACGTGGTATTCGCCTAACATGGGAGCCAAGAAACAGAAGGAATTCGATTGAAGGGGTTCGCGCATTGGAACCGTAGCACAATTCCATCCTAGCGTGAAAGACAGAATATCGCCCCGGTTTTAGCGAGAAAAACTGATTGCCGACAACAACGACCAAACGCCAATAAGTTGCTCTCGGCATGTGATTAGCTAGCAAACGGGATTAGTGCGAAACTCAGGCCTTCTAGCCACCTATCGCTCACGAAAGACTTATGCGGATCGACACGATCTTTGGAAGTGCAAAAAGATCAGTCGCAATTTGAAACTGCGGTATCATTTAAATCATGTTTGCTCCTGTAGTAATGCCATTCCTAATTACATGCATTGTGATGATCTTCTTTCTGATCATTGGACTTGTGCGCAGCAACGGAGAAAAAGCCAAAGTCGTCGTGGTATGTTCTTCCTTGATATTGTTCATCCCGTCTTGTACCGCTGTCATGTTTACAGTGGACCAATTTCGTTACGGGCGTTTTGAATACGCGTCAAGTTTAGAGATGCCCGAAGACGGCTACATCGAACTACCACCAACAGCCCAAAACATTACTCTCTACCGAAATGGTGCTGGCCATTGGGCGAAGTTTTCCATTGAAGCGTCCGCACTGATGGAATGGATCGAACAGATGAGAGCATTGCGTCCAGGACTGAATACAGACGTTGACGACGACGAATGGGTGAGCAATGCAATTCCGCAAATTCAAGCAGAAATGGGCAAACTATACGCAGAAGAATTCGCAAATCGCTTTCCTGAAACGGGCTGGCAGTACAAACCGTCGATGAAACGGTATTACGTCAGCAGATCTGCTCGAGGCGGTGGGTTCCGTGTGTGGCACACGTCGAAAAGCGGTACTGCATTTCTTAACGCCTCCTACTGGTAAAAGTCCAATGTTTAATAGATCGCACAAGTTCAGCGTCCCCGGCCCTCCCCGATAATCTCGCTACAAGTTCGATTCTCGACTCTAACAACTTGGCAGACAGGGCGAAGCACGCAGAATGGCATTACTCACCTCCCTTTAAAACGTCGTCCAATTGATCGTTCTCAAACTCCATTCAAAGCGTTATGTCAAACACGCTCTCTTTCCTAACGATCCGCGAGGCCAATGCTGAAGACGCTGACGAGGTGGCTACAGTGTTCCAGGCGGCCTTCGCCCCTTTGCGAGCAATCTACCGCCCCAACTCAAAAACCGTCGCTCGCCAGTCCCTCCATCATAGAGAAGGGACACGACTCGTCGCTGAACTGGATCAGCAAGTCGTTGCGACGGTTCAATTCGACAGCCACGAAGATTTCTTGTCTTTGCTTGGGCTGGCCGTTCACCCCCATTTTCAGCGAAAGGGCATCGCCCGTGGCTTGTTGGACTGGATCAATTCGCATGCACTCGCCACAGGCCGCACTGCGATCACGTTACAGACGATCCGACAGACGGCAAGCGTCCCGCTATTTGAAAAGCTGGGGTTTCGCGTCATCGGCGAACGCGTTACGGACGGTTTCGAGAGCGACATCCATACGGAGCTGCACGAAGTGAAAATGCTTCGGAGCATTTCAGCGTCAAACGGAACAATTCCGCGTAGATTACCATGAGCGCCGAATCATTTATCAAGACATTTCAGATTTCTGGTGTGGGTGGACAACCGACCGAAATGGATGTCGACAAGATCCTTGAGGTGCTGCAAGCGTATCCTGACTCCACTCGGTTGTGGAATCTTTGCGGCGACGTCATTCAGCTATCTGATGGGGAGCGCTATTCGCTGGAGGACGCGAAACGATGCTACGAAACTGCGATCCACAGGTCGCCCAATGATCCTGAGGCTTACGAATCGTTGGGCTTTTGGCATGATATCGAAAATGACTTTGATACATCCGCGAAATATTTCAGGCTCGCTATCCAACGCACGAAGTCGGACACACCTCGCCTCGGTCTTGCTTGCGTTCTAGGCTCTGTCTGAAAACCATGTTGCCCGTTATTTCGTACGAATGAGAGGTAAGTTAGTTCGAACGAAAGGGAGGAGGTAATCATGGTGGGGCGGCATTGCTTAACCGACGATCAATGGGAACTAA